>CALKHM010000219.1 GCA_937988695.1 uncultured Microbacterium sp. | reverse complement strand
GCCGTCGCCGTGGCCGCGAGCCCGTCCAGCCCGCCGTCGCGAAGGGCGCGCACCAGAGCCGTGCCGACGCTCGCGCGGTCGGCATAGGCCAGCGTCGCCGCCACCTGCTCGGGCGTGGAGATGCCGATCCCGACGCAGCATCGCTCTGCGCCGTGCTCGCGCAGCCTGCCCACGAGGGTCTGGGCGGCGGCATCCACTTCTGCCCGTTCGCCGGTGATGCCCATCGTCGACACGGTGTACACGAAGCCGGTCGTGTTCTGCACGATGAGCGCGAGGCGCTCATCGGTGGAGGTGGGCGCGGCCAGGAACACGCGGTCCAGTCCCACCCGGACGCTCTGCGCGATCCACTCCTGTGCGGCGTCGGGAGTGATGTCCGGGGTGATCAGCCCCGCTCCCCCCGCGGCCTTCAGATCGTCGGCGAAACGTGCGACGCCGTACTGCACGACGAGGTTCCAGTACGTCATGATCACCACGGGCACGCCGGCGCGCTCCGTGATCTCGCGGACGGCGGGGAACAGGTCGCGAACCTTGAAACCGGCCTCGAGCGCGGCGTGTGCGGCCTCCTGGATCACCGGGCCGTCCATGACGGGATCCGAGTAGGTCGGGGTAGCCCAGCGGCAGGTATCCGATGAACGCGCCGCGTCCGGCGGCGCGGGCCGCATCGATCGCGGCGGCCAGCGGCGAGCTCATCGGGCGTCCTCCGGGTCGTAGAGCCCGAAGTAGCGGGCAGCGGTGTCCATGTCTTTGTCGCCTCGGCCGGACAGGCTCACCGCGAGCACCGCGTCGGGTCCGAGCTCGCGTCCGATGCGCAACGCACCGGCCAGCGCGTGTGCGGACTCGATGGCCGGGATGATCCCCTCGGTCTCGCTCAGCAGCCGCAGCGCCTGCATGGCCTCGTCGTCGGTGGCCGGGATGTACTGGGCCCTGCCGATCGAGGCCAGCCACGCGTGTTCGGGGCCGACGCCCGGGTAGTCGAGGCCGGCGGAGATGGAGTGCGAGTCCACGGTCTGGCCGTCCTCGTCCTGCAGCACGAAGGTCCTCGCTCCGTGCAGGACGCCGGGCCGGCCGCGCTCGATGGAGGCGGCGTGCTCCTCGGTGTCGACACCGGCACCGGCCGCCTCCACGCCGTAGAGCCTCACGTCGGCGTCGTCGAGGAACGCGTCGAACATGCCGATCGCGTTGGAGCCGCCGCCCACGCATGCCAGGACCGCGTCGGGCAGCCGGCCGACCTCGTCGAGCAGCTGCGTACGGGCCTCTTCGCCGATGACCTTCTGGAAGTCGCGCACCATCGCCGGGAACGGATGCGGGCCCGCGGCGGTGCCGAAGATGTAGTTGGTGGTCTGCACGCTGGCGACCCAGTCGCGGTACGCCTCGTTGATGGCGTCCTTCAGGGTGCGCGAGCCGGTCTTCACCGACACGACGTCGGCGCCCAGCAGCCGCATCCGCGCGACGTTCAGCGCCTGCCGCTGCGTGTCCACCTCGCCCATGTAGATCGTGCAGTCGAATCCGAACAGCGCCGCCGCCGTCGCGGTGGCCACGCCGTGCTGTCCGGCGCCGGTCTCGGCGATGACCCGGCTCTTGCCCAGGCGCCGGGTCAGCAGCGCCTGGCCGAGCACGTTGTTGATCTTGTGCGAACCGGTGTGGTTGAGGTCCTCGCGCTTGAGGAAGATCCGTGCCCCGCCGGCGTGGGCGGCGAACCGCGGCACCTCGGTCACCGGAGACGGACGCCCGGCGTACGACGTCAGCAGCCGCGTGAACTCGGCGTGGAAGGCCGGGTCGGCCATCGCCGCCTCGTAGACGGCGGTGAGCTCGTCGATCGCCGCGATGAGCGACTCGGGCATGTAACGGCCGCCGAAGTCGCCGTAGAACGGCCCGTGCGCGTCGCGCAGGCTCATGCGTCCACCTCCGCTCCGGCCAGGAACGCGCCCAGCGTGGCGACCGGGTCGCCCGTGACGAGCGCTTCGCCGACGAGCACGACATCGGCGCCGGCCGCGCGGTAATGCGCGACATCCGCCGGCACCTTGACCGCCGACTCCGCGACCTTGATCACCTCGTCGGGGATGCTGCCGGCGAGGCGACCGAACAGGTCCTGATCCAGTTCGAACGTCTTCAAGTCGCGCGCGTTCACGCCGATCACCTGCGCGCCCACGTCGACGGCGCGCGCCACCTCCTCGGCGGTGT
This sequence comes from uncultured Microbacterium sp., assembly GCA_937988695.1. Taxonomy (GTDB): domain Bacteria; phylum Actinomycetota; class Actinomycetes; order Actinomycetales; family Microbacteriaceae; genus Microbacterium. Next base: position 9,125 of record CALKHM010000219.1, on the reverse strand, counting down.
GGGCCTCGACGAGCGCCGTCATCCCGAGCTGCTGCACGAGTGCGTACAGCTCACGCAGCAGCGGCTGCGGGAGGGCGGCGACGATGAGCAGCACGAGGTCGGCCCCGGCCGCGCGGGCCTCCACGACCTGGTAGGGGGTGGCGATGAAGTCCTTGCGCAGCACCGGCAGCGAGACCGACGCCTTCACGGCCTCGAGATCGGCGAGGCTGCCCTTGAACCGCCGCCCTTCGGTGAGCACCGAGATCGCGCTTGCACCGCCCTGCTCATACCGGCGCGCCTGGTGGGCGGGGTCAGGGATCTCGGCGAGGTCACCGCGTGAGGGACTGGCCCGCTTCACCTCGGCGATGATCTTCACCCGGCCGGCCGGGGCGAGCGCCGCCCGTGCATCACGAGCAGCCGGGCGCAGCGCCGCGAGGCGCTCCACTTCGGACAGCGACTGCGATTCCTCACGCAAGCGGGCGTCCGCGACGGCGCCGGCCGTGAGGTCGGCGAGCATGCTCAATGCTCTTTGGGGGTGTACTTCGGACCGTTGACCCCGTAGCCGGCCTTCGCCAGGATGAAGCCGACGATCAGCCCGACGATGAGCAGCACCGCGCACGTCCACACCAGCCACGGCACATCCAGGAAGAAGGCGGCGGTGCCGACCGCGAACGCGAACAGCATGATGATCACGGCGGTCCAGGCGGCCGGCGAGTGTCCGTGACCCGGGTCGGCGATGGGGTTGCTCATGGGGCTCCTTCGTGTGTGGATGCGACGGCGCGCGCTCCGCTGCCCAGTCTAGCGGCGGTCCTCACCGGCGGTGGGATCCTCCCCCCGGGACAGCCCGTCCCAGGAGTCGACGGCGTCCAGGGGCCCGGAGGTCGCGGCGGCAGCAGCGTCGGTGCGGTACTTCCGCCCCGTGGCGGTCCACCGTCGTGCAGTCACCAGCACGAACACGCCCGCCGCCAGCAGGACCAGCCAGAACAGCAACGTCAGGGTGGGCCAGGCCGTCGCGGAGATGCCGGAGACGAGGCGAGACACCGGCTCGTCGCCGGTGATGCCGGTGGCATCGGTGACGGCGCGGGCCACTGCCGACACCGGCAGCTCGTACGCCACTGCCGCGGTGGCGACGCCCAGCGCTCCGGCGATCACGACGGCGACCGCGCCGAAGACGTAGCGCACGACCGTGCCGACGATCGACAGCGCCACCCCCAGGGCGAGCACGGCCAGGCTCGCCGGCGCGAGCACCGGGAGCGCCGCGCTGCCGGTGACGGCGAGCGAGTCGGCGGTGGAGTCCACCAGCGCCACGTGCAGCCAGGTCTGTGTGGACGAGAGCACGCCCGCCGCGCCGCACAGCACGGTCACGACGACCGCGACGGCCCGCGCCCGGCGCGTCACGGCCGACCGCCGACGGCGGGGTCCAGGTCGTCGGCGTCGAAGCAGGTACGGTCTCCGGTGTGGCAAGCGGCGCCCACCTGCTGCACCGACACCAGGACGGTGTCGCCGTCGCAGTCCAGTCGCGCGTCGCGCACGAGCTGGATGTGACCGGAGGTGTCGCCCTTGCGCCAGTACTCCTGACGCGACCGGGACCAGAACGTCACCCGGCCCTCGGTGAGGGTGCGTCGCAGCGCCTCGGCGTCCATCCAGCCGAGCATCAGCACCTCACGGGTGTCCCATTCCTGGATGATGGCGGGAACCAGCCCTTGATCGTTGAAGGCCACCCGGGCGATGCGCTCCTGGATCGTGTCGGTCATCTGCCCTCCTCTGTCGTGTGGGCGCCCGTTGTGCGCGCGTCCGTTCTGCGTGTCGGGATGCCGTCGGCCTCCAGGGCCGCCTTCACGTCGGCGATCGTCAACTGGCGGGAGTGGAACACGGAGGCGGCCAGCACGGCGTCGGCACCGGCGTGCACGGCCGGCGGGAAGTGCTCCGCCGCGCCGGCACCTCCCGACGCGATCACCGGCACCGAGGACAGTTCGCGCATCAGGGAGATGAGCTCGAGGTCGAAGCCGTCCTTGGTGCCGTCGGCGTCGATGGAGTTCACCAGCAGCTCCCCCGCTCCGCGCTCGATCGCCTCTCGCGCCCACACCAGCGCATCGAGCGTCGTGGCGACGCGTCCGCCGTGCGTGGTCACGACGAAGCCGGAGGACGTGTCCTCGGACCGCTTCACGTCGAGCGAGAGCACGAGCACCTGCGCCCCGAACCGGTCGGCGATCTCATCGACGAGGTCGGGGCGCGCGATCGCGGCGGAGTTCACGCCGACCTTGTCGGCGCCGACGGCGAGCAACCGGGCGACATCGTCGGCCGCGCGCACGCCGCCGCCCACGGTCAGCGGGATGAAGACCGCTTCGGCGGTGCGGCGCACCACGTCGTAGGTCGTGGCACGCTCGTCGACGGTCGCCGTCACGTCGAGGAACGTGAGCTCGTCGGCGCCCTGATCGAAGTAGAGTCCGGCCAGTTCCACCGGATCGCCCATGTCGCGCAGGTTCTCGAAGTTCACACCCTTCACCACGCGGCCGGCAGCCACGTCCAGGCATGGGATCACCCGGGTCGCCAGCGTCATCACAGCCTCGCCGCGTCGATCGCCGTCACCAGGATCGCCCGCGCGCCCAGCGAATACAGCGCATCCATGACCTGGTTCACGCTCTTGCGCGGGCTCATCACCCGCACCGCCACCCACTCCGGGTCGCGCAGCGGCGAGATCGTGGGCGATTCCACACCGGGCGTGAGCGCGACGGCCTGCTCGACGAGGTCGGCCGGCAGGTCGTAGTCGATGAGCACGTAGCGCCGCGCCACCATCACGCCGTGCAGGCGCCGCAGCAGCGTCTCGGTGCCCTCCACATCGTGGGGACCGGCGATCAGCACGGCCTCGGACGTCAGGATCGGCGGGCCGAAGACCTCGAGCCCGGCCTGCCGCAGGGTCGTGCCGGTCTCCACCACGTCGGCGATGGCGTCGGCGACGCCCAGCTCGACGGCGGACTCCACCGCGCCGTCCAGCGGCACCAGGTCCACGGCTACGCCGTGTCGGTCCAGGAACGCGTCGACGAGTCCGGGATACGACGTGGCCACACGCACGCCGTCCAGGTCCGTCACGTCGCCGAAGCGTCCGGGTGGCGCGGCGAATCGGAACGTGGAGTTCGCGAAGCCGAGGGCCGCGATCTCCCGCGCCCCCGGCATCCGGGCATCCATCAGCAGGTCACGTCCGGTGATGCCCACGTGGAGGGCGCCGGAGCCGACGTACGTCGCGATGTCTTTCGGGCGCAGATAGAAGAACTCGACGTCGTTCTCGGGGTCGACGAGGTGCAGATCCTTGCTATCGCGGCGCCCGGCATAGCCGGCCTCCGCGAGCATCTCCGCAGCCGTCTCGGCGAGCGAGCCCTTGTTGGGAACGGCGATTCGCAGCATGTGTGTCTTTCCGTCAGGGGGTGTGCGAGGGCGGTGCCGGCATCACAGATGTCGGTACACGTCCTCGAGCGTCAGCCCCTTCGCGATCATCATGACCTGTACGTGGTACAGCAGCTGGGAGATCTCGCCCGCTGCGGCATCCGTCGTCTCGTACTCCGCGGCCATCCAGACCTCTGCGGCCTCTTCGACGATCTTCTTGCCGATCGCGTGCACGCCGGCGTCCAGCTCCGCGACGGTGCCGGAGCCCTCAGGGCGACCGGTCGCTTTCGCGCTGAGCTCGGCGAACAGGGCATCGAACGTCTTCACCATGCCAGGGTACCGGGCGCGCGACCGCCCGCAGACCGCGTGACGGTCAGTGGCGGTGCGCGCCGACCGTCTCGCGCAGTGCGGCGATGGCGGCCGTCGGGTCGTCGGAGCCGAACACGGCCGAGCCCGCCACGAACGTGTCGGCGCCGGCATCGGCGGCCTGTGCGATCGTCGACGCCGAGATGCCGCCATCGACCTGCAGCCACACCTGCGCGCCGCGCCGCCGTGCCTCGTCGCGCAGGCGCCGCAGCTTGGGCATGGTCTCGGGCATGAACGACTGGCCGCCGAACCCCGGCTCGACGGTCATCACGAGGATCTGGTCGAAGTCGTCGATGATGTCGAACAACGGCTCGACCGGTGTCATCGGCTTGACGGCCACGCCCGCGCGCGCACCCATCGCCCGCAGCCGCCGAGCCAGCGCCACCGGCTCGTTCGCCGCCTCGAGGTGGAACGTGACCGATGCCGCGCCGAGCTCGGCGTATCCCGGCGCCCATCGATCGGGGTCGTCGATCATGAGGTGGACGTCCAGCGGCACGGGGCTCGTGGCCTGGATGCGCTCGACCATCTGCGGGCCGAACGTCAGATTCGGCACGAAGTGGTTGTCCATGACGTCGACATGCACGAAGTCGGCAGTGCCGATGCGGGCGAGGTCGGCCTGCATGTTCACGAAGTCGGCGGCGAGGATGCTGGGATTGATGCGCGCGTCTGAGACCACGTCCCCATTATGTCGGTGCGGTCACACTCATGCCCGGGGCGGTCACAGCCTCTGCAACAGGCTGATGAACATCGCGTCGGTGCCGTGTCGGTGTGGCCACAACTGGGCGCGCAGCGAGCCGTCGGCGGGAACGGCCAGATCCAACCTGCTGCGACTCACCTTCTGCACCGCCGCACGTGCGTCCAGCTGCGTGATCCGGTCGCCGTGCGTGCGCTCCACCTCGGCGAGCACACCGGTGGTCTCAGCCAGATGCGGCGAGCACGTCACATAGGCGACGACGCCGCCCGGACGCAGCGCGTCGATCGCCGCGACGAGGAGCTCGGCCTGCAACGCGGCCAGAGCGCCCACATCGGCCGGAGACTTGCGCCAGCGCGCCTCGGGGCGCCGGCGCAGCGCGCCCAGGCCCGTGCACGGCGCGTCCACGAGGATCCGGTCGTAGACGCCGGGAGCGGATGCGGCGCGCTGCCGGCCGTCCTGCTCGGAGACCGGGACCTCGCCGGGGACCCCGGCCAGCGCCTGGCGCACGAGTCCTGCCCTGGCCGGCACGAGCTCGTTCGCCTCCAGCCGTGCGTCGTGCGCATGCGCTTCGGCAGCCAGGACCGCGGTCTTGCCGCCCGGCCCCGCGCACAGGTCGAGCCAGCGTTCGCCGGCAACGACCGGCAGCACCCGGGTCAGGGCGAGCGCAGCAAGCTGAGAGCCCTCGTCCTGCACCCGCAGTCGTCCGCCGGACGTGCGCACCAGCGGCTCCGGGTCGCCGGCGCCGGCGCGGAAGCCGAGGCGCGAGAACGGCGTGCGTGCGTGCCCGGCAGGGACGTCGGCGAGCCCGGGCAGCGCCGCCATCGTCACCCGGGGCGCGTCGTTGTCGGCCGACAGCAGCGCGTCGAGCTCGTCCACGCGCCCCTCGTGGGCCAGCGCCCGGCGCAGCGCGCGGATGATCCACACCGGATGCGCGCTGCGCAACGCCAGGCGCTCGTCGTCGGAACGCGCGGTCTGCTCGATCCGCGACATCCACTCCCCTGGCGTGTCGCGCGAGACGCGCCGCAGCACGGCGTTCGCGAAGCCTGCCGCGGATCTGCCGGCCGTCCGGCGCACGAGGTCGACGGTCTCGTTGACCGCCGCGTGCGACGCGATCCGCGTCGACATCAGCTGGTGCACGCCCAGCCGCAGCGCGTCGCGCACGGCCGCGTCGATGCGGTCGATCGGGCGGTCCGCCGCTGCGGCGATCACCGCGTCGTAGGTGCCCTGACGACGCAGCGTGCCGTAGGCAAGCTCGGTCGCCAGTCGCGCATCGGCCGAGGACAGCCCCGCCCGGGTGATCGCGCGGGGCAGCAGCAGGTTCGCGTAGGCGTCGTCCTCGGCGACGGCGTGGACGGTCTCGAACGCGACCGTACGCGCGGTTCCGCTTGTCATGAACCGGCCACGGGCTCATCGACCCGCAGTCCCCGCCACCAGTCCGCCGCCGCCATCGTGGCCTTCCCGGCAGGCTGCACGCGATACACCGCCACCGGGTCGGTGCCGGTGCCGATGAGCACCGTGCCGTCGTGCTGTGCGATGCGGCCGGGTGCCAGGCCGTCGGCGTGCGTCCCCGGACCTGCGGCGAGGATCTTGACCCGTACCCCGGCGACCGTCGTGAACGCGCCGGGCTCGGTGGTCACGCCCCGCCAGCGTGCCAGCACCCGTCCGGCCGGCTCGCTCCAGTCCAGGCGCCCGTCGTCGACGGTGAGCTTGGGGGCCAGGGTCGGCTCGCCCTGCTGGGCCTGCGCGCGTGCGGTGCCGTTCACCAGCGACGCCACGACCTCCTCGACGAGGTACGCACCGCGATGCGCGAGCGCGTCCAGCACGTCCGACGCCGTGGCCATCGCCGGCGGCTCGTAGGACAGCCGCGCATAGATGTCCCCGGCGTCGAGCTCGGGGACCAGTGCGAACACGCACGCGCCGAGCATCTCGTCACCGGCGATGAGGGCACGCTGCACGGGCGCCGCGCCCCGCCATCGCGGCAGCAGCGAGAAGTGCAGGTTGATCCAGCCGTGTGCGGGCGCCGACAGGAGCGGATCGCGCACGAGTCCGCCGTAGGCGACCACCACTCCCAGGTCGGGCTGGGTCGCACAGATCGCCTCGGTCGCCGCAGCATCCAGGCGCGCGGCCTTGATCACCGGGATGCCGCCGGCCTGCGCGGCATCCGCCACGGCTGAGGGCGTGAGCACCCGCTTGCGCCCGGTCGGGGCATCCGGCCTGGTCACGACGGCGACCACCTCATGCGGCCCGTCGATGAGCCGGCGCAGGGTCGGGACGGCCACCGCGGGGGTGCCGGCGAACACGACGCGCATTCTCTCTCCTCCGTTCGGGTCAGAGCTCGGGATCGAGCACATCGAGGAGCACCTTGAGTGTATTGCGCGGCCCCGGGGGCCGCCCCTTCGCGGGTCGCCGGGTGCGCAGCGCGGCGGTCACGACCGCGCCGCGCAGCGCCGTGGTCACCGCGCGGCCCTGCGCATAGCTGAAACGCACCAGCGCGCGAGCGGTCTGGCCGCCTTCGACGGGCACCGGGCCCAGGACCGCATCGGCATCCAGCATCGGGATCGCGGCGCGCACGGCGCTCACCGCGGCATCCAGCTCGGCAAGGGTGCCCTCGATCATCGCCACGCGGGCTGTCGGCGGCATCTTCAGCGGGGCACGTTCGGCGAGCTCGCTGCGCGCGTACGCGGGCTGCGACCAGGTCGCAAGCGCCCGGGCGAGCCGTCCGGCGACCCCCACCAGGTGGACGGGTGCCCCGGGGGCGGCAAGCGCTGCGGCATTCGACCACCATCGCAGGCACGACTCGCCGATCCGCAGGTCGCCGGCCTGCAGCATCCGATCGCCGTCCAGCAGCAGGACGGCACGGTAGCCGCCGGCAGCCACTGGCTCCGCGCCGCGCGTGGCCACGACCAGCGCCGGCCGGCCGTCGACCCGGGTGGTCGGGTGCTCGCCGTCGGAGACCACGATGCGAGTTCCGGGGAACGCGCGGCCGAGCTCGTCGGCCGTGCGCTCGCTGCCGGACGACGACATCCGCACCCGGTCCGAGCCGCACGACACGCACGTCCAGCCGCGAGCGGAGCGCCCGCACCACGTGCAGTCGGGCACCGCGCCGCGCTGCCGGGCACGCAGCGCTCCCCCGCAGTGCCCACAGCGCGCTGGGGTGCGGCACTCGGCGCACACCAGCGACGGCGCGAAGCCCGGACGGGCGACCTGCACGAGCACCGGCCCCGACGACAGCGCCTCACGTGCGGCAGCGAACGCCGCCGAGGGCACGCGCGAGCCCCGGGCCTCGCCCTCGCGCGTCGCGGACAGGATCACGCGCGGCGACGCCCGCCGCGCGGCGGTCACCTCGCGCACCCAGCCGGCGTCCACGAGCCGCTGCACATCCGTCGTCCGGGTGTGCCCCGCCAACAGCAGCGTCGACTGCTCCAGCTCCTGGCGCACCAGCGCGGCATCCCGTGCGTGCACGCCGGGGCTGAGCGGCTCGGACAACAGCGGGTCGCCGTCATCCCAGATCGCGACGACGCCGACGTCATGCGCGGGCGCGTACACTGCGGACCGGCTCCCGATCACCACGCAGGGCGCGTCCGCGAGGATCCGCAGATAGCCGGCGTAACGCTCGGGACCCGACTGGCGGGAGTCGACGCGCACGATCGCGTCCTCGGGCACGAACGACGCCAGCGCAGCCCACAGCTGCTCCTGATCGCGGTAGTCCGGCACGACGAGCACGGCGCTGCGGCCCCGGGCGAGCGCGGCGACGGCGATGGCTGCCAGCAGCACGGCCCATCCCCCGACGTCGGTTCCCTCGGGCAGGTGGTCGAGTCGAGGCGGCGCGTCGACGACCAGGCGGGCACTCTCGTGCAGCAGGCGCGAAAGCCCGGGGAACGCGTCGAGCACCGTGGCCGCCCGCTGCGCGGCATCCGGCGGCACGACGGGAGTCGGCGGCATCGCACCCGCCAGCCAGGCCTTCTCCGCGCGCACCATCCGCTTGGGCACCACCAGGCGCAGGATGTCGCCCGCGCCCCCGGCCGCGCGATCGGCGACCGCGCGCGCCAGGGCGTACAGCCGCGGTGGCAGCACCGCCACGGGCGAGACGACGGACTCGAGGTCGGAGAGGGGGCGGTCGGCGGGGTCGTCGTCGCCGATCTCGACCACGAAACCCTCGACCACGCGGCCGGCGCTGCGCAGCGGCACCTTCACCCGGACGCCCGGGACGGCGGAGGGCGCCAATGCGTCGGGGACCGCGTAGTCGAACAGGCGGTCGAGCTGCGGCAGCGGCGAGTCCACGAGCACCCGTGCCACGCGGCGCGGCGGCATGTCAGACCCCGGCGGCGCGGCGCAGCTCGTCGACCCGGGTGGTGTGCTCCCACGTGAATTCGGGCAGTTCCCGGCCGAAGTGGCCGTAGGCGGCCGTGCGCGCGTAGATCGGCCGCAGCAGGTCGAGCTGCTCGATGATCGCGCGCGGGCGCAGGTCGAACACCTCCTCGATGGCCGCCGTGATCTTCTCGTCGGAGAGCTTGCCCGTGCCGAACGTCTCGACATACAGTCCCACCGGGCTGGCCTTGCCGATCGCGTAGGCCACCTGCACCTCGAGCCGGTCGGCGAAGCCCGCCGCCACTGCGTTCTTGGCGACCCAGCGCATCGCGTACGCGCCGGAGCGGTCGACCTTCGACGGGTCCTTGCCGCTGAAGGCCCCGCCGCCGTGTCGTGC
>CALKHM010000218.1 GCA_937988695.1 uncultured Microbacterium sp. | reverse complement strand
AGAACATCACCGAGGCGATCAGGTACATGTACCCGATCGTCTTGTGGTCGGTGGACGTGATCCACCGGACGACGATATTTCCTTTGGACTCGACGCGGGTTTCGGTGAGAAGCGCGGCCTGGCGAGGCGGGAGATTAGACGTCTTCGTGTCTGTCAGGTCGACCGGGATCGTGGTCGCCATATCGGCATTCTTCCACCGATCCCGTCGCATGGCACCCTCTGCGCACTCAGATCGGACCGGAGACGGGCATCGGAGTTCGCAGACGGAGAGCGCGAGGAGGGTGTCAGGCGGCATGGCCGAAACGCGCGCGTCCACCGAGGCGGAGTGTCTGTGCGGGTCGACGGCGGACGGTGCGATGAACCAGACTCTGCCGGCCCGATACCCGGTGGGGTGCGCGAAGGGGTTGACATCCCGCGGGTCGGCGAACGACCGTGGACGCATGCGAGCGGGCGAGGTGCGGATCGGGACCTCGGGATGGAGCTACGACCACTGGCAGGGCGTGCTCTATCCGCCGCGCACGTCGTCGGCCGGCCGGCTTGACGTGTATGCGGCCGAGTTCGACACCGTCGAGCTGAACGCGAGCTTCTACCACTGGCCGCGCGCCGCGACCTTCGCGGGGTGGCGCGAGAGGGTTCCCGACGGCTTCCTGTTCACGGTGAAGGCACCGCGCGGGCTCACGCATGCGCGCCGGCTGCGGGATCCGCACGAGTGGATGCCGCGGCTGGAGGAGGGGATGCGGGCCCTCGGCGCTCGTGCCGGCTTCCTGCTGTTCCAGCTGCCCGCCGCCGTCGAACGCGACGATGAGCGCCTGGACGCGTTGCTGCGGGTCGTGCCCGGCGACGTGCGGGCGGCCGTCGAGCTGCGGCATCCGTCATGGGACCACGACGACGTGTACGCGATGCTCGAGCGTCGCCGGGCGACGTACTGCGTGATGAGCGGGGCCGGCATGCGCTGTGTGCCGCGCGCGACGACGGACGCGGTGTATCTGCGTCTGCACGGGCCGGATGCGCAGCAGCTGTACACGGGCTCGTATCCTGCGTCGGAGCTGGAACGGTGGGCCGGGCGGATCGACGAGTGGCGTTCGTCGGGCCACGCGGTGGTGGCCTACTTCAACAACGACGGGGAAGGTGCGGCTGTGCGCGACGCCCGCCGCCTGCGCGAGCTCGTCGCGTGACGGGTCGGTCGGGTGCGGTCAGCGCTTTCCGGTCGGCTCGTCCGAACCGAAGTGCGCGGCCAGTCGTGGGCCGATCGCCTCGGCGAGGATCGCGTGACCGGTGTCGTTCGGATGCACGCCGTCGGCGCCGTAGCATCCCCCGTCGTGCAGTCGGGGCGCGTTCGCGTCGAGCACCGGGATGTCGCGCTGCGCGCACGCCGGCAACAGCTGGTGGCGCACGCCCAGCCAGCCCGGCGGCAGGCCGCCGCCATCGGGCGGGAACAGCCGGTACAGGTCGAGCACGGCCAGGCGATCGCGCCGGAATCTGTCCAGGAGCAGATCGAGGTCCCGCTCGATGGCGCGGCGGATCTGCGGCGCCCAGCGCTCGGTTCCCGTGGCGATGTCGTCTCGGACGAGCACGGAGTCGTCGCAGCCCAGCGCGACGACGCAGGCGTCGGCATCCGACGCGAGCACCTCGGCCAGCAGGCCCAGCGGTTCGCCGGTGTGCGCGCGCGGAGCACCGGGGGCGGGGCGCTCGCCGCGCCAGCGCACGAACCCCATCCCGCCCCGTGCGCAGTTGAGCTCGGTCCAGCCGTACCGCGCGCTGACCCGTGCCGTCCAGCGCTGGTCGAGAGAGCTGATGGAGTGCCACCCGGTCGTGATCGAGTCGCCGTAGAACGCGACGGTCGATCCCTGGCTCAGCACGCGCTCAGGCTACGCCGTCCCGCGGCGCGGGCCGCCGCATCCTCGCCTCGGGCGGTGTCTCCTCGCCTCGGGCGAGGAGATCTCACGAAACGAGGACGCGATCGCCCGATGTGGTCCTCATTTCGTGAGATCTCCTCGTTTCGGGCGCAGTTGCGGTCGTGGGATGCCGCGGCCCACGCGCGGCTCAGGCCCGCGCGAACCCGCCGGTCGCCCAGATGACGGCGAGCGAGGTCACGGCCACGAGCACCCACAGCGCGGCGCCCAGCAGCAGCGGCCGCCATCCTGCGCGACGCAGGGCGTCGGCATCCGTCGACAGGCCGATGGCGGCCAGCGCCACCGCGATGAGGAAGATGCTCGCCTGCACGAGGAAGGCCTGCAGCCCAGGCGCGATCACCCCCAGCGAATTGATCACGGCCACGACGAGAAAGCCGATGAGAAACCACGGCACGAGCCTGCCGACCTGCCGCGCGGACATGCCCGACCCGGCGTCGCGGCGGGCCTCGACGACGGCCAGCGTCACCGTGATGGGGATGATCATCAGCGTGCGCACGAGCTTGACCACGACCGCGAAGCCGAGCGCCGTCGCGCTGAACACGCTCGCCGTCGCGACCACCGAGCTGGTGTCGTTGACCGCGGTGCCCGCGAACAGCCCGAACGTGTGCGGGTCCATGTTCACGAGGTGGCCGACGGCGGGGAAGATCACGATGGCGAGCACGTTGAACAGGAAGATCGTCGAGATGGCGTAGGCGATCTCGGCGCTTGCCGCACCGATCACCGGAGCGACGGCCGCGATGGCGGATGCCCCGCAGATTCCGGTGCCCACGCCGATCAGGGTGCGCAGGCGTGGCTCGATGCCGAACGCGCGCCCGATCGCCCACGCGCCGGCCAGGCACACCGCCAGGGACGAGAGCATGACGGGAAGCGACTCGACCCCGACCCGGAAGATGCTCACGAGCGACAGCTGCGCGCCCAGCAGCACCACCGCGCACTGCAGCAGGAACTTCGAGCTGTAGGCGATGCCCGCCCGCAACCGCTCAGCCGGCCTGCGCACGAGCGCGATCACGACGCCGATGACGATCGCCGGAACCGCTGCGCCGAGGATCGGCACGACGCGTCCGATCACGGTCGCAACGACGGCGATGCCGACGCACGCGGCTACTCCCGGCCAGACATCGACGGTGCGCGAGCCCAGACGGCGCGGAAGGGTGGTGACGGGAGACAGCTGCACGTGCTCCATCGTCGCGCAGTCGGCGGCGGCGACAGAAGACGGCGGTAATCTGTGGTGATACAAGCGGAGGTTGTGATGCATCGACGTGTGCCGGACCTGGCCGGCCTCGAGCTGCTGGATGCCGTCGCCCACACCGGCAGCATGTCGGCGGCCGCGCGCGCATCCGGTGTCACGCAGCAGGCGGTCTCGACGAGGATCCGCGCGATCGAGCGGTTGATCGGCGTGGAGCTTTTCGTCCGCTCTCCGCAGGGCGCACGGCTGACGCCCAACGGCGAATCGGTCGTGGCCTGGGCGCGCGACGTGCTGACCGCTGCCGCGCGGATGGGCGCCGCCCTCGACCTGCTGCACGCATCGCCCGAGCGCACGCTGGCCGTCGGCGGCAGCCAGACGATCGCGGCACGGCTGCTGCCCGGATGGATGCTGCAGCTGCGCGAGCGGCAGATCGAGGCGGGTGCGCAGCCCACGGCCGTGCGCCTGCACACCGGCAACAGCACCGAGGTCGCACGCCTGGTGCGCACCGGGGAGCTCGCCCTCGGCTTCATCGAGAGCCCGCTGGTCCCTGCCGATCTGGGGTCTGCCACCGTCGCCGTCGATCGCCTCGTGGTGGTCGTGCCGCCCGCGCATCCTTGGACGGGATCGGTGGCGCTCGACGAACTGGCCGCGACGCCGCTCGTGGTGCGCG
>CALKHM010000217.1 GCA_937988695.1 uncultured Microbacterium sp. | reverse complement strand
TCCCGCCGGCGCCCGCCCCGGGCGTCGCCGGGGACCCGGGTGCGGCGATCATGAGTTCTCGGACCTGAGGGAACGGCGGGTCGGGGCATCCGCGCCGCCACCGGGCAGGGCGATGCTGCCGGTGGCTGTGAGCACGTCCATGCCCTCCGAGACCGACACCGTGGCCAGGTCCGCCTCGCTCGCATGGGCGCGTTCGGTGTTCGTCATGCGGGTCAGCGGCTTGTTCGGGATGAACAGGATCGCCAACAGGCTCAGCACCGCGAACGGCACCGCGATGAGGAACGAGTGCGAGATGCCCTGCGCGTAGATGTCCTCGATGAGGATGCGCAGCGCGTGCGGCATCGTCGAGACCTCCGGCATCGTGCCCGACTGCAGCTGCTGACCCCAGTACTGCGCCTTGTCGCCGAGGCTCATGATGGCCTTGGTGAGCTCGGCCTGACGGTCAGTGATCAGATCGACGATCTTCGTGGCCAGCGCCGCGCCCATGACGGACACCCCGACGGTGCCGCCCAGGCTCCGGAAGAACGTGACCCCCGAGCTTGCCACGCCCAGCTCGCTCGGCTTGCAGGTGTTCTGCACGACCAGCACGAGGTTCTGCATGGTCATGCCGACGCCCGCGCCGAGCAGGAACATGTAGAGCGAGACGAGGACGAAGTTCGTGTCGTAGTGGATCGTCGACAGCGTGTACGACCCGGCGATCAGCAGCACGCCGCCGAGGATGAGGTAGGGCTTCCAATGCCCGTACTTCGAGATCAGCATCCCGATGAACACGGATGCCAGCAGGAGCCCGGCGATCATCGGGATCGTCATGAGCCCCGCCTGCGTGGGCGTGGCGCCGCGTGCCAGCTGCATGTACTGGCTGAGGAACACCGACGCGCCGAACATCGCGAGGCCCGTCGAGATGGAGGCGACGACCGACAGCGTGAAGGTGAGGTTGCGGAACATCGACAGCGGGATGAGCGGCTCGCTCGAGCGCAGCTCGATGATGACGAACAGCACCGTCGCCAGGGCTGCCCCACCCACCATCAGGTAGGTCTGCCAGCTGTTCCACGGGAACCCGGTGGCGGTGCCCGCGATGGAGACCCAGATGAGGATCAGCGAGGACGCCGCAGCCAGCAGCACGATGCCGGTGTAGTCGATGTGCACCTTGCGCCGGGCCAGCGGGCTCAGATGCAGCGTCTTCTGCACGATGATCAGCGCCAGGATCGCCACCGGGAGGGCGACGTAGAAGTTCCAGCGCCATCCCCACGCGTCGGTGATCACACCGCCGAGCAACGGCCCGCCCACCGTGGAGACGGCCATCACCGCGCCGAACAGGCCCATGTACTTGCCGCGCTCGCGGGGGCTGAGGATGTCGGCCATGATCACCTGGCTGAGGGCAGCCAACCCGCCTGCCCCGATGCCCTGCACGGCACGGAACGAGATCAGCATGGCGGGGTTCTGCGAGAAGCCGGCTGCGGCCGTCGCGAGCACGAAGATCACGATAGCCAGCTGGTAGAGCACCTTTCGGTTCACCAGGTCGGCGAGCTTTCCCCAGATCGGGGTCGAGATCGCCGTGGTCAGCAGGGTGGCGGTGACCACCCAGGTGAAGTCGGTCTGGTTGCCTTCGAGGTCGTGGACGATGACCGGCAGCGAGCTGGACACGACCGTCGATGCCAGCATCGACACGAACATGCCGAGGATGAGGCCGGAGAGTGCCTCGAGCACCTGGCGATGGTTCATGGCCTGCGTGGTGCCGGTGATGGCGGGGGTCTCGGACATGCAGATCCTTCGGGAAGCGGGGGCGATTCGGGGCGCGGCGGCGGTGGCGCAGATGGTTGACGATTGTCAACAGTTGAGTAATGTCAACCATATACTCATTCGTTGATGTTCGTCAACCAACACTTCTACGGGTCAGTCGGCGAGGGCGAGTGCGCGGTGCAGTTGCCGTGCCGGGCTCGGATGCGTCCGCCGGTGCAGCTCGTCGATCAGTGCCGTCGCGAGGCGGACGAGCGTGCCGATCTCGGCGTCGTCGCGGTCGACCCAGGCGCATCGCGGCTCGTCGCCGACCGGCACGAAGTCGACGTGCTGCTCCCAGATGACGAGGGTGCGCTCGGCGCCCAGCACGTGCTGCTGCCACCACACCTGGCGCAGGTAGGAGCGGGGGATCGAGCGCCACGGCTTGTTGGTCGTCTTGATCTCGGCGAGCGTGATGCGTCCCTCGCGGTCCTGCCGGAGGCCGTCGGGAGTGGCCAGGTGCCGTGGTTCGACGACGGCGCGGAACAGCGCGGTCGACGGCAGGATGCCGTGGGTGGCGGCGACCCACGCCGCGATCTCCGGCTCGCGCCGACGTCCGTGCTCGGTGTAGACGTTCCCGGTGAAGCCGCTGCCACGCAGCTTGGTCCAGGCGGCACGATCGATCGCCCGATGGCTGGTCAGATGCGCGACATCCGTCGCCGTGATCCCGCGCGAGCGCGCTCGCAGCCAGCCGACCCGGTCGCGCGAGTCCGCGACGATGCGCTCGGCCAGTTCGGGGGTCACGCCTCGAGCGTACGCCGGCGGATGCCGCGTGCCCGGTCGCGACGCGGCTGATCGAGCGATGACTGGTGTGCGCACGAGCCTGCGGTGTGGGCTTCCCCGGGCGTTCGTGGAACGGTTGTGGTTGTGGTTGGCGTTGATCGGGTGCGGATCGGCGGAGCGGTCGCTCATGTCGACTCGGCGTTGTGGTCCGGCTCGAGAATCGCTCCCCCGCGGCGCCGACGTGACTGTCATCCACAGACCTCGCTCACCGGGCACCGGCGCGCGCCGATATCGTCCGAGCCCACTCGTAGCGTCGGAGGATGCTCCGCCCCGTCGAACCACGCCAGACCGAGACCGCCTACCTCATCCCATGGTCCGTCGATCGCGAGGGTCTGCCCTGGTGCACGCTGCGCAACATCGGCACAGAGCCGCTGACGGACATCTCCACCCAGTTCTTCGGAGAGGGGTGGGCCGAACCTGCCGTGCCGCGAGCAAACCTCGCTCCCGGTCAGGAGGTGAGGTTCGTGTTCTTCGGTGAGCGTGCGATCGACTCGGGGATGGTCACCGTCCATTGGCGACGCCCCGACGACCGCGAATACGCCTGGACCTTCGTCTGCTGATCCGGCGTTCGCCTCCTCAGGCGATACGGTCGCGTGGTCGCCAGAACCGCGGATCGACCTCGCTGACCTTCGTCGGGCGGTCCGAGCCTTCCAACGCATAGGGATCGATGCCCGCGAACAGCTCGGCCAGATCCACCTCGAGCACGCCAGCGATCTTCAGCAGGGTGACCAGCCGGGGGTTCGAGCCGGCCTCGATCTTGCGGATGTTGGAGACATCGAGGTTCGCCACCGCTGCCAGCCCGTCGACCGTCAGCTTGCGTGCCATACGGTAGTCGGCCAGGCGGCGCCCCAGCTCACGGCGGGGATCGATCGTCGATTCAGGCACCAACCCTGTGTACCGACCCGAATGCCTGAGTACACACACTCATATCCTGCCGATTATGCCATCATGGTTATATCCTCGCCATTGTGACCAACGTCTGCCGTCGAACCCGCGCCCACGCGGCCCGGCAGGCAGCCGGGCGACAGCGGAGATCGTGACGTGAGCAGCCTGAGCTCTCTCGTGCGGAGCATCGCCGACCAGCTCCGCGGGGTGTACCGGCCGCAGCGATATGCCGACGTCATCCTGCCGATGACGATCCTGCGACGGCTCGACTGCGTGCTCACCGCGCACCGCGACGCGGTGGCGAACGTCCTTCGCGCCACGCCCGACGAGCAGTCGTGCGATGCCCTCGTACGTGCGAAGACCGGGCTGCCGTTCTCCAACGCGAGCTCCTGGTCGTTCAGCCGTCTGACCGACGATCCGCGGCGCCTGGAGATCGATCTCGTCGACTACATCGCCGGATTCTCGAAGAACATCGACATGTTCGCGCGTCTCCGTTTCGCGGACGAGATCCACCGGCTCGCCGAGAAGAACCGGCTGCTGATCGTCGTGCGCCGGTTCGCCGACGTCGACCTGCACCCCGATCGCGTGGGCAATGCGGCGATGGGCGACCTGTTCGAAGAGCTCATCCGCACCTTCGCCGAGGCATCCGACGAGATCTCCGGCGAGCATTTCACTCCGCGCGACGTGATCCGACTCGTGGTGGACCTGCTGCTTGCCGGAGGCGGCGAGACCGTCGCCGGGCCCGGCGGCATGCCCACCGTGTACGACCCGACGGCCGGCACGGGCGGCATGCTCTGCACGGCCGATGAGCGCCTGCGCGAGATCGACTCGGACACTCACCCGCGGCTGTACGGACAGGAGATCAACGACAAGTCCTACGCGATCTGCAAGTCCGACATGATCGTGCGCGGTCAGGACGCCTCGAACATCCGCCTCGGCGACACCCTCGCCGAGGATCTGTTCGCCGGCCAGACGTTCGACTACTGCCTCGCGAACCCGCCGTACGGCGTGGATTGGCGGGCGTCCCGAGACGCGGTCGCCCGGCACATCCGGGATGCCGGCGAGCGCAGCCGCTTTCCCGGCGGCCTGCCACCGGTCAACGACGGTCAGATGCTGTTCCTCCAGCACCTCGTGACGAAGATGCGCCCGGCCGGGGAGGGCGGTGGGCGTGCCGGCATCGTGCTCAGCGGATCGCCGCTGTTCGCCGGCGGCGCCGGATCGGGACCGAGCGAGATCCGCCGCTGGCTGCTCGAGCACGATCTCATCGACGCGATCGTGGCGCTGCCGACGGACATGTTCTCCCATACCGGCATCGCGACGTACGTCTGGATCCTCGACAACGCCAAGCACGTCGATCGCGCCGGCACGGTGCAGCTCATCGACGCCACCGGGTTCTTCACCAGGATGCGTCAGAGTCTCGGCCGGAAGAACCGCGAGATCGCCGAGGGCGATCGCCGGTCGATCCTCGAGCTCTACGGCGCGCACAGCTCGAACGAGCACTCCCGGATCCTTCCGACGGACGCGTTCGCGTACTGGAAGATCACCGTCGAGCGCCCACTGCGCGACCAGCGGGACGAGATCGTGCGCGATCGCCGGGGCAATGCCAAGGCCGACCCCAAGCTGCGCGACACCGAGAACGTGCCGTTCGGGTACGGCGGGAACGAGCAGGGGCGACGGGCGGAGGATGCCGTCATCCAGGCGTACGTCGACACCGAGGTCGCCGGCCACCTTCCCGACGCCTGGGTGGACGCCGCCAAGACGAAGATCGGCTATGCGATCCCCTTCACTCGCCATTTCTCCCTCCACACGGCTCCGCGCCCGCTCGAGGAGATCGAACGCGACCTCGACGCACTGACCGGCGAGATCCTCGAGCTGCTCGGCCAGGCCCGCCGGTGAGCGGACCGCGATCGGCTCTGAGGGCCCCCTGGATCGGTTCCCTGCCGGATGAGTGGGGCACCGCACAACTCCGGCGTGTGGCCACTTTCCACCGCGGTGCCGACGACAAGGACGTGCGTGTCGACGCCGGTGGCTATCCGGTGTACGGAGCGGGCGGCGAGCTCCGGCGCGCGTCGGGCTACCTCCACGAGGGGCCCAGCGTGCTGTTTGGACGCAAGGGAACCCTCGACCGTCCGATACTGGTGCGCGGTCGGTTCTGGGCCCTCGACACGATGTTCTATACCGTGCTCGGACCACG
>CALKHM010000216.1 GCA_937988695.1 uncultured Microbacterium sp. | reverse complement strand
CATCGACCCGCGTGCCGGACACATCCCGGGCGCGGTGAGCGCGCCCACCACGGGGAACGTCGACGACGACGGGACGTTCCTGTCCCCCGCCGCGCTGCGCGCCCGGTTCACGGCGCTCGGCGTCACCGACGGCAAGCCCGTGGCGGCGTACTGCGGCTCGGGCGTGACGGCCTCGCACGAGATCCTCGCGCTGGCGGTCGCGGGGTTCGACGCGGCACTGTATCCGGGCTCGTGGAGCCAGTGGTCGAACCATCCCGATCGCCCCGTCGCCACCGGCGCCTGAGCACCGGCGTCCGTTTGTCGCTGCCTGCCCGCGCGGACCGTGACGGCCCCGAATCGGCCGGCGCGTACAGAGTCAGTATGCTCGGAACAACCCTCCTCTCTTCCTGAGCGCACCCATGTCCGATCCATCGTCGTATCCGCTGCGCCGTGTCGCGAGCGTGAGCATCGTCGGCCACGGCCGCGTCGGCACGCTGCTGGCCCGCGCACTGGCCGACGCCGGCTATCCGGTGTCCGGTCCCACCGGGCGCGGCGAGCTGCCGGTAGCCGCCGACGTCATCGTGCTGTGCGTGCCCGACCGCGAGATCCGAGATGCCGCGGTCGCCGTCGCCGGACGAGCGCGCATGACCGGTCACACCTCGGGTGCCACACCGCTGGACGACGTGGACTTCGGGCTGCATCCCCTGCAGACCATCCAGGCCGGCGACGGCCCGGCCGTGCTGCACGGCATCGGCTGCGCTGTCGGAGGCCGCACCCCCGCGGCGGCCGACATCGCTCGCGAGCTGGCCGCCGCGCTCGGCATGCGCGCGTTCGAGGTCGCCGACGACCGCCGTGCCGCGTATCACGCCGCGGCGGCGTTCGCGTCGAACTTCCTCGTGACGCTGGAGGACGCCGCCGAGCGGATGGCGGCCGTCGCGGTGACCCCGGCCGAGGCGCGAGCACTGCTGGCACCGCTGGTGCGGCGCACCGCCGAGAACTGGGTGGCCTCGGGTGCGCGGGCGCTGACCGGCCCCATCGCCCGCGGCGACGTCGAGACGGTCTCGCTGCAGCGCGCCGCCGTCGCTGCTGAGGCGCCCGATCTGCTGACGCTGTTCGACGTGCTGGCCGACCGCACGCGGGAGCTGTCCGGAAGGAGCGCATGAGATGAGGATCGTCCGTTCCGTCGAAGACATCCGCGCCGCCGTCTATGAGGCCCGCGGTCGCGGGGCGACAGTGGGCCTTGTGCCGACGATGGGCGCGTTCCACGCCGGGCATCTGTCTCTCATGCAGGCTGCACGTGCCGCGCACGACCTCGTCGTCGTCTCGTTGTTCGTCAACCCCACGCAGTTCGGCCCGAACGAGGACCTCGCGGCATATCCGCGTGACGAGCAGCGCGACGCGCGGCTGGCCGAGCAGGCCGGTGTCGACATCCTGTTCGCGCCGTCGGCTGCCGACATGTATCCGGACGGGTTCGCCACGACCGTGCACGTCGCGGGCTTGACCGACGTCATGTGCGGCGCCGCGCGTCCCGGTCACTTCGACGGCGTGGCCACCGTCGTCGCCAAGCTGTTCGGCGTTGTCGCGCCCGACGCCGCGTACTTCGGGCAGAAGGACGCCCAGCAGCTCCTCGTCATCCGGCGCATGGTGCGCGATCTCGACATCCCTGTGCGCGTGGTCTCATGCCCCATCGTCCGCGAGGACGACGGACTGGCGATGAGCTCGCGCAACGCCTACCTGGATGCCGCATCCCGCCAGCGCGCGACCGCACTGCACCGCGCCCTGGCGGCCGCCGCCGATGCCGTCGCGCACGGCACGACGGACGCCGACGCGGTGCTCGGCACGGCACGCGCCGTGCTCGATGCCGCCGGCATCGACCCGGAATACCTCGACCTGCACTCCCTGGACGACCTGACCGCTCAGGAGGCCGTCGCGCCGGTGGCCCTGCTCGCCGTCGCCGCCCGGGTGGGCGCTGCCCGACTCATCGACAACATGGTCCTGGAGGCCCCCTGATGCGCCGCACGATGCTGAAGTCCAAGATCCACCGCGCCCGGGTCACCGGCAGCGACCTGAACTACGTGGGCTCGATCACGATCGACGCCGACCTGCTGGAGGCCGCCGACATCCGCGTGAACGAACAGGTGCACGTGGTCGACGTCGACAACGGCGCACGCCTCGTGACGTACACGATCCCGGGCGTGCGCGGATCGGGCGACCTGCAGCTCAACGGCGCCGCCGCACGGCTCGTGCATCCCGGCGACACGGTCATCGTGATCTCGTACGCCGAGCTCGACGACGCCGAGCTCGAGACGTTCGCGCCGGTCGTGGTCCACGTCGACGACCACAACGCCATCGTGGTCGTCGACGACGACCCGGCGAGCCTGCACGACGAGGTGCCCGCGTGAGCGCTCGGCCTCCGGCATCCGGACCATCGGTCACGTTTGCGACCCTCGCACACAAGAAGGCCGCCGGCGAGCCGATCGTCATGGTCACCGCGTACGACCACCCGGGCGCCCGCGCAGCGGAGGCCGCGGGCGTGGATGCGGTGCTGGTGGGCGACTCGGCCGCGATGACCGTGCTGGGCTACGACAGCACCGTGCCGGTGACCGTCGATGAGATGCTGATGCTGACCGCCGCCGTCCGGCGGGGTGTGACCGTGCCCCTGCTGGTGGGCGATCTGCCCTACGGGTCGTACGAGGCGTCCGACGAGCAGGCCGTGCGCACTGCGCAGCGGTTCGTGAAGGAGGCCGGGTGCGACGCCGTCAAGGTGGAACGCGGCGGGACCACCGTCGCCCGGGCGCGCGCGATCGTCGCCGCCGGCATTCCGGTGATGGGGCATGTCGGGCTGACGCCGCAGACCGCGGGCGCCCTGGGCGGATACCGCTCGCAGGGCCGCACGGCCGAGGCCGCCCGGCGGGTGCGCGACGACGCCCTTGCCCTGCAGCAGGCGGGATGCTTCGCCCTGGTCTTCGAGGCGATCCCCGACGAGGCCACCCGGGCGATCATGCCGGCACTGTCGGTGCCGGTGATCGGCATCGGGGCGGGACCTGCCACCGACGGCCAGGTGCTCGTCTTCCACGACCTGCTCGGCATCGGCGACGGGCATCGTGCCCGCTTCGTGAAGCGCTACGCCGAGGTCGGTGCGGCGATGACGGCGGGCATCGCCGCGTATGCCGATGAGGTGCGCCGCCGCGCCTACCCCGCGCCCGAGCACGGCTACGCGATGACAGCCGGTGAGGCCGACCGGCTCCGCGGCATGCTGGCGGGGTCTGGCGACTGAACGTCGTGTCACGTCGCCGACGCGCTCGCACGGGTGACCGCCGTCCTCCGAAACGAGTCCGCCCGGCTGAGGTGAGGCTACCCTCATCATATGAGCGCCGTTGCCGCCGAGACCCCCGCAGAGTCGGATGCCCCACTGCTCGGCGGCGACGTGCCGCTGGCACGGATGCCCGCGCATTGGATGCTCGGGCGGCTCGGCAAGAAGGTCATGCGACCGGGAGGACTGCAGCCGTCGCTGCACATGATCGAGGCGCTCGCGATCGATGCGGACGATGACGTCGTCGACTTCTGGCCGGGGCTGGGCGTGACCACCGCATGCGCGCTCGGGCACGGGCCGCGTAGCTACACGGCGATCGAGCGCGGCAGGGCGGAGGCCGCACGCGTGCAGCCGTCGCTGCGGCCGGGCGACCGCTGCCTGGTCGCCCCCGCGCATCGCACCGGGCTGCCGACGGGTTCGGCGTCGGTCGCGTACGGCGAGGCGCTGCTCACCCTCGAGCCGCACAAGCGCAAGGCCGCTACGGTGGCCGAGACCGCTCGGCTGCTGCGCAGCGGCGGACGCTACGGCATCCACGAACTGCTGCTGACCCCCGACGGCCTCTCCGAAGACGCGAAGGCCGACATCGAACGCACGCTCACCCGCGTGCTGCACGTCGCTGCACGCCCGCTGACCGAGAGCGAGTGGCGCGGCCTGCTCGAGGACGGAGGCTTCGACGTCGAGTTCATTGAGACGGGGCGCATGCTGTTGCTGGATGTGCCGACGTTCATCTCAGACGAGGGCTGGGCCGGCACGTTCGCCTTTCTCGCGCGCTGCGCGGCTCATCCGTCGGTGCTACCGCGGATCACCGAGATCTGGAACGTGTTTCGCCGCTACCGCGACCACCTCGGCGCGATCGCGATCACGGGACGGCTGCGAGCGGGCTCGCCACGCCCGACGCCGGCGTGACCTCCGCCCCACCCCACCGAGAATCAGCGACGCACGACGGCGTGCGTCAGCGCGCGTCCAGGCGCAGCGTGGACAGGTGCGCGGTCTCGCCGACCACCGGGCCGACGATCCGCTGGCCGTAGTGGTCGTATTTCACGTGGTACGCGGCATCGATCGCCTGCTGCAGCGCGGTCTCGGCGGGATCGAGGCGGCTGAAGTCGACCGCTCGCTCGATTCCGCCGGCGCTGATCCGACCGGTGCCGGCACGCAGGGCACGGCGGTACCACGGGTTCTCGGAGCCGTATGCCGACCGCACATACAGCTCGTCGCCCACCCGCACGCACCAGATGATGACGAACGGCCGGTCGGTGCCGTCGGGACGGGTCGACGAGATCCGCAGCTCGTCGACCTTGTCGACACGATCCAGTTCGTCCGAGGTCCAGGTGCTCATGCACCCAGCGTACGATGCCGCGGCAGTGGCGCCGGTACCGGGTACTGCCGGGTCCTCCCACGCACGTGCGCGGCGGCGTAGCGTCGAGCCATGGACCACCGCAGCGAGGTGCGCGAGTTCCTCACCACTCGCCGGAACCGGATCACGCCCGATCGGGCGGGCCTGCCCGCGTACGGCGGAAACCGGCGGGTGCC
>CALKHM010000215.1 GCA_937988695.1 uncultured Microbacterium sp. | reverse complement strand
CAGCCCCGCCCGGCCCGTGCCCCCGCCTGGCCCGTGCCCTCGCCCGGCCCGTGCCCCCGCCTGGCCCGTGCCCTCGCCCGGCCCGGTCCCCTGCCCGGCCCAGCCCCGCGCGCGCCGCGCGCCCGCATCCCGCGCAGCGCGCCCGCATCCCCCGCCCGCCAGGCCCGGTCCCCCGCCCGGCGCGGGCAGCCCCACCCCGACGAGCGGCGCGACGGCGTCCAGCAGCGGTCCCCCGCGCGGGCAGCCCTCAGGAGATCGCGTGCAGGACGTCGGCGACAGCCGCCATCCCGTCGGCGACCTCGGCGAACGAGGTCGACAGCGGCGAGAGCCCGATGCGCAGCCCACCGGGCTCGCGATAGTCCGGGATCACGTCCCGCTGCCACAGCCGCGCGGTCACCTCGCGCATCGCCGGATGCGACAGGGTGACGTGCCCGCCGCGAGCGGCGGCGTCCCGCGGCGATGCGAGCGTCACGCCGAGCGGTGCCAGCCACGTGTCGGACAGCCGCACGGCGAACGAGGTCAGCGCGATCGACTTGGCGCGCACGGCGGTGATCCCGACCCGCTCGAGCAGCGGCAGTGTGTCGCGCAGCGCGAGCATCCCGGTGATCGGCGGCGTTCCCGACAGGAAGCGCCGCATCCCGCGTCCGGGCAGGTATGACGGTCCCATCGCGAACACGTCCGCCGCGCCCATCCAGCCCTGGATCGGCTGCGCGAGCGCGTCCTGCAGACGGGCGGCGACGTACGCGAACGCGGGAGAGCCCGGTCCGCCGTTCAGATACTTGTAGGTGCAGCCGACCGCCAGGTCCAGGTTCCAGGCGTCGGCGTGCACCGGCACCGATCCCGCCGAGTGGCACAGGTCCCAGACGATGAGCGCTCCGGCGTCGTGGGCGATCGCGGTCAGCGCGGCAGCATCCGCCATATGCCCGGAGCGATATGCGACGTGGCTGAGGAGCACGATGGCGGTCTGGTCGGTGACCGCAGACGACAGATCGGATGCCGTCACGCCGCCGTCTAGGGGAGTGTCGATCCACCGCAGCCGACCGCCGCGCTCGCGCGCGATGCCCTCCACGAGAAACCGGTCGGTGGGGAAGTTGTCGCGATCGACGACGATCTCCACGCGGCGCGGGTCCTGCCCGTGCACGTGGTCGAACGCCGCCCGCAGCAGCTTGTACAGCAGCACGGTGGTCGAGTCGCCGATCACGGTCTGACCCGCCGCGGCGCCCAGTGCTGCCCGCCCCAGCTGGTCGCCGAGGGTGAACGGCAGGTCCATCCACTGCTCGTCCCAGCCGCGGATGAGCCGCCCGCCCCAGTCGTCGCGCACGAAGGAGCCGAGGGCGTCGGCCGTCGCGCGCAATGGCCGTCCGAGCGAGTTGCCGTCGAAGTAGACCAGCGGCGTCTGCGTGCCGACGAACAGGTCGCGGCAGCTGCGCAGCGGGTCGCTCGCGTCGAGTGCGGATGCCGCGGCCCGCGCATCCTCGATCTCAGCACGATCAAGGCTCATGAGTGGTCAGCTCCTCGGTCGGCACGACCGTCGCGGCGGACAGCCACGCGGGGATCGCGGCCTCGTCCTCGGGCGGTGGGCCCGGCACGAACGTGGCGACGGCGGTGTCGGGCCGGGGCGCCGGCCACGGGTCGGTCAGCGCCGTGATCAGTGCGGGTCCCCGCACGCCGGCGGCATGCAGGGCCTGCAGCTCCTCGACGAGAAGTCCGGCGCGCCGGGGGCCGTTGCCGAGGTCGGTGCCGTACAGCACGACGCCACCGGCCGCGGCGAAGCGCGCGACGTTCTCGATCGCGATGGCCGGGTCGTCGTTGATGGTCAGAGTCGAGATCCAGCGTTGTCCGCCCGCGACGGCCGCTGCGATGAGGTCGTCGTCGACCTGCTCGGTGAACGGTGCGTGTGCGAGCGCGTCGACGCCGGACTGGAGTGCCAGGCGGGTCATGCCGTCGCCCTCGACATGCGCGACCACCGGCAGCGAGCGTGCGTGTGCGGAGGCGACGATCGCGTCGAGCGTCGCCTCGTCGAAGACGGGGCCGGCGGCGATGTTGAGGGCGATCTTGATGACGCTGGCTCCGGCATCGGCCATCTCGTCAACGCTCGTGCGCGCGCCACCGGGCACACCCGGGTCGGGCGACGGCGAGGTCACCATGTGCACGATCTGCGCGGGCGCCCAGGAGCGGAACGACGGGTACCCGCCGGGCACTGTCAAGAAGGCGCCGGCATATGCCACATGCGGAATACCATGCTTCGGACGCCGGGCGAAATGCGCGGGATCGCCGCCGAGGTCGAGTGCGGCAGCGATCCCGCCGGAAGGCAACGCATGCTCGTCCACGAGATGGAGGTGGAGGTGATGATCCGTGAACGAACCGAGCGCGATGCCCTCCTGACCGGTGAACGCGCGCCGGCAGGCTTGCGCCTGCGGGCCGAGAAGCGCTCCCAGTCGGTCTGGGTCGATTCGGCTCATTCTATCCCCCGATCTCGGTGCGCACGGCGTAAAGCTCGGGGAAGAACGTGAGGCTCAGCGCGCGCTGCAGAAAGCTCACGCCACTGGATCCGCCGGTGCCCCGTTTGTAACCGATGATGCGCTCCACGGTCTTCAGATGGCGGAAGCGCCACTGCTGGAAGTTGTCCTCGAGGTCGACGAGCTCCTCGCAGGTCTCGTAGGCGCCCCAGTGCGCGTCGGTGTCGGCGTAGATCTGCGCGAACACCGGCACGAGCTCGGGGACGAACTCCCATGCCCTCGTGACGTCGCGGTCGAGCACCGACGGCGGGATCGGATGCCCCGCCCGGGCGAGCAGGCGCAGGAACTCGTCGTAGAGGCTCGGCGATTCGAGCGCGTCGCGCACGAGAGCCAGGTTCTCCGCATCCGACGCGAAGACCTTCAGCATGCCGGCGTGCTTGTTGCCCAGCGTGAACTCCACCGCGCGGTACTGCGCGGACTGGAACCCGCTGGCATTGCCCAGGATGCCGCGGAACTGCGCGTATTCGGTGGGCGTGAGCGTCGCCAGCACGGACCACTGATCGGTGATGGTCTTCTGGATGTGCTTGACCCGTGCGATGCACTTCAGCGCCTGGGCGAGCTCGTCCGCGCGCAGATGCGC
>CALKHM010000214.1 GCA_937988695.1 uncultured Microbacterium sp. | reverse complement strand
GAGAGCGCGTGCAGCAGGAACGTGTGCAGCTCCTGGATGCGGGGGGTATGGGTGGATGGCACGAGAAGGGCGTGATCGGCCAGCGGCCGCGCAGGCCCGCCGTCGCCGCCGGCGAACAGGATCGTCGTGGCGCCGTTGGCCCGTGCCGCTCCCAGCGCGCGGAGGATGTTCGGCGAGCGCCCGCTGGTGGTGAAGGCCGCCACGACGTCCCCAGAGTGGGCCAGCGCCTCCACCTGGCGGGAGAACACCTCCTCGAAGGAGTAGTCGTTGGCGATGCAGGTGGAGACAGTGGCATCCGTGGTGAGCGTGACCGCCGGCAGCGGCCGGCGGTCACGCCGGTAATGGCCGATCAGCTCCCCGGTCAGGTGCTGAGCGTCGGCGGCGCTTCCGCCGTTGCCCAGCGAGTACAGGACGCCTCCGTTCGCGAAGGCGTCGATGAGGACGTCACCGACCTGCCGTACGGTGCCGAGCAGAGGTCCTGCCTCTGCGGCGCAGCGGGCGTAGTCGGTGAGCTGATCTTCCAGCCAGTCAGACACGGGCGGTCTCCAGAAGGGCGAGGGCGAGGGCACCGGCGCCCACGACGCACACGGCGTCGCCGAGCCCGGCGAGGGTGACCACGGCGTGGGCGGCGGCCGGCGGCATGGCACCGGCGCGGACGATCTCGCGTACCGGGTCGAGCAGCAGCGACCCCGAGCGGGTGACGCCGCCGCCGAGCACGACCACGTTCGGCTCGAAGACGTTGACCAGATCGGTGACGGCCTGTCCCAGCAGCGCCGTGGTGTCCTCCCACAGCTCGCCGGCGACAGGATCGCCGGCGGCCGCGGCCGCCGAGACGTGCTCGGCGCGCACCACCGGCAGATCGCGCAGCGACGAGGGCCGGTCGGTCTCGGCCAGCAGCTCGATGGCCCGTTCGGCGATGTTCGTCCCGGAGGCGTAGGCCTCGAGGCATCCATACCGCCCGCACTGGCACCGCCGCCCGCCGGGCCGGACCAGGAGGTGTCCGAACTCGCCGCCGTTGCCGGCGGCGCCGCGGTGCAGTCGTCCGTCGATGATCGACCCGCCGCCCACTCCGGTGGACAGGGTGAGGTACAACGCGATGTCTGCGCCGCGTGCTGCACCGAACCGGTACTCGCCGAGCACTGCCGCCGTCGCGTCGTTCTCGACCACGGCGGGCACGCCGAACGCCTCGGTGGTCATCGCGACGATGGGTATCTGGATCCACCCGGGCAGGTGGAGCGGACCGGTCAGAACGCCGGCCGCGGCATCGAGCGGGCCACCGCAGCTGATGCCGACCGCGCTCGGCTCACCCAGCCCGGCGGCGGTGATGCTGCGACGGCCCATGTCGAACAGATGCGCGATGACCGCGTCGGGGCCGAGGTGCGTCTGGGTGGGCTCGGAGAGGAAGCCGTGGGTGCGGCCGTCCGGCGTCATCATCGCGACAGCGAGCTTGGTGCCCCCGATGTCGAGCCCGAGCACGGGCTGCTTCGTTGCCATTCGATCCTCCGGCCTTCGCGACATCGGTCCCTGCACATGACATCGTTCCCACATAGTATAGACGGCCGTTGTCCTGCGGCAAGTCATCGGTGGCGATCCCGTCGGCGCGAGACGCCATGATCTCCCGGCTGCGGGTCGTCGAACGGGTGCGGATAGGGGTTGGGCCGCGGCACCAGCGCGCCGACATCCGTCAGCCACCGGTCCAGGTCGTCGGTGAGCTCGGCGAGCACATCGGGGAGGGTCGTCGCGAGGTCGTGCTCCTCGCCGGTGTCGGCGTCGAGGTCGTACAGCGCGACGTGTCCGGTCTCCCAGTCCCGGATCAGCTTGTACCTGCCGCTTCGTACGGCCGAGCTCGGGCGACCGCCCTGGTTGGAGTAGTGCGGATAGTGCCAGTGGATGCTGTGCGGTGCCGCGACCTCGCCGCGCAGGCTCCCGGCGATGCTGCGGCCGTCGAGGTGCTGCGCGGGCAGCGGCGGCAGGCCAGCGAGCTCGAGGATCGTGGGGAAGAGATCCGGCGTGCTGGTGACCGTCTCGGTGTCCAGCCCCGGGATCGTCCCGCCGCCGGCGACGATCAGGGGAACGCGAAGCCCGCCGTCGTGGAGCCAGCCCTTCCCCTCGCGCAGTGGCTGGTTCGTCGTCGGCGATCCCTCGGCGGTGGACAGTCCGCCGTTGTCCGAGGTGAAGACGATGACCGTGTTCTGCAGCAGGCCCCGCTCCCGGAGGGCCTCGACGAGACGTCCGACGTTGGCGTCGAGGTTCTCCACCATCGCCGCGTAACCGGGGTCGGACTGCAGCGTGCGGCGACGGATGCGCTGCCCCCGCAGATGCCACGCAGCCATCGGCTCACCCTCTTCGAACGCGTCCTCCGGCAGCCCCATCGCGCGCGCCTTCGCGCGGTACTTCTCCACGAGCGGCGCGGGTGCCTGGATCGGTGTGTGCACGGCGTAGTGCCAGAGGTTGAGGAAGAACGGCGAATCGCCCGCGCGATCCACGAGCGCGATCGCCTCGTCGGTGAGGCGGTCGGTCAGGTATTCGCCGTCCGGGCCGTCGCGAAGGTTCTCCATGCGATACGGACTGACGTAGGAGCCCGGCAGTGCGCGGCTCGATCCGGCGACGTTGAGGTCGAAGCCGTGGTGGTCGGGCAGGCTCCGGCCGCCGCCGAGGTGCCACTTGCCCACGTGCCACGTGCGGTAGCCCGCCGCCCGCAGCGCGCGCGCCAGCGTGTACTCGTTCTCTGGCAGGCCGCGCAGATACGGCGTGTTCAGCAGCCGTCCCACCCCTTGTCCGCCGAGCCAGTCGGTGATGCCCACACGTGCGGCGTCCTTGCCGCTGAGCAGGCTCGCCCGGCTCGGCGAGCACACCGGCGAGGCCGCGTACGCCTCGGTGAACCGCATGCCGCCGGCGGCCAGCGCGTCGATGTGAGGCGTCTCGTGGAACGTCGAGCCGTAGCATCCGAGATCCCGCCAGCCGAGGTCGTCCACAAGGATGAGCACGATGTTGGGAGGTGTCATGCGCTGGCCTCACTCGGGAAAGGAGAGCCTGTGCGGCCCGGGCTCACTCTTGCACAGGAGGACGCGATATGCAATCGTTCCCATACGGTGGTGCGCAAAGAGGCGTGACCGAGCCGTCCGGACTCACGCCGTCGCGCGTGGCGCGCCGATCGACCCGCGGTCAAGGAACGAGGTGGGCAACACGATCGTGTGCACCGGGGCGGTGGGGGACTCCACCCGCGCCACGAGCGTGCGCACCGCCGCCGCGCCGAGCCCGAGGGTGTCCTGCCGTCGCACGGACACGCCGGGACGGACCATGCTCATCCAGGGCGCATCGTCGAATCCGATGATGCTCAGGTCGTCGGGGACGGACAGCTTCAGTGCCTGCGTCGCGCGCCACACCCCCTCGGTGAGCACGTTGTTCGCGGTGAAGACGGCGGTGGGGGCGTCCGACCGCGACAGCAGCGCCATCGCGGCGGCCCCCGCGGCGGTGGCATCCCAGCCCGCCTTGAGGATGAGCGAGGTGTCCGGCCGGATCCGGCGCGCCTCGAACGCGTCGAGATATCCGCGCTGGCGCTCGGCTCCCGTGGTCCATTCCGTCTCGTCGATCATGAGCGCGATGCGCTGATGCCCGAGCGCGAGGAGGGTCTCTGTGGTCTCGCGTGCCGCCGTCCGGTTGTCGACGACGACGGCATCGGTCCCGCCGGGATCGAAGCGACGGTCGACCTCGACCAGCGGCACCGCCAGATGGGCCAGGAACGGGGCCAGCGCTGCCGATACCGGCGTGGCGATGACCCCGGAGACACGGGACGCGACCAGGGTCTCGGCGGCTTCCAGTTCGTCGCCGGACTGGCCGTGGAGGTCGACGAGCACGATCGAGCGCCCAGTCGTGCGCGCTTCGGTGCCGATCCCAGACGCCAGCTCGGCGTAGAACGCGTTGCGCAGGTCGGACAGCAGAACCCCGATCGAGCGGCTGGTGCGCTGTTTGAGGCTCTGCGCGGTCGTGTCCACGACGTATCCGAGCTCGTGCGCGACAGCGCGCACCCTCTCGCGCACCTCCGGCGCGGCGTATCCGTTCCCGGACAGCGCCCGCGACGCCGTCGACCGCGACACTCCCGCCGCGGCCGCGACGTCCTTGATCGTGGCGCGCGCGAACGGGCGTTCGGTCGTCATGCGTCGACCGGTACGACGTCGACGACGGCCTCGGCGTGCTGTCCGAGTCGGAGCTCTCCGACGGTGACATCCACGGCAAGGCGCTGTCGTCGTCCCACGGAGCCGGCCACGACTGTGAAATCCATGGTTGCCTCCTCGTGCGGCCCCAGCTGCGCCCCGCGTTCCTCGGCGGATGAGCGCCAGTCTATCGGCAGCACGAAGTGCAACCGCACCTCGCAGGCCTCGGCGTGTGGATTGCGCACGTGCACGGAATAGGTGAGTGTGTCGCCGACGTGCGCGCGCGAGCGGTAGGGGAAGATGCGGGCGACCTGGCCGTCGACGCCGATGTCCAGCTCATCCAGCGGCAGCAGCCGGCGATGCACGTCGTCAACTTCCTCGCCGACGGCGACGAGGTAGTCGAGGTAGGCGTCGTCCGCCCACCGCGGCTCCCAATGCCCCGAGGCCATCAGGCCCGGCGCGATCCGCTGGTACAGCGCCGCGCTGCGACGATAGTCGCCCAACCGGAACAGGTTGCGGTACTGGTAGTTCATGATGTCCCGGCGGCCGTCGCGTCCGCCCAGGCCCTCCTGCTGGTCGCCGGTGAACACGACCGTCACGCCGTCGATGACCGCGCTGTAGGCGGCGGCGTACAGCGTATGTCCCGGCTGTGCGTGGGCGGTGAACTCGTACTCGTTCCACCGGAACGGCTCGTCCAGCCGCAGCACGCGGTCGGCGGTGATCGGGTCGTACCACTGGCACGGCAGATCCTCCCGCCACGGATCGGCCATGGTCGGTGCGACGTTCTCCGGGATCCACAGCTGGGTGCCCTCGACCTCGCGCAGCAGCGGCAGGCCGGCGACATGGTCGTCGTGGTAGTGGGTGGGCAGCGCCACCGTGACCCTGGTCACCCCGTGGTTGCGACGCAGCGCCGGAAGCGACGCGAGCCAGGGGCGTCGGGCGGCGCGCTCCTGGCCGAGGACGATCCCCGTCGTCATGTCGTACCCGTAGTCGATCACCAGTGCCTCGCCGGTCTCGGAGAGCACGACGTACGAGCAGGACATGGACGTGCGGTTGAGCAGGAGGTGCGCGGTCAGGGCGACGAACGGGTCGTCCAGCCGATCGGCGAGGGCCCACGGGTACGAGCGCCGGCTGTCGACGTAGGTCTGCATCGCGTCGCCGAGCTCGGTGAGCGCACGATGCGGATCGTGCATCACCTCGCCATGCGAGGGCGCAAGCATCGTGGGCTTCTCCCGGTCGAGCAGGATGCTGCTGAGCACGGTCATCGCCGGACCCTCGTTCTGCGTGTACGACCACTGCGTGGCGGCGAGGGACCAGACCTTGCCGGGCGCATAGACGAGGTCGCCGGTGAACGCGATGCGCTGGCCATCGCGTTCGAGCAGATAGGAGACCGAGCCCATCGTGTGTCCGGGCGTGGGCAGCACGCGCACCGTCGCCGGACCCAGCGGCAGGTCGCGGTACTCCGGCACCGTCGCGTGCACCGGAACGGACTGCAGCAGGGAGAACCGGTCCTGGCGCAGGTTGTAGTCGTTGTCCAGCTGCCGGCTCGCCCACATCTGCTCGACGCGATCGAACAGCTCCACCTCGACCGGCGGCACGTGGATGCGCGCGCCGTGCGCGACCGCCAGCGGCAGCCCCTGGCCCTGGTCGCGGTGGTGGTGGGTCATGAGCACATCGGTGACCGCCCGGATGCCCAGGTCGGCCAGGTGCTCGAGTGCCAGACCGGAGCCGAAGTCGATGGCGACGGCGTCCCGCTGGCCCGCGTCGAGCTCCGGATCCACGATGAGGTACACCGCGCACGTGTCGGCGATGCGCCACACGCCTCGCGCGATCTCGACGGGCGTCATCCCAGTGCCCTTCGATAGTCCTCCCACGTGGCCCTGACCCCGGCGAGGTCGTCCGCGGTGATCGGCTCGTCGTCGCGCACGCGTTCGAGGTAGTACAGGGCCGGCACGCCCAGGGTCAGCTGCAGTCTCGTGTAGTCGAGCCATTCGGCACGGCCGGGCATCGGCCACTGGTCGGTGTCGATCGGGTGATGCGGGAGCACCCGGGAGACGATGGCGTGTCGCGCCGTCAGCTGCAGGGCGGCCGGCACCGGCTGGCCGGCCGTGTCGCGTTCGAGCACGTCGTTCGTGCGGATCATGTCGGTGACGTCGCCGAACGACGGGTGGACGGTGTGCGTGATGACGAGGGAGTCGGCCTTGGCCGCCTTGGCCGCCGCATGGATCTCGGCCACGAGCCGGTGCAGGGCGGCGATGCCCCACACCCCGTCGCTGTCGGGGGCGGCCCGCATCGTCCGTCCGCTGGGTGCGCGCTGCGTGAAGTCGACCTTGAATCCGTCCGCGTCCAGCCCGTCGGGCCCGAGCAGGCGGGTCACTATCGCGCGCAAGCGCGCGCGATAGGCAGGACTGCCCGGATCGGCGGCGATGGGGCGGCCGGCGGCATCCGTCACGCACTCGCCGGCTGGCAGCCCCGCCGGATCCCACGCCTTCCACCACAGCAGGACGCGTCGGCCCTCGGCATGCCGCTGTGCGATCCACCCGCGCAGGTCTGGCCACGCCTCCGGGTCAGGCTCGGCCGTGCCGTATTCATGCTGCCAGCGGTCGTCGACGACGATCGTCCCCGGCTCCAGGTGGGCGGCTCGGAGGATCGCGAGGAATTCGTCGTACAGGTCCTGACGGCACAGGTCCGGAGCCGGGGCGCCCCCGCGCGCGACCTGTGCGCCCCATCCGCAGAACAGCGGCTGCCGCCACCACGGCTCGACGTGCGGGCCGTTCGACGGAGCCAGGTCGTGCGCGATGAGGTCGTCGCGGAAGGCGGTCAGCGCCTGGTACGCGCTGGTGACCGGTCGCAGCACCACGACCGGGGAGCGCCACGTGCCGTCGACGGCAGTGTGCCCTTCGTAGGGCAGGCGCAGCAGGAAGCCGCCGTCCAGGGGCTCGTAGCGCAGCGACGTGAAACGCAGCTCCTGGACCGGTGCGCGCAGCGAGATCGCAAGCGTCGGGCCTTCGGGAGGCACCAGCGGGCCCTCGACCCGGGCCCGCGACCAGGCCAGCACGAGGGGTGGGGGAGAGAAGATGCCATGCACGCGTCCGGGGTCGGCGTCTCCGACGACGCCCAGGGACGCCGCCGAGGTCGCGGGACGTGCGAATGCGACCGGTTCGGTGGGGGTGGGCACGAACAAGGATGCCGCGTCGATCGACGAGCGGAACGTGCCCGACGCCCCGGTAGGCACGATGCCCTCGCCGCCGGCGATCGTCACATCGGTCAGGTCCCCGGCACCGACGGCGACCAGAGCGAGCTCGACGGCGTCGTGAGTACATCGCACTTCGAGCGTGCGGGAGGCCCAGTGGCTTGACGACGTGCGCACGCGCACGAGGATCTCGTCGCCCTCGCGGGTCGCGATGGGCTCATCGATCGACACGGTCTCGTCGTGGGCCTGCACGGTGTGGACGCTGGAGAGCACGCAGAGCCGGGTCCAGCGGTTGCCCTCCAGGTCGCTCAACTCCAGGTACGGCGAGTGCACGACGCCGTGGTGACCGCCGAGCCAGGTCAGCACGTAGGAGGATCCGGTGATCGTCGTGCGCTCGTCCGTGGTCGTCATCAACAGGGGGAGTCGGGCCATGCCGCCATTCTATGTGGTCACGTTCCCAGTGTGGTAGCGTTCCCAGGTGTGTTCCTGCGGTCCTCTTCGCACCTCCTGACCGGTCTGCTTCCGCTGCCCGCACAGCTGGTCATCGCCGATGAGACGCGGTCTCCCTTGCTCTCCGATGTCGAGCACGTGCACGACCCTTCGCTGGGGCCCGAGGCGTACCGCCTCGACGTGCTGGCCGGCCACGTGCGGATCACCTCGTCGAGCACGCGCGGCGAGGGCTACGCGCGGCAGACTCTGCGATGGCTCACCGAGCAGGACGGCGGCCTGCCCGACGTCGCGATCGCCGACGCGCCCGTGCTCGCACATCGCGGGATCATCGAGGGGTTCTACGGCGAGCCGTGGAGCGACGCCGAGCGGATGACCATGTTCGAGTTCGCCCAGTTGGTGAAGCTGAACTCCTACGTGTACGCGCCGAAGGACGATCCCTACCATCGGGAACGCTGGCGTGAGCCCTACCCGGACGCCGACCTCGCACGGCTGGCGCGCCTGTCGGCGACGGCCGAGGCCGCCGGCGTCGAGTTCGTGTTCGCGCTGCACCCGGCCGGATCGATGCGGTTCTCCGACGATGCCGAGCACGAGCTGCTGGCGGCCAAGGCGCGCCAGGTGGCCGCCGCAGGCATCCGTCGCTTCGCCCTGCTGTTCGACGACGTGCCCGCCGAGCCGGTGCACGGGGCCGATACCGCGCGCTTCGGCGCGGGTGCGGCGGGTCTGGGCGCCGCGCACGCTGAGGCGGTGGTGCGGTTCGTCCG
>CALKHM010000213.1 GCA_937988695.1 uncultured Microbacterium sp. | reverse complement strand
GATGCCGCCACCACGCCGGCACCGGGGTCACGAGGTTGTTGCTCACCGCCAGCGGCAGCTCCGGCAGGGGTGGGAACAGCTCGATGCCCGCCGGATCGATCCCGGTCTCCTCGACCGCCTCGCGCACAGCCGTGCCGGCTGCCCCGGTGTCGCCGTCCTCCACGCCGCCGCCGGGAAAACCGATCTGGCCCGGGTGGTGACGCAGGCCCGACGCGCGACGCAGCAGCAGGACCGCGGCATCGTCGGGTGGGACCGGGCGGTCGCCGGGCGAGCCGTCGGCGGTGCCGAAGAGCATCAGCACCGCGGAGCGGCGGCCGGTCGCGGCATCCACCTGCTCGGCGCGGAACCGACGCCAGTCGCTCGGGGCAGCCAGGCCCGCCAGCGCAGCGCGCGCATCGTTGGTCTCGGTCACCCTCAGGAGGCTACTCGCGCCTGTCTGCGGTGGCGCCTAGGGTGGCCGGGTACGGGGCCGCGCGATCGGAGGAGGACGACGATGGTCGAGTCGATGCAGGAAGGGATGCCGCAACTGCTTCCGCGGGAGTTCCACGCGACGCCGGGGGTCGAGGACTGGCGCGTGCTGTTCTGGGGTGCACACGCGTTCTACCGCACGGAGTCGTTCGCGCAGGCGGCCGAGTTCGTGGCCGACATCGCGGGGGCGGCAGCCGCGGTAGGACACGACCCCGACGTCGACGTGCGTCCGGAGGGCGTGGTCATCCGTACGTGTTCGCGCGCCGACGGCGCGCTCAGCCGCAAGGACGCCGTTCTCGCCGTCGCGGTCAGCACGGCCGCGCGCACGCGGGGACTCCCGGCCGATCCGCGCATGCTGAAAGTGGTCGGCATCGCCGTGGCGCAGGATGCCGGGGCCGATGTGCGCCCGTTCTTCGAGTCGGTGTTCGGCTACGTGCGCGTGGGCGAGGAGGACCTCATCGATCCGCTGCGGCGCGGGCCGCACCTGTGGTTCCACGAGCTCACGCCTCCACGGCCAGGGCGTGGGCGCACGCACATCGACCTGTCGCTGCCGGCCGACGTCGCCGCCGAGCGGATGCAGGCGGCCCTGGATGCCGGCGGACGTGTGGTGACCGGCGAGATCATGCCGAAGACCTGGACGGTGGCCTCGCCCGAGAACCACGGCGTCGACATCGCCGGCTGGGCCGATCTGGAGTCCTGATCGACGGGGTCCCTGGCGTCCGCCGGGGGAACGGACACCCCCTGTTGCCACGCGCGATACGGGCATATTCTGCACGGTGCCCCTGCCGCGCGACACCTGCGGCAGCCGCTTCAACCACCGGATCCGACCACAAGGGAATGACCGTGAAGCACACATCGACAACCCTGTTCGCCCTCGCCACGGCCGCCGCGCTCGTCGCAGTCAGTGCCGTTCCCGCCTCCGCCGCGGAGCTGGACTACCACGTCCATCCCATCGCCATCAGATCGCAGCTATCGCCGGGCACGATCGCCCACGGTCTGACGCCAGCGCAGTGCCTGGCAGACTCCGGCGGCGAGTTCGCGTGCCAGACGCCGGACAGCATCCGCGCCGCCTACCGTATCCCGGCCGAGATCGACGGGGTCCCTGCCGGGACCGGTCAGACGATCGTGATCGTCGATGCGTTCGGCAGCCCGACGGTCCGCGAGGATCTCGCGGCGTTCTCGGCGGCGTTCGGCCTGCCCGCCGCCCACCTGAACGTGATCTACCCGGGTGGCACGCCGATCTGGAACGGCCATGGCACGCAGCTCGGCTGGGCACAGGAGACCTCGCTGGATGTGCAATGGGCGCACGCGGTGGCGCCCGGCGCCACCATCGACCTGGTGGTGGCCGCCAACGATCACGGCACCACGATTGACCTCGCCCAGCAGTACGCCGTCGACCACCACCTCGGCGCGGTGATGTCGATGAGCTTCGGCGTCACCGAGGCCGACGTGCGCGGCAACAACGGGCAGATGAGCCAGGTGCACAAGGTCTACCAGGATGCCGCTGCGCAGCGGATGTCGCTGTTCGCGTCGTCAGGTGACAACGGGTCGGACAACGGCGCCGGGTTCGCGAACTACTCGTACCCGGCGTCCGACCGGCTGGTCACGTCGGTCGGCGGGACGAATCTGCTCTACGGCAGTGGCCTGACCGGACCTCGTGAGACAGTCTGGGGAGACTACGCGCTGTGCGCGACCACGTGTGCCGACGGACCGATCGGCGCGACCGGCGGCGCCGCGAGCCTGCTGACGGCCAAAGGCGGGTCGGATGTCGCCTACAACGCCAGTGTCTACACCGGCGTGCTGACCTACCTCGGGTTCATGGGGGCGGGCGCGAACGGGTTCTACTACATGG
This sequence comes from uncultured Microbacterium sp., assembly GCA_937988695.1. Lineage (GTDB taxonomy): Bacteria > Actinomycetota > Actinomycetes > Actinomycetales > Microbacteriaceae > Microbacterium. Next base: position 11,604 of record CALKHM010000213.1, on the reverse strand, counting down.
GCGGGACCTCGGCCGGCGCCCCGCAGTGGGCAGGCATCACCGCTGACGTGGTGCAGGCGACCGGTCACCGGATCGGTGACGTGAGCTCGTACACGAGGTCGTGGGCGGGCAGCAACACGTTGTTCGACGTGACCGTGGGCAGCAACAGCACGCCGACGTTCGCCGCCGGCTACTCCGCGACAGCCGGATGGGATCGTCCGACCGGATACGGCACGCCCGACGTGCAGGCGATCATCGACGCGCTGCGCGGCTGAGGCCCACGGGTGCTGCGCTCGGCCGCCGCGGCGCGAGCGCAGCACCCGTCGCTGTCTGGCGGTCCCTTAGACCTGCGTGTTCCACCGCGCGAGCACAGGCGCGCTGTGCTCGAAACCGAGTTCGCTGATGCTGCCGGTGCCCAGCGCCAAGCGCGCCCCTTCGTCGGGGGCGAGTCGGAGCCATCGCGCGGCAAGCACGCGCAGGAAGTGCGCATGCGAGAACACCGCGGCATCCGCACCCTGCGCGATGGTCTCGCCAAGGCGCGCGATCACCGCGTCGGCTCGACCGGCGACATCCCTCGCCGTCTCCGCGGGGGCGGGGTCCGGCGCTGCTGCTGTCCACACGCTCCACGGATGCCCGATCTCGGCCGAGATCTCGCGGGTCGTGCGACCCTCCAGCGCCCCGTAGTCCCACTCGGCCAGATCGTCGTCGACGACCGGATCGTCGAAGCCCGCCAGCGCGGCGGTCTCGCGGGCGCGCCGTCGCGGACTGCACAGCACTCGCGCGAACCGCATGTCGCGCAGGGCCTCGCCCACCCGGTGAGCCTGCTGCTGGCCGATCCAGGTCAGCGCGACGTCGGTGACCGACGTGTGCCGACCCGACCTGCTCCATTCCGTCTCGCCGTGGCGCACGAGCACCACGGACGGGCCGTCGGATGCCGGCAGGAATCGCGTCATGACCCGATCGTAGGCCGCCGATCCCTGCCGGCCGATCCGCCGGTCAGCCACCGACCCATCCGCTGGTCACCCACCGGCGGATCCGTCGGTCGCCCACCGGCCGACCTGCGGGTCACCCCATCGTGCCCTCGAACAGCCCGATCACGTTTCCATCGGGATCTTCGAAGACCGCCCACCAGCTCGTGTCGGTGATCGAGCTCTTCGGTGTGCGCACCCGCCCTCCCGACGACTCGACGTTCGCGAGCACGTCGTCGATGGAGTCGACCTCGACCGTGCTGCGCGGTTGGGTGAAGTCGTCCGCTCTCTTCACGAGCGCCCCGCCGCTCGCGCCGTTCGGCGCCTGCCACATCGGGTAGTCGTCGAAGCCCGGCATGTCGGCGATCTGCCAGCCGAACACCGCCCCGTAGAAGTCCTTCGCCGCCGCGAAGTCTGAGACGGGGATCTCGAGGTGAGTGATGTCGCCGTGTGACATGGTTCCTGCCCCTTTGCTCTGGAATTCGGCAACCGTACGTCGCCGCGGGATGCAGGACAAGAGCCGTGCGCCGAGTGTTCGCCGTGAACGCGTGCGAACTGCTTACACTATGTAATAGTCTGGTAATGTAACGGGTATGGAACCCACCGTCCTCGACCGCCTCCTGGAGATCAGCGCGTTGTTCGATCGCGACATGCGGTCGGCGTTCGCGGGCACGTCGCTGACCGAGACCCGAGTGCACGCCCTCTGGGTGCTGCAGCACGCGGGTCCGATCACGCAGCAAGCGCTCGCGCAGGCGCTGGGCACCACCGCGCGCAGCGTGTCCGCCCTCGTCGATGCGCTGGAGACGAGCGGCTACGTCGTCCGCGTCCGGCATCCGGATGATCGGCGCGCCGTACTGGTCACGCTCACCGACGACGCGCGCACCGTCATGACCCGCATGCAGCGCGACCATGCCGAGCTCACGACGGCGCTGCTGTCGGCCGTCGACGACGCCGATCGTCCGGCGTTCGAGCGCGGTGTCCTGGCCGTGCTCGAACGCCTGCGCCACCTGGCCGACGTCGGCCAGGTGGCATACGCCGACGTCGAGAAGGCCGGGGCCCCGGGCGGTGCGTCATGACCGTCGACTCCGGCGATTCCTGCGCTCCCGACGGTGCGCGCGGCCGGCCGCGGCATCCTGCGCTCGACGGGGAACCGCGTGCGTCACGCGCGCAGCGAGTGCGCAGCGTGGGGCTGCGTGCCGTGCGGATGGAGCTGCGTGTCTATGAGAGCCTGTGGCGGATGGTCGCGCGACGCCCCAAGATCGCGCCGGGCGCCACCGGCTTCCGCTATCACGGGCCGGTGCTGACGATCCTCATCGTGTTCATTGCGCTGTCGACGCTGGAGATCCCGATCGTCGATCTGATCGTGAACCGCTGGCCGCCGGTGCGCATCGGGTTTCTGATCCTCGGGATCTGGGGCGTGACCTGGATGCTGGGCCTGCTGTTCGCCTACTTCACGAGGCCGCACACCGTCGGCCCGGACGGGATCCGCGTGCGCGAGGGGATGGAGATCGATCTGCATGTGCCGTGGGACGACTTCGCATCCATCGAGATCATGCCGACGCGTGTCGAGAGCGTGCCCGGCCAGCGCAAGCCGAGCCGCGTGTTCGAGGAGGACGGCGAACGGATCTGCGCGATCCGGATCGGCAGCGAGACGAACATCGAGGTGCGTTTCGAGCGCCCGTTGGTGCTGAGCCTTCCCGGGATGTCGCCCCGGGGCGGCGAGCACGAGGTCGATGCGCTGCGGTTCTGGGCCGACGACCCGAAGGCCCTGCTGGCCGAGGTGCGCGCGCAGTTGTCGTGAGGCGGCGGTGGCGGGCGGCGGTGCCGTGCGGCGGCGTCGGGCGGCGGTGGCAGGCTCTCGCGGACCCGGTCAGCGACGTTGCAGCGTGCGCAGTGCCTCGGCGGCGGTGTGCACGACGTGTGCGATGTCGCCGCCGACGTCGACGGCGACGCCTGGCTCGTCCGCGGCCAGCGGCTCGAGGGTATCGAACTGCGAGTCCAGCAGCGCCGGTGGCATGAAGTGCCCGCTGCGATGCGCGAGACGGTCGGCGATGACCTCGTGCGACGCGGCCAGGTGCAGGAAGAGCGCGCGCGGCTCCTCACGCAGGATGGCCTCGCGATAGCGGCGTTTGAGGGCCGAGCAGGCGATCACCAGGCCACCCTCGTGCGCCGCCTGCAGCGCACGGCCGACCTGCGCGAGCCACGGCCAGCGGTCGTCATCGGTCAGCGGATGGCCGGCGTGCATCTTGTCGACGTTGGCCCGCGGATGCAGATCGTCGCCGTCGACGAACGGCACGTCCAGCTCGTGCGCCAGGGCGGTGCCGATCGTGCTCTTGCCCGACCCGGACACCCCCATGACGACCACCAGCAGCTTCGCATCCATCGATCGCACTCCCCTCGGCTGTGCCCGACACTAGCGGGTCGGATCGGCGTCGCGTCAGACGCGGTCGTCGTCGAGTCGCGGTGACCGGCCCGGAGCGCCTCGGCGGCATCCGAGCAGGATTCGAGAAGCGCGCCGGCCGCGGCATCCGTAACGTGGATGCTGCCACTCACGGAAGGACGGCAGATGGTCGAGAAGAACAACGGGTTCAGCGCCGCCGAGCGCGCCGCCATGAAGCAGCGTGCCGCGGAGTTGCGCGCCGACGCGAAGGCGGCGAAGGGCGCAGCCAAGCGGGAGGCCGATCGCCAGGGCGTGCTCGACGCGATCGCGGCGCTCAGCGGCCGCGACAGGGTGCTCGCGGAGCGGTTTCACGAGATCGTGACGCAGGTCGCGCCCGAGCTCGAGCCCAAGACCTGGTACGGGTTCCCCGCTTATGGACGCGACGGCAAGGCCGTGTGCTTCTTCAAGCCGTCCGCGAAGTTCGGCACGCGCTACGCGACGATCGGCTTCAACGACAGCGCGCAGCTCGACGACGGCGCGCTCTGGCCTACCGAGTACGCGATCATCGAGTTCACCGCCGAGGTCGACGAGCGCATGCGCGAGATCGTCGGCCGGGCCGCCAGCTGACGTCGGCGGCTGCCGCTGGCGGGTGATGCCCGCGGGTGATGCTGCGGCCGGCCGGGCAGTGGCAGGCTGAAGGCATGACGATTCCGACCGACACGGCCCACGAGGCCGACACCGCAGCATCCCTTCACACCCCGCTCGACGAGCGCGTCGTGACGCGGTGGCGCGACGCGTTCCTGGCCGACCCCTCGGCGGTCAGGTCGATGAACGCCGTCACGCGCACCGCCATCGACGAGGTCGCGATCAATCGTGCTCGTCTGATCGACACTCGCCGCAGCATGTCGCACCGGTTGGATGACTGGGCGGCGACCAACCAGAAGAAGTCGGGGAGGTGCTGGCTGTTCGCCGCGCTGAACCTGCTGCGCAACGACGCCCGTCGCGTGCTGGAGATCAAGGACTTCGAGTTCAGCCAGAACCACGCTATGTACTGGGACAAGATCGAGCGGGCCAACTACTTCCTGGGCGACATGATCGAGCTGGCCGGCACGGACCCGGACGACCGCCTGCTGGCCTTCCTGCTCGAGCAGCTGATGGGCGACGGCGGTCAGTGGAACATGGAGGTGTCGATCTTCACGAAGCATGGCGCCGTGCCCAAGGAGGTCATGCCGGAGACGGAGTCGTCGTCGAACACCGCCCGGATGAACGCGGCGCTGCGCACGCAGCTGCGCCGGGGAGCGCGGATGCTGCGGTCCGCCGTGGCATCCGGCGCGTCGGGCGATCAGCTGCGCGCGCTCAAGGAGGACGTGCTGGCCGACACGCATCGGATCCTGACGATCCATCTCGGTGTGCCGCCGGTCGAGTTCGAGTGGCAGTGGAACGACGACCAGAAGGGCTTCCACCGTGCGGGCACGTTCACGCCGCAGTCCTTCCTCGCGCAGTACACCTCGATCGACTTGCGCGACTATGTATGCCTGGTCGACGACCCGCGGCCCGAGCACGCGAAGGGGACGACGCTGACCGTCGCACACCTCGGCAACGTCGTGGCCGGCGACGCCGTCGTGTACCTGAACGTCGACATCGACGTGATGAAGCAGGTGGCCGCGCAGACGATCGCCGACGGCGAGCCGGTCTGGTTCGGATGCGACGTCGGTGCGCAGATGCTGCGCACCGACGGGGTCTGGGCCGCCGACCTGTTCGACTACGCGGGCGTCTACGGCGTGGACCTGACGACGACCAAGGAGGAGCGCGTGCGGTTCGGCGAGTCGGCGATGACCCACGCGATGCTGTTCACCGGCGTGGATCTCGGCGATGACGGTGCGCCCCGGCGCTGGCGCGTGGAGAACAGCTGGGGTGTCGAGAACGGCGACAGGGGCTTCTACACGATGGACGACTCGTGGTTCGACGAGTACGTGTTCGAGGTCGTCGTCCGCAAGGATCGGCTGCCCGCCGAGCTGCGGGCGGCGCTGGCCACCGAGCCGATCGAGCTGCCGGCCTGGGATCCGATGGGGGCGCTGGCCTGATCCCGGCCCGCGCATCCCAGCCCGCGAGGGTGCATCTGACGGACGAGGGGTAGCGGAACACCCGCGTCCTCGGCGGTCAGATGCACCCTCGCGGGGGGCGGGGGGGCGGGGGGGCGGGGGGCGCGGGACGCGGGCGCGGGGCGCGGGGATAATGGGCGCGTGCGCTTCCGCCCGCTGACCGACGCCGACCTGGCCTCCCGACCGGCGTGGCTCGGCGAGGTCGAGTTGCGCGCCGATGGCTGGCGGGATGCGGACACCCGGTCAACGGTCGCGGTCGACGATGCCGGCGACATCGTGGCAGCCGGCATCCTCTGGACGTCCCGCGTGCACGAGGACCGCTACTGGGCCGAGGTCGTCGTGCGTCCGGACGTGCGTCGTCGCCGGGTCGGATCGGCGATGCTCGCGCATCTGGCGACGCTGCGCGCCCGCGACATCCCGTTCATGACGCGCGGCTACGTCGACGACGAACGGCTCGCGTTCGCCTTCCACTGGGGAGCGCGCACGATCCAGGTCGTTCCGCCGGCCCGGGTCTCGACCAGCCGACGGCGCGTGCTGCGGCCCTACCCGGCGGTGATCAGCGCGGCGCAGGTGCCGTTCGCGCAGGTGCTCGCCGCACACGCGGACATGTACGAGTGGATCCATGCGTCGTGGAGCCCAGTTGCTCCGGGCTTTGCCGCGGCGGTCAACAGCGGCCTCGACGACGACCTCGACCTGGAGGCGTCGTCGGTCGCGCTTGCCGGGGACGGCACCGTGCGCGCATTGGCGGCCGTCTACTGCGACGTCGACCCTCTCGTGGTGTGCGCGGAGACCACGCGTGCCCAGGTGCGCGGCGGCGAGCGGCTCGTCGAGGGATGCCTGCGGTTCGCGCTCGACGCGCTCGCTGCCCGCGGCGTCGACGAGGTGGAGCTCGACGGGCACGTCACCGACCCCCATCTCCTGCCGAACTGGGCCAGACTCGCGCCGAGCGGGCCGTGGTTCCTGCTCGTCGAGATCCCGGTGTGACGGGATCACCGTCGCACGCGTCGACGCTCCGCCCACGCACCTCGTCGTCGCACGCTCGTCGCCGTGCACCCGTGCGGCGGCGGTAGCGTCGGGGTGAGAGGAAGAGGCATCTATGGCGCACTCTGGCGATCGGGATCTGGTGACGCTGTTCACCAAGGCGTTGCGCAAGCTGGGCGAGGCGGGCCAGCCGGAAGAGGCGAGCATGCTCGGTGCGCAGGCGTGGTGGGCGTTGAAGGACTCCGATGCCCGTGCCGCCGAGCGCGTCAACGGCACGATGCACTACCTCGCCCGGCTGACGGAGGACCCGACGCACCGCGAGAACGATTGACCCGCCGGCGCTCGGCGGGGCGGCTCAGCTCGCGAGGGTGCATCTGACGGACGAGGGGTAGGGAAGCACCCGCTCCCTCGGCCGTCAGATGCACCCTCGCAGGATGCGGACGCGGGGCGTGCGCGGGGCGCGCGGGGCGCGCGGGGCGTGCGCGGGGCGCGCGGGGCGCGCGCGGGGCGTCAGCCGTCGAGCAGCGCTGCCGCGTACATCGGGCGGGCGGCGTCAGCGCTCGGCGGGTGGAACAGGCCGGCGGTGGCATCCCGGAACAGGCGGCTGAGCTCGCTCGCGTTGCCGAAGCCCGATCCGCTCGCGCACATCAGCGCGACCTCAGCCGCGCGCCGCGCCGCAGTGGAGGCGTTGATCCGCGCCGAGACCAGACGCAGCGGCCACCCTGCGCCGTGGTCGGCGAGCTCGTCGAACTCGCGCGTGTACGTCTCCAGCTGCGCGGGCACGGCCATGTAGTCCATGAGCGCGTCGGCCAGGCGTGCGCGCGGCTCGGGCACCTCGGCATAGCTCGTGCCGGCCTTGGCCGACCTGCGGTGCTGGAGCCCGGCGGCGCCCAGCTCCAGCGCGCGATGCGCGACGCCCGCGTAGACCGCACCCACCAGCAGCTGGAAGTCGCTGGTGATCGCGAACGTCAGCAGGTCGGGCGTGCGACCGGGCGCGATCCGCCGCGCCACGCGCTCGGGCCGCATGCGCACGTTCTTCAGGATCGTCGTGCGGCTGTGCGAGGCGCGCATGCCGAGCACGTCCCATTCGTCGGAGATCGTGATGCCGGCGGCATCCCGCTCGACGAACCCGTAGACGAGCTGCGGGTCACCGGAGGAGTCCAGGCCGTGCACGATCAGCCGTGTCCACACCGGGGAGAGCGACGTGAAGATCTTCACGCCCGACAGCAAGTAGCCGCCATCGGCCTGGGGCTCGGCGACGGTGTTCGACCCCTGCAGTACCCAGTCGTTAGCGGGCTCGCTGATGCCGAACGCGAAGATCTCGCCCGCCATGGTCTCCTCGAACACGTAGGCCAGCGAGCGGTCACCGCGGTCGAACATGGCCTTGACGACCCCGTTGCACATGAGGTGCATGTTGATGCCCAGAGCCGTGGCCGCAGCGGCGCCGGCCAGCCGCTGCTGCAGCCGCGAGACCTGGTTCAGGCTCAGGCCCGGACCGCCGAACTCCTCCGGGACGAACAGCTGCAGGTACCCCTGCGCGCGCAGCTCGTCGAGGTCTTCGTCGAAGAACCTGTTCTCCCGGTCGTACTCGGCCGCCCGCGCCCGGAACCGTTCGAGAAGCTCGTCGGGCAGGTATCGCGCCGCCAGCTCCGCGTGTCGGGTCTCACGATCGGTCATGGAGTTCTCCTGTTCTGATGAGGACGGCGCCGTTGTGCCCGCCGAACCCGAACGACGTCGACAGCACGGTGTCGACGCGCAGTGCGCGAGGCTCGGTCACGACGTCCCACTCGGGGAACGCCGGCTCGTCGAGGTTGATGGTCGGAGGAAGGATGCCGGTGCGCGTCGTCTGCACGGCGATGATCGCCTCGACGACGCCCGACGCGCCCAGCAGGTGGCCCGTGCTGGACTTCGTCGCGCTGATCGGGATGCCGCGCCCGGTCGCACCCAGTGCGGCGTCGAAGGCGTTCAGCTCGGCCGCGTCGCCGGCGAGGGTCCCCGTGCCGTGCGCGTTGACGTGGTCGACGGCGTCGGGCCCGATGCCCGCGTCGGCGAGAGCGGCACGGATCGCGCGGGCTCCGCCGGCGCCCTGCGGGTCGGGCGCGGTGGGGTGGTAGGCGTCGCTGGATGCGCCGAAGCCGGCGAGCTCGGCGAGCACCGGTGCACCGCGATCCCGCGCGGCCCGCTCCGACTCCAGCACGATGGCGGCCGCTCCCTGCGACATGACAAACCCCGAGCGAGCGGCATCGAACGGACGTGAGGCACGTGTCGGGTCGTCGTCATAGCCGGATGCCAATGCGCGCATATTCGCATTGGAGGACAGGTTGACCGCGTTCAGGCAGTCCTCCATGCCGACCACGACGACGGCGTCGGCGTATCCGTGACGGATCCGGCGCAAGCCCTCACCAAGCCCGACCGCTCCGCTCGCACAGGTCGCGGACACGCCCTGGGCGGGCCCGAAGATCCGGTATCGCTGGCTGATCAGGGCGGCCGCGGCATCCGGTGCCCCGTGCATGGACAGGCTCAGCGGCACGGCGCGCGGTCCGCGCCCGTCCAGCGCACGGGTGGCCTGCTGCATCGCGTCGACCGGACCCGAGCCGGTGGCGGCGATCACCGCGACGCGCTCGGAGGCCCACGGCAATGCCTCGGCCTGTGCGCGGGCCTGGGCGAGCGCCTGGTCCGCGGCGGCGATGGCCCAGTGCTGCACGGGGGTGAGCCGGCGTGCCAGAGCCGCCGGCAGGTCGGTCTCGAACCCGCGCACCCGGCCGCCGATGCGCACTGCGAGGCCGTCGAACTCCGGACCCTCGAGCGTCGTCACGGCGCTGCGGCCGTGCACGACGGCATCCCACATGCTCGGCACATCCAGACCGCTGGGCGTGATCGCGCCCATTCCGGTGATCACCACGCGGTTCACAGCCGCCTCGCTTCCCCGGCGAGCACTCGGGCGGCCGTCTGTGCCCGACGGATCTTGCCGCCCACGGTGCGCGGCAGCCCGTCCATCAGGTACCAGCGGTGCGGTACGAACTGCGGCGCGAGCCGCTCCCGCGCCCAGCGCTGCAGGGGGCCCTTGCCGGGCAGGCCCCCGGCGCCGGCGCCAGCGGGAGCGGTCTTGCCGGGCAGGCCCGCGTCCCCTGTCTCCAGCACCAGCGCCACGACCGTCCCCAGGCGCGGGTCGGGCAGGGCCACGGCGCACACCGCGCCGAGTCCGGGCATCCCGTCGAACACGCGCTCGACCTCGGTCAGGGCGACCTTGTGGCCGCCGGTGACGGCGATGTCTCCCGCGCGCCCGATCAGCTGCAGACGGTCGTCGACGAGCCGGGCCTGGTCGTTCACGGTCGCCCACCCGTCCGGCCCCTTCAGCACGGCATCCGTCGTCTTCGATACATACCCGTCTGAGCATGCGTCGGCCAGGATCCACAGCGTGCCCGGCTCACCCTCGGCCACGTCGGCGCCAGCGGCATCGCGGACACGCGCGCCGATGCCGTCGTAGACGGTGATGAGGGTGCCGTCGCCCTCGCGGCTGTCGCCGATGAACCCGATCTCGGCGGCACCGTAGTAGCTGATCAGGCGCACGTCCGGCAGCACCCGCGCGAGAGCGTCCCGGATCGCCTGCGGCAGGTTCGCGCCGCCGGTGACGACGAGCTCGAGCGGTGCGAAGCGGTCCGGGTCACGTCGTGCGGCGTCGGTGAGCGCCTGCACCACGGCGGGCACCGCGACCACCCGGGTGATGTGCTCGTCGCGGACGCGCCGCCCGTTCGCCAGCGGGTCGAAGGCATCGGCCAGATGCACGCTGCCCGCGGTGGCCAGGCTCTCGATGACGGCGTAGAGCGTGAGGCTGTATGAGACCGGGCCGGGCGCGAGGGTGGCGACGCCGGGGCGCGGTTCGAGGTGCGCCGACGAGACGGCGACGTTCGCGCGATACTGCCGTCGTGTCTTCAGGAACGCCTTCGGGTTGCTCGTCGTGCCCGACGAGAACAGCATGAGGAACGGCTCGTCGTCGTCGCGCACCGTGGGCGGCGGTGCGGCGTCGGTGTATTCCTCGCGGTGCATAAGCTCGCCGAGGCTCAGGATCGTGCCCGTCCAGCCGCGCGACGCCAAGGCGATGGCAAGATCTGTCGCATCGCTGACGACCACCCCGATGCCGGCCGCCAGGATGACATCGACGCGGTGCTCGAGCGGCCACCGCGGGTCGATCGTCGCCGACACCGCGCGATATCCCGCCAGTCCCGCCATGATGCGCGCGCTGTGGAACGCCGAGAAGAGGCTGACGGCGGTGATCGGGATGCCGCGTGTCTCGCGCGCGGGTTCGGGCGGCCTGTGTTGCGCTCGGTGCGCGGCATCGACGACGGCGAACAGGCGTCGTGAGTCCTCGACGAGCTGCGCGTAGGTCAGCCGTCCGTCATCGCCCACGATCGCCGGCCGACCGGGATGCCGTCGAGCGGTGTCGAGGATCGCTCCCGTGATCGGCACCTCAGACCTCCCCGTACCCGCTCCAGACCCGGAATCGGCGTGGCCAGTCTACGTCGCCGTTTCTGGACCGAGTCCGAGATCTCCGGATCCGGGTCCGCCCTCTACCGCGCCCAGGGGAACGGCCGCTCGCGATCGAGCGCGCCGTCGCGGCCGATGGCCTCGAGGGTGTCGCCACCCGAGCGGATGCACAGCCAGCGCAGCGCCTCGGGACTGTCCGGCAGCGCGTGCCATGCCCGCATCACGCCCTGACCGACGCGAACCACCGTGCCGGCCTGGACGTCGACCACGTCGTCGTCCAGAGCCATCTGGCCGCGTCCGGCGAGGAAGACGTAGACCTCTTCGAGCCGGTCGTGCGAGTGCCAGAACGCCGACTGAGCGCCGGGGGCTGCGGCATTGGCCGAAGTGCCGATGTACTGCGGCGGCATCTGCTTGTCGACGAACCGCTTGCCGGGGGTCTGGCCGTCGGCATCCATCCAGCTGTCCAGCCCGCCCAGCTCCACCACGTTGTATGCGCTCATGCCGCCACCCTAACGCGACCGGAGCCCCGCCTAGACTCGTCGGCATGGCCGTCACCACCCGCCGCATGCAGGATCTCACCGTCGAGGACCACACGATCACCGTCCCGCTCGTCTGGGACGCGGCATCCGACGCCCGCACGATCGAGGTGTACGCCGCGGTGGTCTCCCGCGACGGCGGCGAGGACCTGCCGTACCTCGTGTTCCTGCAG
>CALKHM010000212.1 GCA_937988695.1 uncultured Microbacterium sp. | reverse complement strand
TCATGCGCACGGGTGCCGCCGGCGTCCTCGTCGGATTCGGCGGGGGAGCGGCGTCGACGACGCGGGCGACCCTCGGCATCCACGCACCCATGGCGACCGCCGTCGCGGACGTCGCCGGCGCGCGCCGCGACTACCTCGACGAGTCCGGGGGACGCTACGTGCACGTCATCGCGGACGGTGGCGTGGGCACGTCGGGCGACATCGTGAAGGCGCTGGCGATGGGGGCGGATGCCGTCATGCTGGGCGTCGCGCTGTCGCGAGCGACCGACGCCCCGGGCCGCGGCTACCACTGGGGTCCCGAGGCGCACCACCCGCAGTTGCCGCGCGGCCGCCGCGTGAAGGTCGGCCGGGTGGCTCCGCTCGAGGAGATCCTGTACGGCCCGGCGCCCGTTGCCGACGGCACCGCGAATCTGATCGGGGCCCTGCGCAAATCGATGGCCACCACCGGATACTCCGACCTGAAGGAGTTCCAGCGGGTCGAAGTGGTCGTGGCGCCGTACGGCGTGGAATGACCGCACGCGACGACCTCCCCGAGGTCTTCCCGCCCACGCTGCGCGAGGTGATGCTGCGCCCGCGCTGGCTGGCGATGCTGGCGCTGTGCCTGGCCGTCGCCGGGGTCTTCGCGTGGCTCGGACAGTGGCAGCTGGGCCGCGCACTGGACACGAGCGCGACCACTCCCGGGGCGACCGAGACGGTGGTGTCCATCGACCAGGTCGTCAAGCCCGGCGAGTACCTGCAGTCGCCGGTGCAAGGGCAGAAAGTGCGGGTGATCGGCCGGTTCGTCGCCGGTGACTTCATCGTCGTCTCGCAGCGGATGAACGGCGACGAGCAGGGCTTCTGGGTGACCGGGCAGTTCCGCCTCGACGGCACGTCGGCGCCGACCTCGCTGGCGGTGGCCGTCGGGTGGGCGCCCACCGCCGAGAAGGCGAAGGATGCCGCGGCCGCCCTGAACGCCGCGTCGCAGAGCACGTCCGCCCTCACCGGACGGCTCGTCGCCGACGAGGGCCCGCAGGTGCCGCCGCGCAACGACCCGTCCGAGCTGCGCACCATGTCGCCGGCCGCGCTGCTCAGCCGTTGGCACGACATCGGCGGGCTCGAGGTGTATCGCGCGTATCTGGTCAGCGATCAGCCCGCCGGTGCGCTCGTGCGGATCACGTCGCATGCGCCCGAGGGGGGCGGAGGCCTGAACTGGCTGAACCTCTTCTACGCCGTGGAGTGGGCGGTGTTCGCCGGCTTCGCCTTCTACCTCTGGTATCGACTGGCCAAGGATGCCTGGGAGAAGGAGGTCGAGGAGCTCACCGGCGAGGCCACCGATGTGGCCAGTCCCTGAGAGCGCCGGCGGCGCTTGCTCAGGGACCTCGACGGTAGGATGAGGGAATGCCCCTCGCCCCGAAGCTGGCGTCTTTCCCCGCCATCCGCGGTGCCTTGAAGTTCTACCAGATCTGCTCGGTCATCACCGGAACGTTCCTCCTGCTGCTGGTCGCCGAGATGGTCATGAAGTACGGCTTCCGCTACGAGCTGTTCCTGGGCGGCTCGGGGGGTCTGCTCTCCTTCTCGCCGCTCAGCTACAACGGCCAGTCCACCGGAGACGGCGTCAACCTGAACATGACGATCCTGATCGTCCACGGCTGGTTCTACGTGGTGTACCTGTTCAGCTGCTTCCGGGTGTGGAGCCTCATGCGCTGGCAGTTCTGGCGCTTCATCATGCTGGCCGCCGGCGGTGTCGTCCCGTTCCTGTCCTTCATCATGGAGGGCATCGTCGCCCGCGACGTCAAGCGCTACCTCGCCGAGCGCGAGGCGGCCGCCGCGTCGGATTCGTCCGCCCCCGCCCCCGAAGGAGCCCGGTGACCGACCAGACAGAGACCTCGCAGCGCCCGGTTCTCGTCGTCGACTTCGGCGCGCAGTATGCGCAGCTGATCGCCCGACGGGTGCGCGAGGCGGGGGTGTACAGCGAGATCGTGCCGCACGACGCGACCGCCGCCGACATCGCCGCGCGCAACCCGGTGGGCATCATCCTGACCGGCGGCCCCTCCTCGGTGTACGAGGACGGTGCCCCGCAGCTCGACCCGGCCGTGCTCGAACTGGGCGTGCCGACCCTCGGCATCTGCTACGGATTCCAGGTGATGGCCCAGACGCTCGGCGGCGAGGTCGCGAACACCGGGCTGCGCGAGTACGGCGCGACCGACGCGATGATCATGGGCGACGGCGGCGTGCTGCTGGAGGGCACCCCCGGCGCGCAGAACGTGTGGATGAGTCACGGCGACCAGGTCTCGCGGGCCCCCGAGGGCTTCACCGTGCTGGCGAAGACGCCGGCCACCGCCGTGGCCGCGTTCGGCAACGACGCGAAGTGTCTGTACGGCGTGCAGTGGCATCCCGAGGTCAAACACTCCGACTACGGTCAGCAGGTCATCGAGAACTTCCTGCACAAGGCCGCCGGTCTTGCCGCCGACTGGAACAGCGGCAACGTCATCGCCGAGCAGGTCGAGCGCATCCGCGCCCAGGTGGGCGACGCCCGAGTCATCTCGGCGCTGTCCGGCGGGGTCGACTCCGCCGTGTCGACCGCCCTCGTGCACAAGGCCATCGGCGACCAGCTCACGGCCGTGTTCGTCGACCACGGACTGCTGCGCAAGGGCGAGCGCGAGCAGGTCGAGCACGACTACGTCGCCTCGACCGGTGTGCGCCTGGTGACGGTCGATGCCGCAGACACGTTCCTCGGGCACCTGGCGGGCGTGGCCGACCCGGAGCAGAAGCGCAAGATCATCGGCCGCGAGTTCATCCGCGCGTTCGAGAAGGTGCAGCGGGACCTCGTCGCCGAGGCCGCGGCTGAGGGGGCGCCGATCAAGTTCCTCGTGCAGGGCACGCTGTATCCCGATGTCGTGGAGTCCGGCGGGGGCACCGGCGCCGCGAACATCAAGAGCCATCACAACGTGGGCGGGCTGCCGGACGACCTCGACTTCGAGCTCATCGAGCCGCTGCGCACGCTGTTCAAGGACGAGGTCCGCGCGATCGGCCGCGAGCTCGGCATCCCCGAGGCCATCGTCGGCCGTCAGCCCTTCCCGGGCCCGGGGCTGGGCATCCGGATCATCGGCGAGGTGACGCGCGATCGCCTCGAGATCCTGCGTGAGGCCGATGCCATCGCGCGCGAAGAGCTCACCGCGGCGGGGCTGGACGGCGAGATCTGGCAGTGCCCGGTCGTGCTGCTGGCCGACGTGCACTCGGTCGGCGTACAGGGCGACGGCCGCACGTACGGCCACCCCGTCGTGCTGCGCCCGGTGTCGTCGGAAGACGCGATGACCGCCGACTGGACGCGTCTGCCGTACGACGTGCTCGCGCGCATCTCGAGCCGCATCACGAACGAGGTGCGCGAGATCAACCGGGTCACGCTCGACGTGACGAGCAAGCCGCCGGCCACGATCGAGTGGGAGTAGTCGCGCGCACAGCGCATCGCTCGCAGATCCGCACGTTCTTCGTACGAATCCGCGTGATCCGTGCGAGGAACGTGCTGTTTCACGAGGCGGAGCGCCGACGTGGGATGCCGCGGATCGCCGCGCGGGGCAGGATGGACGGGTGACCGCTCTCCCCGACGCCGCCTACGTCGTGCTCGCCAGCCGCGTCGCCCCCGCGCTCGACGGAGGCTTCGCCGTGGCCGTGCCCCGGCGCGTGCGCCAGCTGCAGGCGGCCGGGGCGCGGCATCCGCTGCTGCTGACCCTCGACGCGGCAGATCCTGCCACCCACGCGCGGTGGCGTGACGCTCTGGCCGTGCACGGGCTGGATGCCGCGGCGTGGCGCAATCTCTTCGACGATGCGATCGACGATGCGCAGTGGCTGAGGGATGCCGCACGACCGGGCGGGCCGGACCCGTCGCTCGAGTACCGCTGGATCCCGGATGCCGCAGGCCGGCCGCTCGTCGGACTGCCGGTGCTGCCGGACAACCCCGCGTGGCATCTGACCACCGCGCCGGTGGTCGTGCGCACCGCGGACGGCGACCGGGTGCTCGGCGGCTTCCGCGGCCTGTATCGCGCCTGGCTCGAGCACGTGGTCGCCGAGCTTCGCCGCGACGATCCGTCGCGGCTCGTGATCGTGGTCTGTGAGGCGCGTCAGGTCGGTGAGCTGCTGGCCGACTGGGACGACCCGAACGTGCGCCTCGTGCACACCGTGCACAACTCGCATCTGCCGGCGCCCTACGACGATCCTTGCGGCGAGCTGGCTGCGCCGTGGGCGCGGTGGCTCGACCGGGTGCATGCCTACGACGCGGTGCTGTGGCCGACGCGCGCCCAGCTCGACGACGCCTCCGCCCGGTTCGGGGCCGACGAAGGGTTCTTCGTGGTCCCCAACCCCATCGATCTCGGCCCCGAGCCCCGGGATGCCGCATCCCGTGCGCCCGCGCACGTGGTGATGGTCGGCCGCCTGGCCGAGCAGAAGCGAGTGGACCGCGCGATCGAGGCGTTCGACCGCGTGCGCGCGGCTGTGCCTGCCGCGACGCTCGACGTCTATGGGGACGGGCCGCTGCGTGCACCGCTGCAGGCGCTCATCGACGAGCGCGGGCTCGGCGACGTCGTGCGGCTGCGAGGCGGGATCGGCCCTGCCGAGCGCGACGCCGTGTTCGACACCGCGACCCTGATGCTGGTGTCGGCGGCCTTCGAGGGGCAGGGGCTGTCGATCGCCGAGGCCCTCGCCCGGGGGCTGCCGGTGGTGTCGTTCGATGCGAGGTACGGACCGCGCGAGGTGATCGGTGCGGGTGGCGTGCTCGTCGCGCCGGGAGACGTGGATGCGCTCGCCGAGGCCGTGATCGCGCTGCTGGGCGACCCGCTTCGGCGCGCGCGCCTGTCGCGTGAGGCGCGCGAGGCCGCGCGCAGGTTCGCCCCGGAGGCCATCCGGCCGGCGCTGATCGCCGCGATCGCGTTCGCGGCGCGGCATGCGTCCCGTCGCGCCCGCCCCGGCCCCGCTCGTTGAGCGAGCGCTCTCGCCGTCGGCGAGCGGGTGCGTGCCGTGCACCGGAGCTGCGTGACGGGTGCGGCGGATGAGCGACTCACCCGTCTCATCCGTCACACGGCTCCGTGGCGCGGCGCGTTTCGGCTCGGTCGCGTTCAACGACGGCGCGCCCCGCTCGACGAGCGAGGCCCCCGCTCAACGACCGAGGCCCCCGCTCAACGACCGGTGGCCGCCCACGGGTCATAGTCCGCCAGAAGCGGCTCGGGGCCGGGGCGCTCGGGCTCGGGCACGTGCTGCAGATTGATCCGCACGCGGTACCAGAGCGAGCTCGACCCGCGCATGCCGTCGACCAGCACATCGGCCGGATGCAGCAGCCGCGCGACGTCCGGGTGCGCGGAGGTCCAACTCTCCAGCGCAGCCTCGGCCTCCGGCTTGGTCTTGGTACGTGCGATCTCGATCAGCGGCATGGTCGACGTGCGCCGCCCGGCGCCGTGCGGCGACCCGCCGGCATCCTCTTCCCGGGCCGGCTCGGCGGGACCGAGCTCGTCCGCGCGTGCCAGCAGGCGCTCGAGCGATCCCGCGGCGTCGTCGATCCCGGCGTGCGGGTCGCCGATCTCGGCGAAGCGCTGCGGCACGGTCAGCACCGTGAACTCCTCCGGTCGTCGCGCGCGGATCTCATCCCACGCGAGCGGCGTGGACACCCGGGCATCCGGCAGCGCGCGCACGGAGTAGGCGGATGCCACGGTGCGGTCCTTCGCGTTCTGGTTGTAGTCGACGAACACGCTCTCGCCGCGTTCCTCTTTCCACCACCGCGCGGTGGCCAGCTCCGGCGCCCGCTGTGCGACCAGGCGTGCGAGGGTCTCGGCCGCCAGCCGCACCTCGGGGAACGTCCACTCCGGCCGGATCCGCACGAGGATGTGGATGCCGCGTGAGCCGCTCGTCTTCGGCCAACCGACGAGGCCGTGATCGCGCAGCACATCGCGCGCCACGATCGCCACGTCCACGATCTGCGGCCACTCCACACCCGGCATGGGGTCGAGGTCGATGCGCAGCTCGTCGGGATGCTCGAGATCGCCGGCGCGCACCGGGTGCGGGTTCAAGTCCAGACATCCGAGGTTCACGACCCAGGCAAGGCCCGCAGCGTCTCGGATCACGGCCTCGTCGGCCGAGGTTCCCGACGCGTACCGCAGCGTGGCTGTGCCGATGTAGGCAGGATGATTCTCCGGCACGCGCTTCTGGAAGAACGGCTCGGCGTCGATGCCCTTCACGAAGCGTTTGAGCACCAGCGGACGATCGCCGGCTCCGCGCAGCGCCCCGTCGGCGACGGCGAGGTAGTACTCGACGAGGTCGAGCTTGCGCACGCCCTGCGCGGGGAAGACGACCTTGTCGGGGTGCGAGATGCGCACATCGTGCCCGTCGATCTCGAGGTGTGCCTCATCCGTGCTGGCCATGATCGCCACGTTAGCCGCGGGCGCAGGCGACGACCAGGGGGTTGCGCGCCGCGGTCGTGGGCGGTGAGGGCGACGCAGGGGACCGCCCGGACGGGCGATCCCCGGCGAGGCGGACGAGGTCAGTTGCTGCGCGCGATGGCGATGATGCGCAGGATCTCGATGTACAGCCAGACGACCGTGACCATGATGCCGAAGCCGCCGAGCCAGCCGTATTTGCGCGGTGCGCGGTTGCGCACGCCCTGCTGGATGAAGTCGAAGTCCTGCACGAGCGAGTAGGCGGCCATGATGACCACCAGGACGCCGATGATCAGGCCCAGCGGGATGCCGGCGACCTTGACGCTGTAGAGCCCGAACGTATCGGCGGCGCTGAGCACACCGGGCCACATCAGGATGACGTTGACCACCTGGAAAACCAGGTAGCCGATGATCGCGATCATCCAGATCTTCGTCGCGCGCTTGGACGCGCGGATCTTGCCGCTGGCGAACAGCGCGAGGGTGACGCCCACGACGGCGAGCGTGGCCAGAGTGGCCTGCATCACGATCCCCGGCCAGAGCGACTCGAAGAACATCGAGATCGCGCCGATGAACAGTCCCTCGAACGCGGCGTACGCGAAGATCAGCGCCGGACGCACGGTCTTCGAGAACGAGATGATCATCGCGAGGACGAACCCGCCGACGAGGCCCACGATCCACGGAACCATGGTGGGCACCGGGTTCTGCACGGTGACCGTGGAGGCCGACCAGACCCATCCGACGACGGCTGTCACGACGAGGATGCCGAACAGCGCGAGGGTCTTGAAGACGGTGTCCTCGACGGTCATCCGATCGGTCTCGACCGCGCCGGCGGCGGGGGCGGCGAACTGCCCCTCCAGCTGCGCGTTGACCGAGGCGGCCTGCGCCTGCTGCGCAAGCGCCGCGTTCTGGCCGCCGATGTTCGCGGCCTGAGCGCCGCCGGGGTAGGTTCGCACGGCGCTCTGGTCCTGGAACGCCGGGTTGTTGAAGGCGGGGTTTGCCGAGGGCATGCTCGCACTCTCCAGAAGTCTGTGATCCAGCACTCTGCTGTTCCTCCACGATACTGGGCCTTCCGCGCCCGCGGGAGCCGATGTCCTGTGATTCCGCCATGAGCGCGCAAAGGCGCGGATGCGTAGCCTGGGGGAGTGGCGAACCCTCCTCCGCTCGTGATCGGACATCGCGGGGCGCCCGGGTACCGGCCCGAGCACACGCGCTCGTCGTATGCGCTGGCGCTGCGGCAGGGCGCGGATGCCGTCGAGCCCGATGTCGTGCTCAGCGGCGACGGGGAGCTCGTCGTGCGCCACGAGAACGAGATCTCCGCGACGACCGACGTCGCCGCGCACCCTGAGTTCGCCTCCCGGCACACCACGAAGCACATCGACGGACAACGGGTGACCGGCTGGTTCACGGAGGACTTCACATGGGACGAGCTGTCCACCCTCCGCTGCCGCGAGCGCCTGCCGCGCCTGCGGCCCGGCAACACGGCGTACGACGGCCAGGAGCCGATGCTGCGCCTGGACGACGTGCTCGACCTGGCGGCATCCGCCGGCCGCGGCCTCGTGCTGGAGATCAAGCATGCGACCTACTTCGCCGCGCTCGGCTGGGACATCGCCGACCTGGTGGCCGATCGGCTGCGCGCGGTGGGCTGGGCCGACGGCAGTCGCTGCCTGGTCATCGAGTCGTTCGAGTCGACCGTGCTCGGACAGGTGCGTGCGCAGGGCATCGTCGCCCGGTACGTGTATCTGCTCGAGGCATCCGGGCGACCCGCAGATCTCGTCGCCGCGCGGGGGCCGGCGGCGCCCACGTACGCGTGGGCGGTCACCGCGGCGGGCCTGGACGCGCTCACCGGCGAGGTCGACGGGATCAGCGTCGACAAGAGGTTCTTCACGGATTCACGCAGGAACGGCGCGGCGCTGACAAACCGCGCCCATGCGCGCGGCCTCACCGTCTACGTCTGGACGTGCCGTCCCGAGAACGTCTTCCTCGCGCGTTCGTTCCGCCGCGGCGTGGCTCGAGCGGCGTTCGGCGACTACGAGTCCGAGTGGCGGATGCTGCGCGAGAGCGGTGTCGACGGCGTGTTCGCCGATCATCCCGACCTGGCTTCGCGCGTGTTCCGAGCGTGATGCACACCGGGCTCGGCCGCGAGCGGCCGAGCCTGTGTCGTGACCGGTGACGCGGAGTAGGCTTCGGGCGAGTTGACACCCCTGACGCAACGGAGCCCGAGACATGACGCACGCAGGCCGCCCCGCCACCGCCGGAACCGCCGCCGTCCGCGAGGCCCGTGACTTCCTGTTCGCGCATGCCAGCGACTATGCCGGTGCGGTCGACGGCTTCGCCTGGCCGCGACTCGCCGAGTTCAACTTCGCGTTGGAGTGGTTCGACGTGGTCGCAGCGTCCCGTCCCGACCAGCCTGCCGTCACGATCGTGGAGGCCGACCTCAGCGCGCAGTCGTGGACCTACGCCCAGCTGTCCGCACGCTCCGATCAGGTCGCGAACTGGCTGCGGAGCCTGGGCATCGGGCGCGGCGCGCATGTCATCGTGATGCTCAACAACACGATCGAGCTGTGGGAGGTGATGTTCGGCATCGCCAAGGTGGGCGCGGTCTCGATCCCCACCTCCACGCTGCTGTCGGCATCCGACCTCGCCTACCGCGTCGACAAGGGCGAGGTCGACGCGATCGTGTCGCTCACCGCGCTCGCCGACCGTGTCGCCGGCATCGACCCCGGGGTCATCCGGATCGGTGTCGGCGACGAGGCCCCCGACGACTGGCACCCGTTCGCGGCCTCCGCCGATGCCGACGGCGTGTTCGAGCCCGAGGCCCCCACGGCGGCCGGCGATGCGAGCCTGCTGTACTTCACCTCGGGCACGACGAGCCGCCCGAAGCTCGTCGAGCACACCCAGGTTTCGTACCCGATCGGCCATCTGTCCACGATGTGGTGGCTGGGGCTGCGGCCGGCAGACGTGCACCTGAACATCTCCTCACCGGGCTGGGCCAAGCACGCGTGGAGCAGCTTCTACGCGCCGTTCCTCGCCGAGGCGACCGTCTTCGTGTTCAACTACGACCGGTTCGACGCCGGCGTGCTGATGACGGTCATGGACACGCATCACGTCAGCACGTTCTGCGCCCCGCCGACGGTGTGGCGCATGCTGATCCAGGCCGATCTCGGGCAGCTCGCGCACCCGCCGCGTGAGCTCGTGGGGGCCGGCGAGCCGCTGAACCCCGAGGTCATCAGCCGAGTGCGCACGGCGTGGGGATCGACCATCCGCGACGGGTACGGGCAGACCGAGATGACCTGCTGCGTGGGCAACTCGCCGGGACAGCCGGTCAAGGACGGCTCGATGGGCCGCCCTACGCCGGGCTACCCGGTGGTGCTGGTCGACCCCGTCACCGGGGCGCTCGCCGACGACGAGGGCGAGGTCTGCCTGGACCTGTCGCAGCATCCGCTGGGGTTGATGAAGGGGTACTACGAGGATGCCGCCGCCACGGCATCCTCCCGTGCCGGCGGCTATCACCACACCGGCGACATCGCCTCGCGTGACGCCGACGGATACCTCACCTATGTGGGCCGCGCCGACGATGTGTTCAAGGCGTCCGACTACAAGATCTCGCCGTTCGAGCTGGAGTCGGTGCTGCTCGAGCATGCCGACGTGGTGGAGGCGGCCGTGGTGCCCAGCCCCGATCCTGTGCGCCTGGCCGTGCCCAAGGCGTACGTGTGCGTGACGGCGGCCGCGCTGACCTCGCCCGAGGATGCCGCCCGATCGATCTTCGCGCATGCCCACCAGCGGCTGTCCGCGCACCTGCGCGTGCGGATCATCGAGTTCGTTCCCGACCTGCCCAAGACCATCTCCGGCAAGATCCGCCGGGTCGAGCTGCGTGCACGCGAGGCGGAGCGGATCGCGTCGGGCGACGAATCCGGTCAGTACCGCGACCGCGACTACCGCTGACGCGCGTGCGAAGCGAGGGCGCCGCACCGGCCTACTTCGAGCGTCTGGGCGAGACGACGTTTTGTGCCACACAGAACGTCCAGGGCGCGTGGAGCGCCGACGAGCAGCATGTCGCCCCTGCGCTGGGACTCATGACGCACGCGCTGGAACGTGACCACCGCTCGCGTTCGGGCGTGCCGCTGCAGCTGTCGCGAGTGGCCTTCGACATCCTCGGCGTCATGCCGGTCGGCGTCGTCGAACTGACGACCCGCGTCGTACGCCCGGGGCGGACCATCGAGCTGATCGAAGCCGTGCTCAGTCACGACGGTCGCCCGGCCGTGGTCGGCCGTGCGTGGTTCCTGCAGACCACCGACACCACCGCACTGGCGGGATCCGCGTTCCCCTCTCCACCGCCGCGTGACGACCTCGCCCCGTGGGACAACTCCGCCGTCTGGCCGGGACTGTTCGTCACGACCGTGCAGACGCGACGCCGGCAGCTCGAACCGGGGGGCGCCTGGGCGTGGATGCGGCCGACCGTCGCGGTGCTCGCCGACGAGCCGGTCAGCCCCACCGCCCGGCTGCTGGGCATGGTCGACATCTTCAACGGGCTCACCGTGCGCGAATCGCCCGACCAGGTGCACTTCCCGAACGTCGATCTCACCGCGCACCTGCTGCGCGAGCCCGCGGGGGACTGGTTCGCGGCCGACACGACGGTGAGCTTCGGGCCCGGCGGCCTCGGCCTGACCCACACGATCGTGCACGACGAGGCCGGGCCCGTGGGCACGGTCAGCCAGTCGCTCACCGTCCGACCGCGCTGACTCGCGTACGGCTCACCTCGCGTCGGAGAAGACGCCGATCCGGTCGCCGTCGAGGACGAACTGCAAGGCGGTGCCGTCGGGGACGACATCGCGCAGGTCCTGCGGCATGGTGTCGTCGACGACGAGCTGGACGGTCGCCGGGAACGCGCCCGCACCACAGCCGCCGAACGGCCTGCCCAACGACTCCGTGTCGCCGGGAACCGGCGCAGCGAACGCGATCAGGCAGGGTGACCGCGTCTGCGTGCCGGTGAACAGCGATGTCTTCGTGGTGCCGATCGTGAGGCCGTGGAACGTGAATCCCATGACGGTGTCGAGGGCGCCGAACTCCTCCGGCCAGCTGAAGTCGGGGTCCGGTGAGAGCGTCGCGATCTGTCGTACCTCGCCGTGGCGTGCGATGGGCGCGATCCACTCGGCAGCGAAGGCCATGCCTGCCGCCAGCGCCGCCACCGCGATCAGCGACACCACCCACAGCACCGCGAGCCCGCGGGACAGGAACCAGCGGCGCGGCGCGAATCGGGCAGGGGGCGTCGGGGATGCCGCGACGGTCCCGCCCACGGCGATCACGGTCGGCGCGGGCAGGCGTACGCCGGGTACACCCGCCGGCAGCGGGGGAGGCGGGCCCGGGTGCGGCGCCAGCGGCGCGTCATCCCGGACAGTCGCCTCGGACGCCGCTGTCGCACCGCCCACCGGTGACGTCGTATCGGCGGCCCGACGGGCATCGCGTGCGGTCTCGCGCGCGGCCGCCTCGAGCTCGCGCAGTCGCCGGAGCGCGCGGGGATCGTCGGCGATGTCACCGGTCGGTCCGTATGCGCGGGCACGCAGCATCCGCAGTTCGTCGAGGTCCGCGTCGTCCATCTTCAGAATCGTCCCACATGCCAGGTGCCCGAGCGCCATCGACGCGATCGTCACGCCGGGCGTCGTCAGCCGGTCAGGTCGACCCCGGTTCCGGCGGCCTCACCCGGGGGCGCCGAATGCGAAGGCCCGGGTGCGGCGTGCTCGAAGGCGATCACTCCTGCGGCCACAGGTCGCCCAGCGTCGATCGCCGGGGGATCAGATGCGGCTCGAGCACGACGGCGCGACTGGGCGCGTCGGGTCGCGCGATCTTCTCGAGCAGAAGGTCGGCAGCGGTGCGCCCCATCTCCTCGCCGGGCTGGCTGACGGTGGTGATCGGAGTGGCGTTCTCCGAGGCGAAGTGGTTGTTGTCGTAGCCGGTGATGGCCAGATCGTGCGGAACGGTGAACCCGCGGCGATCGGCGAGCGTCTGGATGAGGCCGATGGCGAGCAGGTCCGACGCCGCCACGATGCCGTCGTATCGGCCGGCGCCGCGTTCGAGGATCGCCTGGGCGGCCTGGCGCCCGTGCCGGATGTTGACACCCCGGGTCTCCACCAGCTCGAGCTGCGCATCGCTCACGCGTGCGGCCGCAGCCACGGCTCCCTCGTAGCGTTCGCGCACGGCGCTGAGCATGAGGGGCCCGCCCACGAACAGCAGCCGACGCCGGCCGGATTCCAGCAGGTGCGACGCGGCAAGAGAACCGCCGTGCCGCTCGTCCACCGCGACCGACGAGTAGGAGCCGCCCGTGGCGGTGAAGTTCACGAACACGGTGGGCGTCGACCGGATCGGAAGCACCTGGGACTGCGCGAGGGGCGTGTCCAGCGGTGCGAAGAGGATGCCGGCGACGCGCGTGCGCTCGAAGAGCTCCAGATTGCCCACCTCGCGGTCGCGGTCGACGTCGGTGTTCGCGATCAGCACGTTCATTCCGTGCCGCCGCATGACCTGCTCGGCGCCGCGCGCGATGTCGACGAAGAAGGAGTTCCCGAGATCCGCCAGCACGAGGCCCACCGTCGTGCTGTTTCCGGCGGCGAGCGACCGTGCGGCGTCGTTGCGCACGAATCCCAGCTCCGCGATCGCCGCCAGCACCCGGCGCCGTGTCGGCTCCGAGACCTTCTCCGGGCTGTTCAGCGTGTTGGACACCGTGCCCAAGGCGACACCGGCATGCCGGGCCACATCGCTCATGCTCGGCTGTGAGCGGCCGTTCTGACGCGCGTCGCTGGCGATGATGTCCCCCCACTGCAGTGTTCGTCGGCGAGTTCAGCCTCATTATCGCCGGGAACGAACTCGTCACGCACTATTGAAACGCTTCATAACACTTCTATCATGTGATTGACAGGAGGCTTTGGCATGTGTCACCCTTCAGATTGAAGCGCTTCAAGTTGAGGCGTCGTATTCAAGGAGGAATCGTGACCACAGCACGCAGTCGCGCTCGCCGTCTGACTCCGCTCATCGCGCTGGCCGGCGTTGGCGTCTTCGCACTCAGCGCCTGCAGCGGGAGCGGAGGGGCAGGCCCGTCGCAGGGCTCGGCGAAGTTCAGCTATCTCGGGCAGACCGAGAACACCACGATCGTCGGCACGCTGAAAACGCTGTCCACGGGGCAGTGTGCGAGCCAGGAGAAGGCGGCGCCGCTGACGACCGATTCCATCGCCGGCACCCAGTGGGATCAGAAGCTTCAGCTGCTTGCCGGACAGAACGCTCTCTCGAACATGTCGATGGCCGCCGGCACCCCCGACCTCATGAAGCAGTTCATCTCCTCCGGGCAGCTCGTCAACCTCTCCGAAGAGCTCGACAAACTCGGCGTGAAGGACGCGATCCTCCCGGCGGCGGAGTCCACGATCAAGGCGCTCTACGGGTCGGACAGCCTGTACGCCCTTCCCACGGAGTTCAACATCGAGGGCTTCTGGTACAACAAGAAGCTCCTCGCCGACCACGGCATCACCCAGGCGCCGCAG
>CALKHM010000211.1 GCA_937988695.1 uncultured Microbacterium sp. | reverse complement strand
CGCTGGTACCGCGACGGTCTTCCACTGAAATCCATCGACGCATACTTCGACGAGTTCGGTGATCGGTTTGATCTCTTCGGCGCGCGGCCCTTCATGCAGGTGGCCGACTTGGCTACCGCATCCGGCGACATGAAGGACGTCGGGGCGATCATCCTCGACCTGCCGAGCAACAACCGGCTGTTCACGAACCGCGCGGGTGCGGGTGCTGTGGACCTCTCGTTCGCAGAAGCGGCGCGCTGGCTCGTCAACGCACAGGCTTTCGACCCGAGTGGTATCAAGAGCGGCGCTCTCGGCGACCCCAGGGTCAAAGGGGGGAAGGGATATCCTCTAGGCGTTGCGTGGTCGGGCCTCCTCGGCGGCCTTTATGCCACCGGAGCCTCCCTGCATGAGACTCTCTTGTTGAATCTCGTCCCCACAAGCGTCGATGTCATCACGGCCAACACAGACGCAGATATCCCGCCGTGGGAGGAAGATGTTCCTGACGACGCAACTGAGCGCGCGGGTCTGATCCCGCAAGGGCCTGTGCGGCTGTACACATGGCAGTCTCGTCGAATTCGACTGTTCCGTTCAGACGATCGGGTCGTCGGCTGCCTCGTGGCCAACGGTGACAAGCTCACCCCACAGAATGGCTTCTCGCACGAACCGATGTCGGCATGGCGGTACAGCGATCCGCAGACCAAGAAGGCGAAGCAGACGACCTACATGCCGCGTGAGCACCAGCCGGGGCGCGCCCTGTGGCGCGGTATTGCCGCCCTGCTGCCCGGGCTCGCGGGAACCGTGCCGAAGAGTGACATCCCGATCAGTCGGCCTCCCGGGGTGGTCGAGTGGCTCGCGCAGCTCGAAGAGGCGGGGGTGCTGGGGGCCGGCTCGTTCCGGCTGAGGGCCGTCGGCGTCGTGTACGGCAGTAACAACTCGGTCGTCGACGAGATGATCTCCGATGAGGTGTCGGTTCCGCTCACGCTTCTCCGGCAGGCTGATCGTGCGCTCGCGGCGCAGGCCGACGAAGCCGTGCGGCTCGCCGACGAAGGTGTACGTCACCTGCGGAATCTCGCTGACAATCTGATGCGTGCTGCTGGAGGAGAAGGAGAAGGCCTTCGCACACGAGCGACGGATCTCGCCTACGCGACGTTGGACCTTCCCTACCGACAATGGCTGGCATCGCTGCAAGCCGGTCGTGATCCGCTCGAGGCCATCGCGGAGTGGAAGCACATCGCAGCGCAGACACTACGACGTCTCGGCGCACAGCTTGTCGCCGACGCGGGGCCGGCGGCATGGGCGGGACGTGAGGTCACCCGCCTCGGCCGGGTGGAGTTGATCACGACACCGCGGGCCGAGGGTTGGTTCCTCCGTGCGCTGACGCGCACGTTCGGTGCGCCGGATCGAAAGGGGCAGGTGGCATGACCGACGAAAAGGCCACACTCGGCGAGCGAATTGCGGAGCACGTCGGACGGCGAGCATCCGACCTGCAGGCGCGGTACCGCCGTGATGACGCGGACGCTGTGGCGACGCTCGCCGTGTTGCGCCGAGGCGTGTCAGTTCCTCTCGGCAGGGACGCCCGTCTGGTGAGCCTGACGATCGCCGGACTGTACGAGCATCCGGAATCGATTCGGGATGACGAGCCAACTGCAGCCGAGCATGCGGTGTACGCGGCGCTCACGCTGTTCGCCGTGCATCAGCAGTCCCACCGGGATGCCGCGATGCACCGTCGCGACTACTCCTTCGGCCGTTCCGCACGACTGCTCGGCCGTCATTCGGGTGCGCGAGACGCCGTCAGGGCACGCTTCACTGCGCTGGCGACCGCAACGAACTGGGACGAGACGGTGCACCACGCCCGCGGACTCATCCAGCAGATGCGGGCCCACAGCATCCCCCTCGACTACGGACAGTTCGCCCGTGACCTGTACGGCTTGCAGTTCGCCGGTGGTGCTGACCGCGTGCGGCTCGTGTGGGGCAGGCACTTCTATCGCGAAGACGGACCAAACGATGAAGTAGCCGCCACCGATGATTCCACCGGCGGCGCCGCGTAGGCACTACAGCAAAGGGAGAAAGTGACATGACTCGCACCATCGTGGATTTCAACATCCTGCAGACCGTTCCACCCAGCAACCTCAACCGTGACGACACCGGCAGCCCGAAGTCGGCAATGTACGGCGGCGTGCGCCGTGCCCGGGTATCGAGCCAGGCGTGGAAGCGTGCGACCCGCGTCGCGTTCGATGAGCATCTCGACAGGAGCGACCTCGGGGTGCGCACCAAGCGCATCGTTGAACTGCTCGGAGACCGCATCGTCGCGAAAGACACGAGCATCACGGCCGCGCGTGCGCAGGAACTCGCCGGACTGGCGTTCACCGCCGCCGGTATCAAGCTCACGCCCGCTCGGAAGTCCACGAAGGAGAATCCGCTGCCGGACGAATCCGGGTACCTGCTGTTCCTCAGCGAGCTTCAGCTCGACAATGTCGCACAGATGTGCGTCACCGCACACGCCACGGATGACCCGAAGGCGAGCCTCAAGGGTGCCGACGTCAAGCACGCGCTCGACACTCAGCACTCGATCGATCTTGCGCTGTTCGGCCGCATGGTGGCCGACGCGAGTGATCTGAACGTGGATGCGGCGTGTCAGGTCGCGCACGCGCTGAGCGTTCATGCCGTTGACACGGAGTTCGACTACTTCACCGCCGTCGACGACCACAAGGCAGCCGACGAAGAAGAGGATGCCGGTGCCGGCATGATCGGGACGGTCGAATTCAACTCCTCGACGCTGTACCGTTACGCGACGGTGGACGTCGACCTGCTGGCGAAGAACCTCGGTGACCCGGTCGCCGCCCGCCGTGCGGTCGAAGCCTTCGCGCGCGCCTTCATCATGAGTATGCCGTCGGGCAAACAGAACACGTTCGCGAATCGCACTCTGCCGGATGCGGTGGTGATCGGCATCCGGGATTCACAGTCAGTCAATCTGGTCGGCGCTTTCGAAGAAGCCGTTGCCGGTGACAGTCGGCTGCAGAAGGCGGGCGCCAAGCTCGCCGAGCATGCGAGAGCCATTGACGCGAACTTTGGCACGACGCCCGTGAAGGTGTGGGTCGTGCGCGGTGGCGAAGCCGTTCAGTCACTTGATGCACTGGGCGACCGGGTCCCGCTTGCCGATGCGATCGATGGGCTGGGAACGGTCGTCGAGGACCGCCTCACCGCGGATGTGTGAACAATGCCGACCTTGCTGATCGAGCTCGCCGGGCCTCAGCAGGCTTGGGGATCGAGGAGTCGTTTCGCGACCCGCGATACCGAGCGTGCCCCGACACGCAGCGGCGTGATCGGTATGCTCGCTGCCGCGCTCGGTATCAGGCGGACCGGATCGCTGGAGAGATTCGACGCGCTCGAGTACGGAGTGCGTATCGATCAGCCGGGTCAGATCGAGCGTGATTTCCAGACGGCACGCACGCTAGACGGGCGCACCTCCATGCCGTTGTCCGAACGCTTCTACCTTGCCGATGCGGTCTTTCTCGCCGGGTTCGGGTCGCCAGACCGTCGTGAGCTCGAAGGCTTGCAGCACGCTCTCGCGCATCCGGTCTTTCCGCTCTATCTTGGGCGACGTGCGTTCCCGCCCGCGGGGCCGCTTAACGCACAGGTCGTCGATACCGCGCTGCGAGATGCGCTTAAGACGGCCGAGTGGCGAGCGACGGATTCATATCGTCGGCGCCTTGGTGTCGGCGTCCCGGCTCTGGAGATTCTCCTTGATGCGAAGCCGGGCGAAACCGCCGACCTCTCCTTGCGCGATGTGCCTCGCAGCTACGATCCACGTCGTCGCCGTCACGATTGGCGAGACGTGCGCGTGGAGCGCACACAACTGGGCAACCGGCCGCATGACCCTTTGATCCTGGTGTCAGAGGAGGAAGTCTGATGTACCTCTCTCGAGTACAGCTCAATCCCGCCCGCCGAGCCGCGCAGCCTTTGCTGGTCTCACCTCACGCGCTGCACGCGGCGGTCATGGCGGCGTTTCCGGATGCGTCTCCCACTCCAGACGGCCGCGTGCTCTGGCGGATGGACCTGACCAATCACGTTGCAAACGTGTACATCGTCAGCCCACAGATGCCGGATCTGACCGCCCTTGCCGAGCAGGGCGGCTGGCCGTCATTACCTGAGACGCAGATCGTCCGGCCTTATGCGCCGCTGCTGGCGCGGATGGAGAACGGCCACCACTACGCGTTCCGGTTGACGGCGAATCCCACGCATTCGCGCGGGCGAGATGCGGCAGGGCGAGGGAAGGTCTTCGGGCACGTCACGGTCGCGCAGCAGGAGGATTGGCTGCTATCGCGACAGGAGCGCGCGGGCTTTCGTGTGCTGAGTGCGATGGGCAGTCAGCCCAGTGTGGCTCCGGCGGATGACGGAGAGGCGCCGGACGTGTGGGATCTTGTCGTGAGCGACCGGCGCACGGTGTCATTCTCACGGCGTGAGACTCGCGTGACACTGCGGATCGCGACGTTTGAGGGCACGTTGGTCGTGACTGACCGTGATCTGTTCGCGTACGCACTCAGTCATGGCATCGGGCGCGCAAAAGGCTACGGGTGCGGGTTGATGACCATCGCGCCAGTGAGGTGATTTGCGGTGGTCATTCCGGGAGCGCGGCCGCCGGACCTTCCTGACCTCGTCCGTGCACAAGATCGGCTCACTTTCGTCTACTTGGAGAAATGCCACATCCATCGCGACGCCAATGCCATCACCGCGACCGATGAGCGCGGGGTCATGCATATCCCTGCGGCAGCTCTTGGAGCGCTACTTCTCGGGCCGGGCACGACGGTGACGCAGCAGGCGATGGTGCTCATGGCTGAGAGCGGGTCCACGGTCGTCTGGGTCGGAGAGGAGGGCGTGCGGTACTACGCGCACGGTCGTTCGCTGTCACACAGCTCACGCCTACTGGAAGCGCAAGCACAGCTCGTGTCGAATCAGAGCAGTCGGCTGCGTGTCGCGCGTGAGATGTATGCCATGCGCTTCCCTGGGGAGGACACCTCGGGTTTGACAATGCAGCAGCTGCGTGGCCGAGAGGGCGCCAGAATCCGACGCGCCTATCGTGAGCAGTCCAAGCGCACGGGAGTGCGGTGGGATGGACGCGACTACCAGGTCGAATCCTTCGAGGCCAGTGATCCTGTCAATCAGGCGCTGTCGGCCGCGAACACGACCATGTACGGTGTCGTGCACTCGGTCATTGTTGCGCTCGGTTGTTCGCCTGGTCTGGGTTTTGTGCACACCGGACACGTGCGTTCCTTCGTGTATGACATCGCCGATCTTTACAAGGCGGAGATGACGATTCCGCTCGCGTTCGATCTCGCCAAGGATGCGCCATTTGATATCGGGTCCGCCGCCCGGCGTGCTCTGCGCGATCAGTTTCATGGCGGAGCACTCCTGGATCGCTGTGTGAGAGACATCCATCATCTGCTCCTGCCGGATGATTTGCAGGAGACCTCCGACGGCGGTGAGAACGTCGTCTATCTCTGGGACGGGTCGCAGCGCGTCGTTGCGGGTGGCACGTCATATGGGAAGGACGACTGACGGTGGTTGTCCTCGTGCTCTCTGCGTGTCCACCGGGGCTCCGAGGATATTTGACGCGCTGGCTGCTGGAGATCTCGGCAGGTGTGTTCGTCGGATCCGTATCTGCCCGAGTGCGTGAGCTGATGTGGGAGCGAACGAAGGACATGACCCGCACTGGTAGAGCGATCATGGTGTTCTCTGCGCGGAATGAACAAAAGCTGAAGTTCCTCGTACACGGCCATCATTGGGAGCCGGTCGATGTCGAGGGAATAACTCTCATGCTCCGGCCGAGTGCTCGTGACGAGAAAGACTTCGATGTGAATTCCGCTTCGTCTACACGACCGAGAACCGGATGGAGCAAGGCTGCACGTCGTCGAAAGGCGTAACTGAGCGCTGTATCACGCTCGCGATGGCCGACACTTGAACTGAAGCCGACGTGACCCGATGTTGATGTAAACCCCAGGTCATGTAGCGTGCTCCCCGCGCGAGCGGGGGTGAGCCCGCCCACACAAGGGCGCACTTGACCGGGTGGAAGTGCTCCCCGCGCGAGCGGGGGTGAGCCCGGCATTACGGTGCGCATCCGCATGCAGCGCGGGTGCTCCCCGCGCGAGCGGGGGTGAGCCCGGGATGGGCATGACTCTCCCGATCGCCGTGCAGTGCTCCCCGCGCGAGCGGGGGTGAGCCGGTCCACGACGCTCTCCTCGTGCGAGCGTCGGTCGTGCTCCCCGCGCGAGCGGGGGTGAGCCCAGGATGCACAGGGCGAAGATGATCGTCCCGATGTGCTCCCCGCGCGAGCGGGGGTGAGCCCGACCGGTGGACCGCGGTGATGGGTCGCATCAAGTGCTCCCCGCGCGAGCGGGGGTGAGCCGTCGAGGGTCGCGTCGCCGGTACGCTCCGCACGGTGCTCCCCGCGCGAGCGGGGGTGAGCCCGCGACGCCGAACGCGCGCGCACCATCGGCCGGGTGCTCCCCGCGCGAGCGGGGGTGAGCCCTGATACCAAATATCAGTTGAAGCGACGCCGCTTGAGGGCGTCAATGTGCTCCCCGCGCGAGCGGGGGTGAGCCCGCCTCTCGCTCCCACGTCGCGTCAGTGCCCCGGTGCTCCCCGCGCGAGCGGGGGTGAGCCCGCAACCCGTGGCCACTCCGCAGAGATACGCGAGTGCTCCCCGCGCGAGCGGGGGTGAGCCCTCGGCTCTGTCGCAGACCGACCTCACGACTAGGTGCTCCCCGCGCGAGCGGGGGTGAGCCGGTGCGGGAGGTCCGTCTTCGGATTCGGCTTCGGTGCTCCCCGCGCGAGCGGGGGTGAGCCGACGGCTTCCATATGCCACCGAACGAATTCATGGTGCTCCCCGCGCGAGCGGGGGTGAGCCCGACCAGTTCAAGCCGGCCGTGGTCGGCGACCAGTGCTCCCCGCGCGAGCGGGGGTGAGCCCCTGCCGCTGGTCACCCGCGCAGCGATGAACCTGGTGCTCCCCGCGCGAGCGGGGGTGAGCCCGTGAAGTCATCGCCCTCGCGGACGATCGCCGCGTGCTCCCCGCGCGAGCGGGGGTGAGCCCGCGGCCAGGGACAAGATGCCTGCCTTTGCGAGGTGCTCCCCGCGCGAGCGGGGGTGAGCCGGCGGCCGGGGTGGGCGCGAGCTGGTGCCAGTAGTGCTCCCCGCGCGAGCGGGGGTGAGCCCAAGTCGAGAAGACGCGGTCTCGTGGCCGGTTCGTGCTCCCCGCGCGAGCGGGGGTGAGCCGAAGTCGAACGATTCGCTCGCTAGACGTAGGCAACAGGTGCTCCCCGCGCGAGCGGGGGTGAGCCCACGGCGAGAGCGGCCTCCGCATACACCTCGCTGTGCTCCCCGCGCGAGCGGGGGTGAGCCCCCAGTGGTGGGACTGTCCCGGATCATACCCAGGTGCTCCCCGCGCGAGCGGGGGTGAGCCCGAGCGCAGCAGGGCGACGAACTGCGCCTGCCGGTGCTCCCCGCGCGAGCGGGGGTGAGCCGTTCGCCGGCTACGACGCGACCGAGTTCGAGGAGTGCTCCCCGCGCGAGCGGGGGTGAGCCCTTGCCCGGGTTCGGGGGCATCGCCCCGTCGACGTGCTCCCCGCGCGAGCGGGGGTGAGCCCGCCCATCGTGATCGTTTGCGGCGAAAGCTTGGGTGCTCCCCGCGCGAGCGGGGGTGAGCCCGACTTGCACCGGGCGACCCCGGACGGCATCGGGTGCTCCCCGCGCGAGCGGGGGTGAGCCTTTTCCAACCGCGTGGCAGGGGTGGGTGCATCTGTGCTCCCCGCGCGAGCGGGGGTGAGCCGGTGGCGCGGTACGGGCCGCACTCGGTCAGGTCGTGCTCCCCGCGCGAGCGGGGGTGAGCCCGTCGGCGCCCGATCAGCCGCTCCCGCGTTGAAGTGCTCCCCGCGCGAGCGGGGGTGAGCCGACGGCACGACGACCACCGGCACCGGCGCGACCGTGCTCCCCGCGCGAGCGGGGGTGAGCCCATCCGGGACGGTGACTGGCGCAGCGGTGGGAGGTGCTCCCCGCGCGAGCGGGGGTGAGCCCAGCCGCGCGGGAGGTGTTCCGTGCCGGGGCCCGTGCTCCCCGCGCGAGCGGGGGTGAGCCCTCGTCAACCGGGCGCTGGCACGTCATGGGGGGAGTGCTCCCCGCGCGAGCGGG
The DNA here is from genome assembly GCA_937988695.1 of uncultured Microbacterium sp. Lineage (GTDB taxonomy): Bacteria > Actinomycetota > Actinomycetes > Actinomycetales > Microbacteriaceae > Microbacterium. The sequence continues at coordinate 1,825 of CALKHM010000211.1, read as the reverse complement.
GGTGAGCCCGACACCTGCGAAAGCTGAGCAGATCGCTCGCCGTGCTCCCCGCGCGAGCGGGGGTGAGCCCGGCACGTCGTTGCGCATTGTGTGTTGCTACACGGTGCTCCCCGCGCGAGCGGGGGTGAGCCCACATGGGGGATTCCTGGGGGGACCGGGGTATCCAGTGCTCCCCGCGCGAGCGGGGGTGAGCCCCACGTGGACTCCATGGATGACCTACGCGCCGCGTGCTCCCCGCGCGAGCGGGGGTGAGCCCCACGTGGACTCCATGGATGACCTACGCGCCGCGTGCTCCCCGCGCGAGCGGGGGTGAGCCCAGCCTGCACCGTCAGCGACCAACGGCGCAGCGTGTGCTCCCCGCGCGAGCGGGGGTGAGCCCGGAATGGAGTCTCAGCATGGCTGAGGAAGAGGGTGCTCCCCGCGCGAGCGGGGGTGAGCCGTACTGGAAGCCGCCCACGAGCGCCAGGAGCAGGTGCTCCCCGCGCGAGCGGGGGTGAGCCCCCGGCGAACACGGTCGACGGTGAGTGGATACCGTGCTCCCCGCGCGAGCGGGGGTGAGCCCCGTTTCGTCGCGGTCGGACAGGGGGATGAGACGTGCTCCCCGCGCGAGCGGGGGTGAGCCAAGTCGCGCACCCCGCAGAACAAGACGAAGCCGGTGCTCCCCGCGCGAGCGGGGGTGAGCCGCTGCCCACGTTGGCACATCGAGGAATGCGATAGTGCTCCCCGCGCGAGCGGGGGTGAGCCCATCCGGAACGTCGGCCCTGACAAGATCTTCGAGTGCTCCCCGCGCGAGCGGGGGTGAGCCCTTCACCGGTAGGTTCTTGATCTTCACGGCCCCGTGCTCCCCGCGCGAGCGGGGGTGAGCCCTGGCGGCAAACCATGTTCGCTCGCTGGGTTGGGTGCTCCCCGCGCGAGCGGGGGTGAGCCCAGGCTGTTCCGGTGGACGACGTATGACGCGATGTGCTCCCCGCGCGAGCGGGGGTGAGCCGTACGCGGGCTGGTGCCGCCGCAACGGGTACGCGTGCTCCCCGCGCGAGCGGGGGTGAGCCGTCGACCCAGATCATCCGGTTCACCCAGTTGCCGTGCTCCCCGCGCGAGCGGGGGTGAGCCCGAAGCGGCGACGGCGCTGCAGAAGCTCGCTCAGTGCTCCCCGCGCGAGCGGGGGTGAGCCCACCACGAGACGGTCTACGGGGATCCGCACCGTGTGCTCCCCGCGCGAGCGGGGGTGAGCCCGAGTCGACCTTCACATCGGACGGGTGATCCTCGTGCTCCCCGCGCGAGCGGGGGTGAGCCCCCGCGGCACTGCACGACGGCGCGCGATACCTGGTGCTCCCCGCGCGAGCGGGGGTGAGCCGTACAAGCTGAAGGCCGCAAAAGGTAGGGGCGCGTGCTCCCCGCGCGAGCGGGGGTGAGCCCACGCCAATGACGACCTGCCAGAGCACGGACCAGTGCTCCCCGCGCGAGCGGGGGTGAGCCCACGCCGACGTGTACGCCGACGAGTTCACGGCCGTGCTCCCCGCGCGAGCGGGGGTGAGCCGGACGAGCACTACCTGGCGGCGTGCCCGGGCGAGTGCTCCCCGCGCGAGCGGGGGTGAGCCCTCACCCTTCCGATGGGCGACATGTCCACAGTCGTGCTCCCCGCGCGAGCGGGGGTGAGCCCCAGCCCCGACGGCAGCAGGCCGCGCACCCGCAGTGCTCCCCGCGCGAGCGGGGGTGAGCCGGGCCCGACATTCAGCGCGTCCCGGACGCACGAGTGCTCCCCGCGCGAGCGGGGGTGAGCCCCCCGGACGGGTCTCTCGGGCTGGTGCCGAAGAGTGCTCCCCGC
>CALKHM010000210.1 GCA_937988695.1 uncultured Microbacterium sp. | reverse complement strand
GGCTCGTCGCCGGGGTGTGCCTGATCGCCAGTGCGATCTTCTTCGCGTACTCGTACTTCGTCGTGCGCGACTCCGGCGCCTCCAGCTACTTCAACCTCGCGTCGTTCATCGCGTGCGTCGTGGTGGGGATGTGCCTCGGCTTCCTGCCGATGAACTGGCATCCCGCGAAGATGTTCATGGGCGACTCCGGAGCGCTCGTGCTGGGGCTGCTGCTGGCCACCGGCGCGATCGCCATCACCGGGCAGTTCGATCCGGCCACGCTCGATCCCGCCGAGTTCGGCCGCTCGCAGCTGCTGGGCGCGTTCCTGCCGATCGTGCTGCCGGTGGCCGTGGCCATCCTGCCGCTGCTCGACTTCGGGTCGGCGGTCATCCGGCGCTCGTGGCAGGGGAAGTCGCCGTTCTCCCCGGACCGCAAGCACCTGCACCATCGGATGCTGGACATGGGCCACTCCAGCCAGACCTCGGTGCTCATCTTCTATGCGTGGACGGCGATCATCGGCCTGTCGATGCTGCTCATGTACATCGGGGCCGGGCACGACTGGCCGGGACAGTACTGGCTCGGCGTCGCCTTCGGCGTCGTGGGCATCGCGGCGTGCCTCGTGGTCACGTTCACCCCGAACCATCGCCGCCGCCCGAACGCGGCCTCCGATCCCACGGCCACGCCACGCCCCGCGCCGGCACCCGTCCCGGCGCCGGGACCCCGTCCCACGCCGGGGCACGGGCCGACCACGACGACCAGCACCGCCCCCGCCCTCAGACCCGACCACGTCCACGCCCCCCAGGAGCACCGTTGAACGCGCGCCGCACTCCCGTCAGCAGCAGCCCCATCACCAGCACCCCCGTCCTGCGCGCCACCCTGATCTGGTCCGCGCTGGTCACCGCGATCCTGGCAGTCGTCGGCGCCGTGGTCGGGTTCATCGCCGCCGGCGCGCCCGGGCTGTTCAGCGCCCTGGCCGGCATCGTGCTGGCGGCGCTGTTCCTCGGCATCACGGGGGCCAGCATCCTCATCGCGAACCGCTGGTTCGGCGACCCGCTGTACGTGCCGGTGTTCTTCGGCATCGTGCTGGGCGGCTGGCTCCTGAAGCTCGTGGTGTTCATCGTCGTGCTGGTGGTGCTGCGCGGGCAGTCCTGGATCGAGCCGACGGTGTTCTTCGTCGCGATCGTCGCCGGGGTCGTGGCATCCCTGATCATCGACGTGGCGGTGCTCACCCGGATGCGGGTGCCCGCCGTGTCGGTCGAGTTGCCGACGGCAGTCGACGACGATGCGCCGGCGGCCCGTGACGGCGACGGCGACGAACGGCGCGGATGACGGGATTCGGCGGAGCCCCGAGTTTGATAGGGTAGAGGAGCACCCGCCCGCTCACCGCTTGTCCGTGCTGAGGCGGAGGTGTGTTCCCATCGACCCATCGTCGCAACGGTCTCGACCGGTGCCCCGAAGTTGGAGCCAGCGCTGTTTACTCAAGCTGCGACACTGATCGCGAAAGCCGCGGAGTCTGATGGCGGGTTCCAGCCGCCGACGATCAACGACTTCTTCCCCCCGGAAGTGCTCTTCGCAGGGACGCCGTTCGCACTGACGCGCATCAACCTCATCCAGATCATCGCGACGGTCGTGCTGATCGCCTTGTTCGTGCTCGGCACGCGCCGGATGAAACTGGTCCCCGGTCGCTTCCAGAGCACCGTCGAGCTCGGCCTCGACTTCGTGCGCAACGGCATCGCCCACGATCTGCTGGGCCGCAAGGACGGCAACCGCTACCTGCCGATCCTGACCACGATCTTCTTCATGATCCTGTTCATGAACCTGACCGGGATCATCCCGTTCCTGCAGGTGGCCGGAACCGCGATCATCGCCGTTCCGCTGCTGCTGGCGGTGATCTCCTACGTGACGTTCATCTATGCGGGTCTGCGCAAGAGCCCGAAGAAGTTCCTGCGCAACTCGTTCGCGCCGTCGGGCATCCCGGTGTTCCTGGTGTGGTTCGTCGCGATCCTCGAGTTCATCTCGACGTTCCTGATCCGCCCGGTCACCCTGACGCTGCGTCTTCTGATGAACATGATCGTCGGCCACCTGATGCTGGTGCTGTTCTTCTCGGCGACGTGGTTCTTCTTCTTCACCGCCGGCAGCTGGTGGAGCCTTCTGGGTGCGGGAACGCTCGCCTTCGGCTTCGTCTTCACGCTGTTCGAGATCCTGGTGGCCGTCCTCCAGGCGTACATCTTCGCAATCCTCACCGCGGTCTACATTCAGCTCGCGATCGCGGACGAGCACTGAGCGGGCCGGCACGAGCCGTCCCACCCAACGAAAGGAAAAACCCGTGGAAGCAACTACGGTTCTGGCCGCAGTCAACGGATCGATCGCCACTGTCGGCTACGGCCTGGCCGCCATCGGCCCCGCCATCGGCATCGGCATCGTCGTCGGCAAGACCATCGAGGGCGTCGCACGTCAGCCCGAGCTTGCCGGCCGCCTGCAGGTCCTGATGTGGATCGGTATCGCGTTCACCGAGGCGCTCGCGTTCATCGGCATCGCCACCGGCTTCATCTTCGGCTACAACTGATCCGCCTCTTCACGTAAGGAGACAGGATGCTTCCGGCTCTTGTCACTCTGGCCGCGGCGGAGGAGACTCACAACCCGCTGCTGCCGGAGATCTCCGACCTGGTGTGGGGCACTCTCTGCTTCATCGCGATCCTGGTCGTGTTCTGGAAGTTCGTGCTGCCGCGCATGCAGGACATGCTCGACCAGCGCGCGGCTGCCATCGAGGGCAACATCGAGAAGGCCGATGAGGCTCAGCGTCAGGCCGAGGCCGCGCTCGAGCAGTACACCGCCCAGCTCGCCGAGGCCCGCGCGCAGGCCGGTGAGATCCGCGAGACCGCTCGTGAGGACGCCAAGAAGATCGTCGCCGAGGCGAAGGATGCCGCGACCGCCGAGGCCGCCCGGGTGACCGCCGCCGCCCACGCGCAGATCGAGGCGGAGCGCCAGAGCGCGCTGGTCTCGCTGCGCGGCGAGGTGGGATCGCTCGCGCTGGATCTTGCCGGCGGCGTGATCGGGGAGACGCTCTCCGACGACGCGAAGGCGCAGGCCGTCGTCGACAGGTTCCTCGCCGATCTCGAGGCCTCCGAGGCGCAGGCGCACGCCCAGGGACCGGCTCAGTAATGGGCAGCGCGACCACTCAGGCCCTCGCGGCATCCAACGCGGCGCTGCATGCCGCGTCGGGCATCGACCTCGGCGTCGCCGGCGAGCTGTTCGCCGCCGCGCGTGCGCTGGCCGACGCGCCGGCACTGAGCGGTGCGCTGGCCGACTGGGGTGCGAGCGCCCACGCGCGTGCGAAGGTCGTCGCGGATGTGTTCGCCCCGCTGTCATCCGCTACCCGCGAGCTGCTGACCACCGCGGTCACGCAGCGCTGGTCGAACGCCTCCGACCTCGTCGATGCGGTCGAGGAGCTCGCGATCCGCGCGGCTGCGGCGGCCGAGCCCGCCGCCGATGTGGAAGGCGAGCTGTTCCAGTTCGGCCGCGTCGTGGCCGGCGACCCGCGCCTGGAGCTGGCGCTGGGCAGCCGTCTGGGTGAGGCGGGCGAGAAGGGCCGGCTCGTGGAGTCGCTGCTGGCCTCGCGCGTCAGCGCTGCGACCACCCTGATCGCCTCCTCGGTGATCCAGCGCCCCCGCCGGCGTCGCGTCCGGGAGCTGCTGGCACGCGCCGAGCGCGTCGTGGCGGCTGCCCGCGACCGCAGGATCGCCCGGGTGACCAGCGCGGTGCCGCTGTCGTCCGCGCAGACCGAGCGGCTCGCGAAGCTGCTGGCGGCCAAGTACGACAGTGAGGTCTCGGTGAACACCGTGATCGATCCCGCCGTGGTGGGCGGTGTGCGCGTGCAGATCGCTGACGACGTGATCGACGCGAGCGTGTCCACCCGACTGAACGACCTGCGGCAGCGGCTCGCAGGCTGAGACAGACTTCCCATCCACCGGGATGGCGACGTCGGGGCCGAGGCCCCACGAACAAAAGGAAGACAATGGCAGAACTCTCCATCAGCCCTGACGTCATCCGTGACGCGCTGAAGGACTTCGTCGCCGCGTACGAGCCCGCCGGGGCGGCAGCGACCGAGGTCGGCACCGTCGTGGACGCGGCGGACGGCATCGCCCACGTCGAAGGGCTGCCCGGCGTCATGGCCAATGAACTGGTCACCTTCGCAGACGGCACGCAGGGCCTGGCCCTGAACCTCGACGAGAGCGAGATCGGCGTCGTCGTGCTCGGCGACTTCGCCGGCATCGAGGCCGGTCAGCAGGTCACCCGCACCGGCGAGGTGCTCTCGGTCCCCGTCGGCGACGGCTACCTCGGCCGCGTCGTCGACCCGCTCGGCAACCCGCTCGACGGGCTCGGCCAGGTGGCCAGCGAAGGTCGTCGTGCGCTCGAGCTGCAGGCGCCCGGCGTCATGCAGCGCAAGAGCGTGCACGAGCCGCTGCAGACCGGCATCAAGGCCATCGACGCGATGATCCCGGTGGGCCGTGGTCAGCGCCAGCTGATCATCGGCGACCGGCAGACCGGCAAGACCGCGATCGCGATCGACACCATCATCAACCAGAAGGCGAACTGGGAGTCCGGCGACGCGAGCAAGCAGGTACGCTGCATCTACGTCGCGATCGGTCAGAAGGGCTCCACGATCGCCTCGGTGAAGGGCGCGCTCGAAGACGCCGGGGCCATGGAGTACACGACGATCGTCGCGGCTCCGGCATCCGACCCGGCCGGCTTCAAGTACCTCGCCCCGTACACCGGCTCGGCCATCGGCCAGCACTGG
>CALKHM010000209.1 GCA_937988695.1 uncultured Microbacterium sp. | reverse complement strand
CGGGATTCGGTGCGGAGGCCGGCGCTGCCCTGGCTGCCCATCCCGCGCTGGCCAAGATCTCGTTCACGGGCTCGACGGCCACCGGAGCCCGCATCGCGCAGCAGGCGGCGGCGCGGTTCATCGGGTGCACGCTGGAACTGGGCGGCAAGAGCCCCAACATCGTGTTCGACGACGCCAACGTTGCGAACGCCGCGATGGGGGTCATCGCCGGCATCTATGCGGCCGGCGGACAGACATGCATCGCCGGCAGCCGCGTGTTCGCGCACAAGGCCGTCTACGACGAGCTGCTGGAACGGGTGACCGAGCGGGCGAAGTCGATCCGCATCGGCGACCCCCTCGTCGACGACACCGAGCTCGGCCCGCTCGCCTTCGCCGATCAGCTCAAGAAGGTCGAGACGTATGTCGAGCTCGGCGCGGCGGAGGGCGCGACCGTGCACGCGGGCGGCCGGCGCCCGGATGCCGCCGGCCTGGACGGCTACTACTACGCACCCACCGTCCTCACCGACGTCACCAACGACATGCGCGTGGTCCGCGAGGAGATCTTCGGCCCGGTGGCGGCGATCATGCCGTTCGAGGACGAGGACGAGCTCGTCGCCCTGGCCAACGACACCCCGTACGGCCTGGCAGCCGGGGTGTGGACGCAGAACCTCGCCCGCGCGCATCGCATGGCGCGCCGGCTCGATGCCGGCACGGTCTGGGTCAACACGTACCGTGCCATGTCTCCGATGTCACCGCGCCAGGGGTTCAAGAACTCAGGCGTCGGCATCGAGCACGGCCTCGAGTCGATGCACGAGTACAGCCGGCTCAAGAGCGTGTGGATCAACACCGACGAGGGGCCTGTCGGCGACCCGTTCGTGATGCGCGGATAGCGCGGCAGAGCGGATCGCACGCGCACAGCGCAGGACGCGCAACCCGAGGCGCCGGACGCCTCGAGGGCGCGCCGGCGTGTCGGGCGCAGCATCCTGCGGTGTGCAGGGGATCCGGGTCAGCTGGAGGCGCGGATGCTCTGGACGTAGGCCTGCACGCGAGCGAAGAGCCCCTCGTCGTAGGGTCCCCAGTCCGGGCGCGGGGTGTCGGGTCCGCGGTAGGGCTCGTCCTGGTAGCGGGCCTGGTACTGGGCGAGCTTGGTCTCAAGCTCCGCCTTCACCGCGGCGTAGGCGGGGTCGTCGGCGACGTTTCGCACCTCGTTCGGGTCGGCGTGCAGGTCGTACAGCTCCCACTCCGGCTCGAACACCTGCTCGGATGCGCCGGGCACCCCGAGCCCGGCCCCGTAGTAATAGATGAGCTTGTGGTCCGCGGTCCGGATGCCGTAGTGCGCGGGTGCGGCATGGATGGGATCGTCGTGCTCCCAGTACCGGTAGTACGCGGCATCCGGCCAATCATCGATCTGCTCGCCGCGCAGCAGGGGCCGGAACGACCGCCCCTGCGAGGTCGGCAGCGCCGCATCCGCATCGATCCCGCACACGTCCAGGAACGTCGCCGCGAAGTCCACGTTCGTGACGATCGCCGCGCAGCGACTGCCGGCAGCGATCTCCGCCGGCCAGCGGATCAGCATCGGCATCTGCAACGACTGGTCGAACATCAGCCGCTTGTCGAACCAGCCGTGATCACCCAGGAAGAAGCCCTGATCCGATGTGTAGACGACCAGCGTGTTCTCGGCGAGGCCCCTCTCGTCGAGGAAGTCCAGCAGCCGCCCCACGTTGTCGTCGATCGACTGGATGCACTGCAGATAGTCCCGCATGTAGATCTGGTACTTCCACCGCATCCGCGCCTCACGGTGCTCCGGGCCGCGCAGGTGCTCGGCCACCTCCTGCTTCAGATCATCCGCGCCCATGTCATCGGCGATCGTCATGTGCACGCCGCGCACCGCCCTGCTGCGCGTCGCATAGTCGTCGAAGAACGTCTCCGGCTCCGGAATCGACCCGTCCGCGTACAGATGCTTGTGCTTCTCATCCGGGATCCACGGCCGATGCGGCGCCTTGTGATGCAGCATCAGGCAGAACGGCTCATCCGCACCCAGCGAGTCCATCCACTCCAGCGACAGGTCCGTGACGATATCGGTCGCATACCCCGCGACCGTCGACGTCCCGTTCTCGTCGATCATCTCCGGATCCACATAGTCGCCCTGACCCGGGAAGATCTTCCAC
>CALKHM010000208.1 GCA_937988695.1 uncultured Microbacterium sp. | reverse complement strand
CTTCTGTTCACCAGTCGCTACCTGCGGGTACGCCCGCGGCAGAGTCGTAGAAGGCGACTGCTGAACAGGGATCTCGGGGCACGGGTGCGCGGGGCGCGGGTGCGCGGGTGCGCGGGGCGTCGGGTGCGCGGGGCGCGGGTGCGCGGGGGCGCGGGGCGTCGCCGAGCCGAGCCGCCGTGGCCGCGCCGATAGACTGGACGGCGACTTTCCGAGGAGCCCCGCCGCATGACCGACACGCCTGCCACCGCGCCCGCCGACGAGACGTCGGAGGACGATGTCATCGAGCAGAAGGCCGTGCGCATGGCCAAGCGCGAGCGGCTCATCGCCGAGCGGACGGATGCCGCCGGTGGCGCATACCCGGTCACGGTGCCGATCACCGACACCATCCCAGAGCTGCGCGCACGCTTCGGTGTCCTCCATGCCGGCGACGAGACGGGCGTCATCGCCGCGGTGGCCGGCCGTGTCGTGTTCAGCCGCAACACCGGCAAGCTGTGCTTCGCAGCGCTGCAGTCCGGCGACGGCAGCCGCATCCAGGCCATGGTGTCGCTGGCCTCGGTCGGCGACCAGTCGCTGCAGCGCTGGAAGGAGCTTGTCGACCTCGGCGACCACGTCTACGTGCGCGGCCAGGTGATCTCCAGCCGCCGCGGCGAGCTGTCGATCATGGTCGAGGACTGGGCGATCGCCTCGAAGGCGCTGCTGCCGCTGCCGAACATGTACTCGGAGCTCAGCGAGGAGGGGCGGGTGCGCTCGCGCTTCCTCGACCTGATCGTGCGTGACCAGGCCCGGCAGACCGTGCGCGCGCGGGCGAAGGTCAACCAGAGCCTGCGCCAGACCTTCGCCGACCACGACTTCATCGAGGTCGAGACGCCGATGCTGCAGATCCAGCACGGTGGAGCGGCGGCACGCCCGTTCGTCACGCACTCGAATGCGTTCGACGCGGAGCTGTACCTGCGCATCGCGCCCGAGCTGTACCTCAAGCGCGCAGCGGTCGGCGGCATCGACCGGGTGTTCGAGATCAACCGCAACTTCCGCAACGAGGGTGCCGACTCCACGCACAGCCCCGAGTTCGCGATGCTCGAGGCCTACCAGGCGTACAGCGACTACAACGGCATCGCCGACCTCACCCAGGAGCTCATCCAGAACGCCGCCGTCGCCGTCGCCGGCTCGACGACCGTCACCTGGGCCGACGGCACGGTCTACGAGCTCGGCGGGCAGTGGGACCGCATCTCGATGTACGGCTCGCTCTCGGCGGCATCCGGCGTGCAGATCACCCCGCGCACCTCGCTCGACGAGCTGCGCGCGCTCGCCGAGGCCAGCGGCGTGGACGAGCCGCCGCATCCCACCCACGGCAAGTGGGTCGAGGAACTGTGGGAGCACTTCGTCAAACCCGACCTGTCGCGACCCACGTTCGTCATGGACTTCCCGGTGGACACCAGCCCGCTCGTGCGCGACCACCGCGAGGTCGCCGGCGTGGTGGAGAAGTGGGACCTCTACGTGCGCGGCTTCGAGCTGGCCACCGGGTACTCCGAGCTGGTCGACCCGGTCGTCCAGCGTGAGCGCTTCGTGGCCCAGGCGCGGCTGGCGGCGGCCGGCGACGACGAGGCCATGCGCATCGACGAGGAGTTCCTGCGCGCCATGGAGCACGGGATGCCGCCGATGGGCGGCATGGGAATGGGCATCGACCGCCTCCTGATGGCGATCACCGGGCTGGGCATCCGCGAGACGATCCTCTTCCCGCTCGTCAAGTAGTCACGGCTGCTCCCTCGGTGCGCCAGGTACCATGAGGGCATGGACAACTTCTGGGTCGCCGCGTTCTGGTCGCTGATCCCGACCGTCGTCGTGCTCGGATTGCTCCTCTTCATCCTGCGCTCGGTCGTGCACATGGATCGCAACGAGCGCCGCACCTACGCGAAGGTCGAGGCCGAGGAGCGCGCCAAGCGCGGTCTCCCGCCGACGCCCCCGGCCGCTTCGCACTGAGACATCTCCCGCTGGTAACGTCCGCTACGCCCGGTGGCATGCGGAGACCGGCATCGCTGCCCACTACGCTGGACCGATAGTCGATCGAGGGAGGCGGGATGGGGCTGATCACGCAGTGGTGGCCAGTCGTCGTCCTGATCATCGACATCACGATCCGTGTGGCCGCGATCATCATCGTGCCGCGCAACCGTCGCCCCACCGCCGCGATGGCGTGGCTGCTGGCCATCTACTTCATCCCGCTGATCGGCGTTCTGCTGTTCCTGCTCATCGGCACGCCGCGGCTGCCGCGCAAGCGCCGCCGCAAGCAAGACGCCATCAACGAGTTCATCCGGGACGCGAGCTCGCAGCTCGACCTCGGCTCGTTGCGTCCGCACGCGCCCGAGTGGTTCACGTCGCTGGTGACCATGAATCAGACGCTCGGCTCGATGCCGCTGGCCGGCGACAACGACGTGCATCTCATCTCCGACTATCAGGGGAGCCTGGATGCGATGGCCGCGGCCATCCGCGGCGCGCAGAAGTACGTGCACGCCGAGTTCTACATCCTGCAGGCGGATGCCACGACCGAGGGGTTCTTCGCCGCGCTCGAGGACGCCTGTGCCCGCGGCATCCCGGTGCGCGTGTTGCTGGACCACTGGGCCAACCGGCGTAAGCCGTTCTACCGCGAGACCGTGCGCCGGCTGCGCGCGATGGGTGCGCGCTGGCAGCTGATGCTGCCGGTGCAGCCGTTGAAGGGCAAGTATCAGCGACCCGATCTGCGCAACCACCGCAAGCTGCTGGTCGTTGACGGCGACATCGCGTTCATGGGGTCGCAGAACGTCACCGACTCGACGTACAACCTGCGCAAGAACATCCGCCGCGGGCTGCACTGGGTCGACCTCATGGTGCGGTTGAAGGGGCCGGTGGTCGGCTCGGTGAACGCGGTGTTTCTCTCCGATTGGTACAGCGAGACCGACGAGGCGCTGCAGACCGAGGCCGAGATGTTCGCCGTGACCGCCAGCACCGGTGACCTGGACTGCCAGATCGTGCCGAGCGGACCCGGATTCCGTTTCGAGAACAATCTGCGGCTCTTCCTCGGGCTGATGTATTCCGCGCAGCGCAAGCTGATCATCGTGAGCCCGTACTTCGTGCCCGACGAGGCGTTGCTGCTGGCAGTGACCACCGCGTGCCACCGCGGCCTGCAGGTGGAGCTGTTCGTGTCCGAAGAGGGCGATCAGGCCATGGTCTACCATGCACAGCGCAGCTACTACGAGGCGCTGCTGAAGGCCGGTGTGAAGATCTGGTTGTACCGCACGCCGTACATCCTGCACTCCAAGTCGATGACGATCGACGACGAGGTGGCGATCATCGGGTCGAGCAACATGGACATGCGCTCGTTCGGCCTGAACCTCGAGATCTCGCTGCTGGTGCGCGGTGAGGAGTTCGTCGGCGAGATGCGTCAGGTCGAGCAGGACTACCGTGATCTGTCGCGGGAGCTGACGCTCGAGGAGTGGCGACAGCAGCCGCTGCGCTCGACCGTGCTCGACAACATCGCCCGCCTGACCTCGGCCCTGCAGTAGCCCCGCCCGCCCCGCCCCGCCCCGCCCGCCCGGCCTGGGGTTCGGCAGTCAGTTCCTGCGGCTCCGGCTCCGCCCGATCGGTCGAAACTGACGGCTGAACAGGCCTCGCGGCGGGGCGCGCCGCGGCGCGGTCCGCGGAGGCTCCTCCACAACCGGGGAACTCGGGCGAGTTGTCCACGGATGTGCTGCGCGGCATCCATCGGCCTCGCCCGACGGGCACGCTGGAGACATGCTCACAGATCTGCCGGAGGGGCTCGGCGCCGCGTTCTCGGTCGCCGACGCGCGGGATGCCGGGGTGCCGGAGTCGCGGCTGCGACGCGTCGATCTTCACCGTCCGTTCCGAGGGATGCGGGCGGTCCTGTCCGAAGATCGTATCGGCGCCGGCTCGCCGTCAGAGTTCACCCGTGCACGCGAGGCTGTGATCGAGCGGGCGCTGCACTACGCCGTGATCATGCATCCGCACCAGTTCTTCTCGCACGCGACGGCTGCGATCCTGTGGGATCTCTGGCTGCCGTTCTCGCTCGTGCGTGATCAGGCCGTCCTCGACGTCGGCGTCTGCGCACCGATGCGGCACCCGCGCCGAGTCGGAGTCGCCGGTCACCAGACGCCGCGGCGCTTTGTGGAGGTGGTGACGCATCCGGTGCTCGGCGTGCGGATTGCGAGCCCGGCGACCACGTGGGCGCAGTTGGGTGCGGTGCTGCACGATCTGTATGATCTCGTCGCTGCCGGAGACTCCGCCGTGCGCGAGCCGATGTTCGAAGGGGATCCGCCTGCGCTGGCGACGCTGACGCAGCTGACGCGCGCCGTCCGCGTGGGGCGGCGAGCAGGCATCGGCGCCTTGCGCCTGGCCCTGCCGCGCGTGCGTACGCGCTCGGCGTCGCGTCCGGAGACGCGATGCCGCCTCTTGCTCGCCGATGCCGGGATGCCGGAGCCGCACGCGAACTGGAACGTGGCCGACGAGCACGGCCGGTTCGTCGCGTGCGTCGACCTCGCCTATCCCGAGCTGAAGATCGCCATCGAATACGAGGGACAACACCATCGGGAGAACTCCGCGCAGTGGACGAAAGACATCGGCCGCTACGAGCGGCTGGCCGCGCACGGATGGATCGTCATCCGGGTGACGAAGGATGCGCTGTTCTCCGACCCCCAGTCGATCGTGCACCGTGTGCGCGGCGCACGATCACTGCGCGGAGTCCGCTGAAGCGCCGCCGTTTCGCCCGCGACGCGTCGAGATGACCGGCCCCATGCCGCCCTCGGCAGGCGGCTTCGCCGCCACGGCGGGGCGAGTCGCGTCGCCGAACGCCGAGACGAGGATGTCGCGCACGCTGTCGAAGTTGCGCGCGAGGACGAGCAGGTCGTCGAGCTGCAGGGGCACCTCGCCGTGCTGCAGGCGGGAAAGGCGGCCGACTGTGAACTCGGGCGACGTCACGGTGAACGACGGCAGTAGCGTCGCAAGATTCGTGCGCATCATCAGGGCTTCTTCGCGGACGGCGTTGGTGACCCAGTGCTGCAGGTTGGCCGCGATGAAGCGCGCGTCGGCGGGATCGATACCCGCCGCGGTTCGCATCGGCTTGCCCCAGCGCCCGAACATGTCGGGCCGGTCGACGAAATCCCGCGGGGCGACGATCTCGGCGGAGTCTTCCGGGGCGTCCCGGCGCGGGTTGAACACGAAATCGGTCACGTTTCGATGCTAATCGGCAGGTTCGCCGTCGGGTCCGCCCGCGGCGTGAACCAGATACCCCCGTTCAGCAGTCGCTTTCGGCAGGTGCCGGATGCCGCATCCCGCAGAAGGCGACTGCTGAAC
>CALKHM010000207.1 GCA_937988695.1 uncultured Microbacterium sp. | reverse complement strand
GCGAACGCCTTGCGGATGAACTCCAGCATCCCGGTGTAGGTGGCCGGGTTGCTGCGCCGGGAGCCCTTGATGGCCCCCTGGTCGACCGCGACGACCCCCTCGCGGCCCACTACCGACCCCTGGATCAGCGAGCTTTTGCCCGAACCCGCCACACCGGTGACGACGGTGAGCACGCCCAGCGGAATCTCGACGTCCACGTCTTGCAGGTTGTGCGCGTCGGCCCCGGTGATCGAGATGACGCCCGAGGCGGTCCGCACGGACTCCTTCAGCGCCGCGCGGTCGTCGAGATGCCGGCCGGTGAGCGTCCCGCTCGCCCGCAGGCCGTCGACGCTGCCCTCGAAGCAGATCTCGCCGCCGGCGCTGCCCGCACCAGGCCCGAGATCGACCACGTGGTCGGCGATCGCGATGGTCTCGGGCTTGTGCTCGACGACCAGCACGGTGTTGCCCTTGTCCCGCAGCTGCAGCAGCAGCGAGTTCATCCGCTGGATGTCGTGGGGATGCAGCCCGATCGTGGGCTCGTCGAACACATACGTCACATCGGTCAGCGACGACCCGAGGTGCCGAAGCAGCTTGATCCGCTGGGCCTCTCCCCCGCTGAGCGTGCCGGAGGGACGCTCGAGGCTGAGATAGCCGAGGCCCAGGGTGACGAACGCGTCGAGGTTCGCTCCGAGCGCCGTGAGGAGCGGACCGGCACCGGGCCTGTCAAGACCGCGCACCCACTGCGCGAGATCAGTCACCTGCATCCGGCACGCGTCGGCGATGCTGACGCCGTCGATCTTCGACGATCGCGCGCCCTCGGTCAGCCGGGTGCCGTCGCACTCCGGGCACGTCGCGAAGGTCGCCACCCGCTCGACGAACCGGCGCACGTGCGGCTGCAACGCGTCCAGATCCTTGGACAGCATCGACTTCGTGATCTTCGGGATGAGCCCCTCGTAGGTCATGTTGATGCCCTGGATCTTCACCTTGGTGGGTGCGCTGTACAAGAAGGCGTGCCGTTGCTTCTCGGTGAACGTCGAGATCGGCTCATCGGCCGGATAGAACCCCGATTCCGCGAACCCGCGCACCATCCATCCGTCGGGCACGTATCCGGGGATGAGGATCGCCCCGCCCTTCAGCGACCGCGACTCGTCGACGACCTGCGACAGGTCGATGTCCGAGACCTGCCCGCGTCCCTCGCATCTCGGACACATCCCGCCGAGGTACACGGCGTTGCGCACGACCTTCTTCTGGCCCTTCGCCGAGGTCATGATCCCGCTGGCCTTCTGTGTCGGGATGTTGAACGAGAACGCCGTTGGCCCGCCGATGTACGGCTCCCCCATCCGCGAGAAGAGGATCCGCAGCATCGCGTTGGCGTCGGTCACGGTGCCCACCGTCGACCGCGGATTGGCACCTAGCCGCTCCTGATCGACGATGATCGCGGTGGTCAGCCCTTCCAGCACGTCAACGTCGGGGCGGGGAACGGACGGCATGAACCCCTGGACGAACGCACTGTACGTCTCGTTGATCATCCGCTGCGACTCCGCGGCGATCGTCCCGAAGACCAGCGAGCTCTTCCCCGAGCCGGATACCCCGGTGAAGACGGTCAAGCGCCGCTTCGCGACGTCCAGGTCGATGCCCTTCAGATTGTGCTCGCGCGCTCCGCGCACGCGGATCAGGTCGTGGCTGTCGGCAGCATGCATGTCGCTCAGCGTACGGGAGCGATGCCTGCGCGGCATCCGCCGGGGCGGCCGCGTGTCGGAGAAACCACCTGGTCCCCCGACGCTAGGGTGAGCACGCAATGCCTCACAGGTAAATCTCAGAAAGGCACTCCCATGTCCACAGATACCTCGCCGGCCGCCAAGTCCGCGGTCAACGGCATCCGCACCTTCCTCGGCCTGAGCGGCCTGGTCGCTCTCATCGTCGGCATCCTGATCCTGGTTTGGCCGGGAAAGACGGCGGTCGTCGTCGCCGCGATCATCGCCATCTACGCGATCGTGGGTGGCCTGGTCTACCTCGGCCTCGGGATCTTCTCCAAGACGATGGGCGGCTGGGCCCGGATCGGCCACATCGTCCTCGGCCTCATCTATGTGGTGGCAGGCGTCATCGCCTTCACCAACCTCGCCCACACGGCCGTGTGGCTCGCGGTGTTCCTGGGGATCCTGGTGGGGGTCATGTGGATCGTGGAGGGCGTCGTCTCGCTCACCACGCTGGGCGGGGCTGCGTCGAAGGGCCTCACCATCTTCTTCGCGATCCTCAGCATCATCGCCGGCGTCATACTGCTCATGTCGCCGTTGTGGGGTGCGGTGGTCCTGTGGTGGTTGCTGGGCATCTCACTGGTGGTGCTCGGCATCCTGCAGATCGTGCGCGCCTTCACGTTCAGCGCAAAGGACATCTGACCGTCGAACAGGCGATGAGGGCCCCGGAACCGTGCGGTTCCGGGGCCCTCATCGTGACACGGCTACTCCGCCGCGAACGACCCGGTGTCGCCCACGAGCCGGAGGTTGCCGGCCGGAACCGGGTCGACTGCTGCCTGCGCGACCTCGGCGGCGAACTCCGCGACGTTGTACAGCTTCCCGGCCTCCTCGCGACGCGAGGAGATGGCACCGGGGTTGGCACGCTCGAGAAGCGTAGCGGTGATCGTGCCCTCGATCATGTCGCCGGAGACGACCACGAACTCGACGCCCCGCTCGGCGAGGGCGGGGATGCGCTCGCGCAGAGCGTCCTCGCCCGCCCGCTTCGACAGCGCGACCGGCTCGTACTCGGGCATCGTCGGCGTGGTGCGGATGAAGTGCGCCTGGTGGCTGGTCACGAACACCACGCGGGAGCCCGCGGGCATCAGCGGCAGGGCCGCCTCCAGCACGCGCACCTGCGCGTCGCGGTTCAGCTGCAGCGCATAGTCCTCCGCCATCCCCGACTCCATGCCGCCCGAGGCGTTCAAGACCAGCACGTCGAGGCTGCCGAACGTCTCGCGCACCTGCGCGAACATGGCATCGACCGAGGCCTGGTCGGTGAGGTCCGCGCCGATGGCGAGCACGTCCACTCCGAGCTCGCGGAGCTGTTCGGCCAGCCGTTGCGCGCGCGGCGCCTTGTTGCGGTAGTTGACGATGACGTTCGCACCCGCCTCGGCGAGATACCGGACGGTGTCGGCGCCGATGCCCCGCGACGAGCCGGTGACCAGCGCGGTCTTTCCTCGCAGCGAGTCGGGCGGAAGGATCTGGGTCACGTGCACTCCTGTGGTCAAAGGGATGCCGCGGCAGACAGTGGCGTCGACCAGGGCGTTTCCGACCTTACCAATCCCGATGTCCGGCACCGAGGTCATGCTAGGTTCAAAGGCACGAAGGGGAGGATGCGTGGACATCATCACGGGGATCGAGCAGTTCGCCTGGATCGGCTGGATCGCTCTGATCGCGATCTTCCTCGTGATCGAGATGCTGACCCTCGACTTCACCTTCTTGATGCTCAGCATCGGCGGGCTTGCGGGACTCGTCGCCGACCTGTTCGGCGCCCAGCTCTGGCTGCAGGTGG
>CALKHM010000206.1 GCA_937988695.1 uncultured Microbacterium sp. | reverse complement strand
ACCCCGCTGCCCATCGAGGTCATCGAGCGCGTGTACGACGCGACCGAGGGGATCGTCGTGGTCGATGAGGCGTATTGGGAGTTCGCTCCACGCGACGAGCGCTCGGCGATCACGCTGCTGTCCGACCGCGAGCGGCTGGTGGTCTCACGCACCATGAGCAAGGCCTTCGCGTTCGCCGGCGCACGCGTGGGATACCTCGCCGCCGACCCGGCCGTCGTCGACGCGCTCCGCCTGGTGCGGCTGCCCTATCACCTGAGCGCGTTGACCCAGGCGGCGGCGTTCGCGGCGCTGCAGCACGCGTCGACGATGCTCGCCACCGTCGACGACATCGTCGCGCAGCGCGACCGCATCTCGGCGACGCTGGAGGCGCTGGGCTACAAGCCGTATGAGTCGTGGACCAACTTCGTGCTGTTCGGCGGCGTCGACGATCCGGCGGCCACGTGGCAGCGGCTGTACGAACGCGGCGTGCTGGTACGCGACGTCGGGCTGGCGCGCAGCCTGCGGGTCAGCGCCGGCACCGAGGACGAGACCAGCGCGTTCCTGGACGCGCTGGCCTCGATAGACTCGGCGTCATGACCACCCGCGCCGCCTCCCGCACGCGCACGACGAGCGAGTCGACGATCGAGCTGGAGCTCGACCTCGACGGCACCGGCATGAGCCGGATCGACACGAGCGTCCCCTTTTTCGACCACCTGCTCACGGCGTTCGCGAAGCATTCGCTGACCGACCTGACCGTCCGCGCCTCTGGCGACACCGACATCGACGCGCACCACACGGTGGAGGACACCTCGATCGTGCTCGGGCAGGCGATCCGCGAGGCACTGGGCGACAAGAGCGGCATCTCGCGGTTCGGGGACGCGCTCGTCCCGCTCGACGAGGCGCTCGCGCAGGCTGTCGTGGACATCAGCGGCCGGCCGTTCCTCGTGCACGACGGCGAGCCGGCCGGGTTCGAGCTGCACCTGATCGGTGGCCACTTCACCGGATCGCTGGTGCGGCACAGCCTCGAGGCGATCACGTTCCACGCGGGCCTGACCACCCACGTGCGCGTGCTGTCCGGCCGCGATCCGCACCACATCGCGGAGGCCGAGTTCAAGGCGTTCGCGCGGGCCTTCCGCGGCGCCAAGGCTCTCGACCCGCAGGTGCACGGCATCCCGAGCACGAAGGGCGCGCTGTGAGCGGACGACCGCTGGTCGCGGTCCTGGACTACGGTTCCGGAAACGTCCACTCCGCCGTCAAGGCGCTGCAGGCGGCCGGCGCCGACGCGCGGCTGACCGCCGACCGCGGGCTCGTGCACGATGCTGACGGGCTCGTCGTCCCCGGGGTGGGGGCGTTCGCGGCGGTCATGGCCGCGCTGCGCGCCGTGCGCGGCGACGAGGCCATCGACCGGCGCCTGGCCGGTGGCCGGCCGGTGCTCGGCATCTGCGTGGGCATGCAGGTGCTGTTCGGCCGGGGAGTGGAGCGCGGCGTGGACACCGAGGGCCTGGGCGAATGGCCGGGAGTGGTCACCGAGCTGGACGCGCCGCTGCTGCCGCACATGGGATGGAACACGGTGTCGGCGGGCGAGGGCAGTCGGCTGTTCGACGGCGTGCAGACCGAGCGCTTCTACTTCGTGCACTCGTACGGCGCGACCACGTGGAGCCTGGCGACGCAGCCGCCCTTCCCGGAGCCGGTGCTCACCTGGTGCGATTACGGCGCGACGGCGTTCCTGGCCGCAGTGGAGAACGGCCCGCTGTCGGCCACGCAGTTCCACCCGGAGAAGTCCGGACAGGCCGGCATCCGGCTGCTCGCGAATTGGATCGGTGGCCTGCGCGGGGCTACTCTGTGACCTCGTGCCCAGTGATTTCGCCGCCACGCCCGAACTGATCCTCCTGCCCGCCGTCGACGTCGCCGACGGCAAGGCCGTGCGCCTCACACAGGGCGAGGTCGGCAGCGAGACCGACTACGGCGACCCGCTGGATGCTGCGCTGCAGTGGGCGCACGACGGCGCGCAGTGGGTGCATCTCGTCGATCTCGACGCGGCGTTCGGGCGCGGCAGCAACGCCGCCGTGCTGCGCAAGGTGATCCGTCAGCTCAAGGGGGTGCAGGTCGAGCTGTCCGGCGGCATCCGCGACGACGCGTCGCTGCACGCCGCACTCGAGTCGGGCGCCGCCCGGATCAACCTCGGCACCGCCGCCCTGGAGAACCCGGAGTGGGCGGCCAACGTCATCGGCCGGTACGGCGACGCGATCGCCGTGGGTCTGGACGTGCGCGGCACGACCCTGGCCGCCCGCGGCTGGACGCGCGAGGGCGGCGACCTGTGGACGGTGCTGGACCGACTTGAAGACGCCGGGTGCAGCCGTTACGTCGTCACCGACGTCACGAAGGATGGCACGCTGCGCGGCCCGAACCTCGACCTGCTGCGTCAGCTCACCGAGCGCACCCCGAAGCCGATCGTCGCCTCCGGCGGGGTCTCCAGCCTCGACGACATCGCCGCGCTGCGCGAGCTCGTCCCGCTCGGGGTCGAGGGGGCCATCATCGGCAAGGCGCTGTATGCGGGTGCCTTCACCCTCGCCGAGGCACTGGATGTCGCACGAGACTGACGACGCAAAGCATGCCTCGCACGCCACCGACTCGGCCGGCGTGCCGTGGGCCGGTCGCTCCTTCCACGCCAATCCGCACACCGGTGACGACGGCTCGGCCGATCCCGCGCTGCTGGCCGCGCTGACGGCCTTCCACGCCGGATCCGGCGACCCGGTGGCGATCGTCGACGCGTATCGTGACGCGCGTGTGCTGATCCCGCTGGTGACCGAGAAGGGCGACGAGGGAGTCGGCCCGTCCGGGCTGCGCGTGGACAAGACCCAGGAGCTGTCCATCGTGACCGTGGCCGCCCCTGACGGCCGCCGCGTGCTTCCGGTGTTCAGCTCGGTCGCGGCGATGGCGCGCTGGGATGCCGCGGCCCGGCCGGTCCCCGTGCCGGGCGTGCGCACCGCCCTGGCGGCCGTCGACGACGAC
This sequence comes from uncultured Microbacterium sp., assembly GCA_937988695.1. GTDB lineage: Bacteria > Actinomycetota > Actinomycetes > Actinomycetales > Microbacteriaceae > Microbacterium. Next base: position 7,396 of record CALKHM010000206.1, on the reverse strand, counting down.
ACCGACCTGATCGTCATCGATCCCGGATCGCCCACCGAGTACGTGGTGCGTCGCCCTGCCGTCTGGGCGATCGGCCAGCAGATCCCGTGGGAGCCGAGCCATCGCAACCCCGACGTGTATGCGGGTCTGCAGGAGAGCATCGCGCGCGAGCTGGGCGTACTGGACCTCGCCGTGGCCGACGGCGATCCGCCGGGCCGGCTGCGCGGGCCTGAGCTGATCGTGCGGCTGCAGCTGGTGGAGGGGCTGGATCAGCAGCAGCTGGATGCGGTGCTCGGCCGGCTCGCCGAGCGCTGGGCGGCCGACGAGCGGATCGCGACACTGGTCGACTCGCTGAGCGTGAAGCTCACCCGCTGAGCGGACAGGCGGGTCAGGTGACCGGTCCCGTCCACTTCTCGCCGGGGCCCTTGCCGATCGGATCGGGCACGACGGATGCCTCGCGGAACGCCAGCTGCAAAGAGCGCAGGCCGTCGCGCAGCGAGCGGGCGTGCACGTCGCTGATCTCGCCGGCTCCGGCGGTGACCAGGCCCGCCAGCGCATTGATGAGCTTGCGGGCCTCGTCGAGGTCGAGCTGGGTGTCCGGATCGTCGGCCAGCCCCACCTTGACGGCGGCCGCGCTCATCAGGTGCACGGCGGTCGTGGTGATGATCTCGACCGCGGGCACGTCCGCGATGTCGCGGGTCGCCGCCGCAGCGCGCTGCTGCTGATCCTCCCACTGCGCGTGGCGTGCGGCGTCTGTGCCGGTCGGGTCACCAGTCGTGTTCACATCGTTCTCTCTGCTAGACTTGGCGGGTTCCGGGCATTGCGCCCGGGTCGAAAGAGGATCACATCCCACCCGCGCTTGCCGTTCCAGGCTACCGGGTCGTTGCACTCCGTCGCGTCTGACGCGGCAGCCAGGGTGCGCAGCCGGTGCGGACGCACCGTGCGGGTGGAATGCGCCTCGGCGCGTTCGCGTCGGAGCGAGCATCCAACGCACGAAGTTCCACCGCACGAAGAGGAGTTCCGCATCAGCGATCCCCGCACCAACGAGCGCATCCGCGTCCCCGAGGTCCGACTCGTCGGTCCCAACGGCGAGCAGGTCGGCGTCGTCTCCATCCAGGTCGCGCAGCGTCTGGCGCAGGAGGCCGATCTCGACCTCGTCGAGGTCGCGCCCAACTCGAAGCCTCCCGTGGTCAAGATCATGGACTACGGCAAGTACAAGTACGAAGCCGCCCAGAAGGCCAAGGAGGCGCGTCGCAATCAGGCCAACACGGTCCTCAAGGAGGTCCGGTTCCGGCTGAAGATCGAGGCGCACGACTACACGACCAAGCTCAAGCGCGCCGAGGGGTTCCTCAAGACCGGAGACAAGGTCAAGGCCATGATCCTGTTCCGCGGCCGTGAGCAGTCCCGCCCGGAGCTGGGGGTGCGCCTGCTCAAGCGCTTCGCCGACGACGTGGCCGAGTTCGGCACGGTCGAGTCGAACCCGCGCATCGACGGGCGCAACATGGTGATGGTGATCGCGCCGCACAAGAACAAGTCCGAGGTCAAGACCGAGCAGAACGCCCAGCGCGCCGCCAACAAGGAGGCGGCACGTCAGGCCAAGGCTGCCGCTCCCCGCACCTCGACCGCCTCCGCGGACACCGCCGAATAGGCCCCACGCACTCCCGCTGACGCGGGATACCCCTTCCCGCCTGGCGGGATGCACAACGAAGGAAGAGATATGCCGAAGCAGAAGACGAACTCGGGCGCCAAGAAGCGCTTCAAGGTCACCGGCAGCGGAAAGATCATGAAGCAGCAGTCGGGCATGCGCCACAACCTCGAGGTCAAGTCCAGCCGCCGTACGCGTCGGCTGAACAAGGACGAGACGATCTCGCCGGCCAACGCGAAGAACGTCAAGAAGCTCCTCGGGCGCTGAGCGCTCCCGACTGCATGTGAGGAACGAAACAGAAAATGGCTAGAGTCAAGCGGGCCGTCAACGCCCAGAAGAAGCGTCGTGTCATCCTCGAGCGCGCCTCCGGATACCGGGGCCAGCGTTCGCGCCTGTACCGCAAGGCGAAGGAGCAGGTCACCCACTCGCTCGTCTACGCGTACCGCGACCGCCGCAAGCGCAAGGGCGACTTCCGCCGGCTGTGGATCCAGCGCATCAACGCGGCCAGCCGTCAGAACGGCCTGACCTACAACCGCTTCATGCAGGGACTGCGTCTGGCGGACGTGCAGGTGGACCGCCGCATGCTGGCCGATCTCGCCGTCAACGACCGGTCGGCGTTTGCCGCACTGGTCGAGGCCGCGAAGAAGGCGTTGCCGGAGAACGTGAACGCGCCCAAGGCGTGACCAGGTCTCCGGCGAAGGGCGCCGCTCACCGCGAGCGGCGCCCTTCGCCGTGCCCGGGCATCCCCATAGACTGAGCGTGTGCTGGAGAACCCCCGATCCGCGCGGGTGCGCGCTGTCGCAAAGCTCGCCAAGCGCCGCAATCGCGACGAGACCGGGCTGTTCCTGCTGGAGGGGCCGCAGGCGGTGCGCGAGGCACTGGACTACCGCCCCGACGGGATCGTCGAACTGTTCCTGACGCCCACCGCCGCGCAGAAGCACACCGATCTGACCGAGCGTGCGGATGCCGCTGGCGTGGCGCTGGTGCACACCAGCGAGCAGGTGCTCGAATCGATGGCCGACACCGTCACCCCGCAGGGCGTGATCGCGGTCGCCCGGCAGTTCCCCGTGCGCATGCGAGACGTGTACGCTGCAGCACCGCGACTGGTGGCCATCTGCGAGCAGGTGCGCGACCCCGGGAACCTCGGCACCATCATCCGCGCGGCCGACGCGGTCGGGGCCGATGCCGTCATCCTCACCGGGCGCACGGTCGACCCGTTCCACCCGAAGGTGGTCCGGTCCACGACCGGGTCGCTGTTCCACCTGCCGATCGCTCTGGGGGGAGAGGTCGCGGACGCCGTCACCGCGGCTCGTGCCGCGGGACTGCGGGTGGTCGCCGCCGATGTGAAGGGCACCGATCTGCTCGCCGCGCGCCAATCCGGAGCGCTCGCGCAGCCCACTGCCTGGTTGTTCGGCAACGAGGCGCGCGGGCTCGACGACGACGTGCTCGCCCTGGCCGATGAGGCTCTGCGCCTGCCGATCTACGGCCGTGCCGAATCGCTGAATCTCGCGACGGCCGCCAGCGTGTGTCTGTACGAGTCCGCGTTCGCACAGCGCACAGGTGGTCGCACGGCTGGTCACGGATGAGTTAAGACTCACGGAGAATTCCTGTCGTTCACGCATCGCGTCCATAAGCTGTAGTGCATGTCGAAGCTCGAAGACGCGGCTCCGCAGACGTCGAACATCAGCGTTCGCCGGGGGGACCCGCTGGTGGTGATCACCGGCGTGCAGAAGCACTACGGTGACTTCCAGGCCCTCAAAGACATCGATCTGACCGTCAATCGCGGTGAGGTGGTCGTGGTGATCGGCCCGTCCGGCTCGGGCAAGTCGACGCTCTGCCGCACGATCAACCGGCTGGAGACGATCACCAGCGGCACGATCACGATCGACGGCGCGGAGCTTCCCCAGGAGGGGAAGGGGCTCGCGCAGCTGCGCAGCGACGTCGGAATGGTCTTCCAGTCGTTCAACCTGTTCGCGCACCTGACGATCCTCGACAACGTCACGCTGGGGCCGATCAAGGTCCGCAAGGTGAAGAAGGCGGATGCGCAGGCGCAGGCGCGCGCACTGCTGGAGCGTGTGGGTGTGGCCGCGCAGGCCGAGAAGCTGCCCGGTCAGCTCTCCGGTGGCCAGCAGCAGCGTGTGGCCATCGCACGGGCACTGGCGATGAGCCCGAAGGTGATGCTGTTCGACGAGCCCACCAGCGCCCTGGACCCGGAGATGATCAACGAGGTCCTCGACGTCATGGTGGAGCTTGCCGCGTCCGGCATGACGATGATCGTCGTCACCCACGAGATGGGCTTCGCCCGCAAGGCCGCCGACCGCGTCGTGTTCATGGCCGACGGGCAGATCCTCGAGGAGTCCACCCCCGAGGAGTTCTTCACGAACCCGACGACCGATCGCGCGAAGGACTTCCTCTCCAAGCTGCTGACCCACTGACCGACATCCCCTCACAAAGGAGAACACCATGCGCACATCACGCATCATCGCCGGCCTGAGCCTGGCCGCAGCCGCCGCGCTCGCCCTGACCGGCTGCAACAGCGGAACCCCCGGCACGACCGGGAACGGCGGCGACGGGTCGGACCAGACCCCGTGGACGGTGGCCACGAGCGTCGATCTGACCGGCAGCCCGACGTTCGACCGCATCAAGAAGGCCGGCAAGGTGACGATCGGCGTCAAGGAGGATCAGCCCGGCCTCGGGTACCTCGACGCGACGACGAACAAGCGCAGCGGCTTCGACATCGACATCGCGCGCTGGATGGCGGCATCCCTCGGCTACGACCAGGACAAGATCGACTTCAAGCCGATCGCGTCGCAGAACCGCGAGCAGTCGATCGTGAACGGCGACATCGACTTCTACGTCGGCACGTACTCGATCACCGACAAGCGCAAGGAGCTGATCTCGTTCGCAGGCCCCTACTTCGTGACCGGTCAGGGTCTGCTGGTGGCCAAGGACAACGACAAGATCACCGGCAAGGACTCCCTCACGAAGGACGACGTGGTGTGCTCGGCGACGGGTTCGACGTCGATCCAGCAGATCAAGCAGCTGACCCCCGCGCAGACGAAGGAATACGACACGTACTCGAAGTGCGTGCAGGCGCTGGTGCAGGGGCAGGTCGATGCGGTGACCACCGATGAGGCGATCCTGCTCGGCTATGCCGCGCAGGACCCGACCCATCTGAAGACGGTCGGCGACACCTTCACCACGGAGCGCTACGGCATCGGCCTGGCCAAGGGCGACACCGCGCTGCAGACGTTCTTCAACAACACCCTCACCGACGGCCACGAGGTGTGGCAGAAGATCTTCGACAACAACCTCGGCGCCTCGGGCGTGGCCGCCGAGCAGCCGAAGGTCGACGCGGTCGGCTGACCGGCGACGGTCGGGCCGCGTGCCGCGCGGCTCGACCGACCCGGTGTGATCCCACCAGGAGGGAGGCGCGATGGACGTCTCGCAGTTGTGGTTGCACGCGCTGCAGGGAACGCTGATCCTGTTCTTCGCCGGCGGCGCGCTCGCGCTCGTGCTGGGCATCATCGTGGGCACCATGCGTGTGTCGCCGGTGCCCGTCGCGCGGGCGGTGGGCGCGGTGTACGTGAACTGGATCCGGAACACCCCGCTGACGCTGGTGATGTTCTTCTTCGCGTTCTGCATCCCGATCCTCGTCGGGCCGCGGATGAACTCGCTGGCCCTGGCCACCACTGCGCTGGGCGTGTACACCGCGACGTACGTCGCCGAGACCATCCGCTCGGGCGTGAACACCGTGCCGGTGGGCCAGGCCGAGGCCGCTCGCGCACTCGGCCTGGGCTTCGGCCAGGTCATGTCGCTGGTCGTGCTGCCGCAGGCGTTCCGGTCGGTCATCCCGCCGATGGTGAGCGTGTTCATCGCCCTGCTGAAGAACACCACGGTGGCCGCCGGCTTCTCGGTGCTGAACCTGGGATCGGTGGCGCTCTACCTCAGCGAGATCCGTGAGCCCGGCCGCAGCGACAATCTCCTGCAGACCATGATGTCGGGCGAGAACCTGCTGCTCACGCTCATCCTCATCGCCCTCATCTTCGTGGTGCTGGTGCTGCTGCTTGCCTGGGTGCAGCGGGTGCTGGAGAAGAAGTGGCGGGTACAGCGATGAGCTCCGTCCTGTATGACGTCCCGGGTCCGCGCGCACGGCTGCGCAACCGGATCCTCGGGGTGGTCACAGTGCTCGTCGTGCTGGCCATCGTCGCCGTCGTCGTGTGGCGCCTGGCCGAGACCGGCCAGTTCGACGGGCAGAAGTGGTCGATCTTCACCTACACCGGCCCGTGGATCCTGCTGTTGAGGGGCCTGGGCGCGACGCTTGCGGCCTTCGTCGTGGCGGCGGTCGGCGCGCTCGCGCTCGGCTTCGTCCTGGCTGTCGGGCGGCTGTCCGATCATGCCTGGGTGCGCATCCCGGTCGGCTGGATCGTCGAGATCCTGCGTGCCATCCCGGTGCTCATCTTCATGATGCTGCTGTACTACGGCCTGCCGGTGGCGGGCGTGCGGATGGACCCCTACGGGGCCGTGGTCATCGCGTTGATCGCGTACAACGGCTCCGTGCTGGCCGAGGCGCTGCGCGCGGGCGTGGAGGCGCTGCCGCGCGGGCAGCAGGAGGCCGGTTACGCCATCGGCCTGCGCAAGAACGCCGTCATGCGGCTGATCCTCCTGCCGCAGGCGGTGCGAGCCATGATGCCGGTGATCATCTCGCAGCTCGTGGTCGCGCTGAAGGACACCGCCCTCGGGTTCATCATCACCTACCCGGAACTGCTGCACTACATCCAGCTGCTGGGCGGTCAGGTGCCGTTCGGCACGCCCCTGGTGCCTACCGCCATCGTCGGCGGGTCGATCTACGTCGTGCTGTGTCTGCTGCTGTCGTACCTCGCCTACCGCGTGGAGCGGCGCACCCGGCGCTCGCCGAAGACGACCTGGCTGGAGCCGCCCGACGGCGGCGAGATGACCACGGCCACCGAGCGGATCGCCGTGCGGCGCGGCGCGGGCGCGTTCGACGGCACCTACCAGGGCCCGGGCATCTGACCGGTTCTGCCACGTCGGGGGGACCCGCCGCCCGCCGGTAGACTCGATACTCGTGTCCGACGAGGTTTCTGAGATTTCCGCTGAGGCGGTGGATGCCGCGGTCCAGGCCGCGCTCGACGCGATCGCCGCCGCCGGTGACACGGCGGCGCTGAAGGCCGCCCGTGCCGCGCACACCGCCGAGGGTTCGCCCCTGGCACGGCTGAACGCGCGCATGCGCGAGGTCGCGCCCGAGCACAAGGCGACCTTCGGCAAGCTCATCGGGCAGGGACGCGGGCGGGTGAACCAGGCGCTGGCTGCCCGCGAGACGGAGCTGGAGGCCGCCGAGACGGCCGCGCGGTTGGAGGCCGAGCGTGTGGACATCACCGCGCTGGCCGCGCACGCGCGCATCGGGGCGCGGCATCCGCTGACCCTCCTCGAGGAGCAGATCGGCGACATCTTCATCGGCATGGGCTGGGAGGTGGCCGAAGGCCCCGAGCTCGAGCACGAGTGGTACAACTTCGATGCGCTCAACCTCGACCCCGATCACCCGGCCCGGCAGATGCAGGACACGTTCTACATCGATCCGGCGCACCGGCACCTGGTGCTGCGCACCCAGACCAGTCCGGTGCAGATGCGCACCATGCTCACCCGCGAGCTGCCCATCTACGTCGTCTCGCCCGGGCGGGTGTTCCGCACCGATGAGTACGACGCCACGCACCTGCCGGTGTTCACCCAGTTCGAGGGGCTGGTCGTCGACAA
>CALKHM010000205.1 GCA_937988695.1 uncultured Microbacterium sp. | reverse complement strand
GTCGGCGATCGTGGGGGTGAGCCCGAACCCGCCGTTGATGCCCATCGCCGCCGACAGCGGCGCCATGACGATCACCAGGCCCGCCAGCACCTTCCGCCACACCGCGGTGTGCCACAGGCTTGCCACGCCCAGGCCCAGGCCCGCGCCGGCGGCTGCCATCCACCATCCGGTGCCCTTGGGCAGCGTCACGCCGAAGGCGTCGGTGGCATTGCTGATCCAGACCGCGGCCGCGCCGACCATCGCGCCACCGGCCATGGCGGGAAGCGCCGTGATCACCCAGTCACGCGCCCTGTCGCGTACGAGCAGTACGACGGCCGCGGCGGCGGTGAGCAGCCACAGCGTCTCGGGGATCGGGCCGCTCATCACATTCAGGTTCAGAAACCACCGATCCATGAGCGCCATCCTTCTTTCTCCTGCGCGACGCGCGATGCGAGCGTAGGGCAGCCGTTTATCACCCGCCTTGAGATTGCTATGCGTCCGCTTCAGATGATCGAGCCAGATGCTCAGGAGGCCGTGGCACCGGCCGGCACGGCCGGCTCCGGCTCGGGCAGCGGCCAGAGCTGATCCAGCAGGCGGCTCACCCACGTGATGAGGTCGGCGTCGGCCAGGCGCTCGCCGTCAGCGCTCGGCAGCGGCACGACGACCGCCTCACCCCCGGCGACGAGCTTGGCCTTCGGATAGAGCCGCTGCAGCCGCACGCGCATCGAGTCCGCCAGGTTCGCCGGCGCGACCCGGAGATTGGGGCCCATCGCCACGACGTCGGCCAGCTGCGCCTGCGCCGCACGCCGTCGCAGACGCGCCACGGCAACCAGACCCCAGGCCTCGCTGGGAAGCTCCCCGTACCGGTCGCGCAGCTCGTCGACGACCAGATCGATGGCGTCGTCCTTCGCCGCGACGCTCGCGGCGGCCGACAGCTTCTGGTACGCCTCCAGGCGCAGCCGCTCGCTGTCGATGTAGGTCTCCGGCAGGCGCGCCTGCACCGGCAGCTCCAGCCGCAGCTCCGCGGGGCCCTCGGCCGCCTCGCCGCGGAAGGCCGCCACAGCCTCCCCCACCATTCGCAGGTACAGGTCGAAGCCGACGCCGGCGATGTGACCGGCTTGCTCGGCGCCCAGCAGGTTGCCCGCGCCGCGCAGCTCGAGGTCTTTCAGAGCGACCTGCATGCCACTGCCGAGGTCGTTGTTGACGGCGATGGTCTCCAGCCGGTCGGCGGCGGTCTCCGAGAGCGGCTTCATCTCGTCGTAGAGGAAGTAGGCGTACGCCCGCTCCCGGCCGCGTCCCACTCGCCCGCGCAGCTGATGCAGCTGGCTCAGGCCGTACTTATCGGCACGGTCGATGATGATGGTGTTCGCGTTGGAGATGTCCAGGCCGGTCTCGATGATCGTGGTCGACACCAGCACGTCGGCGCGGTGCTCCCAGAAGTCGTCCACCACCTGCTCGAGCTGATGTTCGCTCATCTGACCGTGCGCCACGACGACGCGCGCCTCCGGCACGAGCTCGGCCAGGTGCGCGGCCACGCGCTGAATGGACTGCACCCGGTTGTGCACGTAGAACACCTGGCCCTCGCGCAGGATCTCACGCCGGATGGCGGCCGCGACCTGCTTGTCGTTGCGGGGGCCGACGTACGTGAGGATCGGATGGCGGTCCTCGGGCGGCGTCTGCAGCGTCGACATCTCACGGATGCCGGTCACCGCCATCTCCAGGGTGCGCGGGATCGGTGTCGCACTCATCGCGAGGATGTCCACTCCGACCTTGAGCTTCTTCAACGCGTCCTTGTGCTCGACCCCGAAGCGCTGCTCCTCGTCGACGATCAGCAGCCCGAGGTCCTTGAACGCCACCTTCTCGGTGAGGATGCGGTGCGTGCCGATGACCATGTCGATGGTCCCGTCGGCGAGGCCGGCCAGGGTCGCCCGCGCCTCGCTGTCGGTCTGGAATCGCGACAGCGGCCACACCTTCACGGGGAAGCCGGCGAACCGCTCGGTGAAGGTGTCCAGGTGCTGTTTGACCAGGAGCGTCGTAGGTACCAGCATCGCGACCTGCTTGCCGTCCTGGATCGCCTTGAACGCCGCCCGCACGGCCACCTCGGTCTTGCCGAAGCCGACGTCGCCGGACAGCAGCCGGTCCATCGGAATCGGCTTCTCCATGTCGGCCTTGATCTCGTCGATCGTCTGCAGCTGATCCGGCGTCTCCGCGAACGGGAACGCCTCTTCCAGCTCGCGCTGCCAGGGGGTGTCGGCACCGAACGCGTGGCCCTTGGACGCCATCCGCGCGGAGTACAGCTTCACGAGCTCGACGGCGATGTCACGCACGGCCTTGCGTGCCTTGCCCTTGGCACGGGCCCAGTCGCTGCCGCCCATCTTCGACAGCGCCGGCGCATCCCCGCCGACGTAGCGCGAGAGCAGGTCGAGCTGGTCGGTGGGCACGAACAGCTTGTCACCGGGGTGCCCGCGCTTACTCGGCGCGTACTCGAGCACGAGATACTCGCGGGTGCTCTTGACCGGATTGCGCCCGCCGCTGGAGACCTCGCGCTGGGTGAGCTCCACGAATCGCCCGATGCCGTGGGTGGAGTGCACGACGATGTCGCCGGGCTTCAGCTGCAGCGGGTCGACGACGTTGCGGCGACGCGAGGCGAGCTTGCGCACCATACGGGAGTCCGCGCCGACGCTCCGGCCGTAGAACTCGTTCTCGGTGAGCACGGCGAGTCTGGCAGCGGGTGCCTCGAATCCGCGCTCGAGGCTGGCCACCACGACGTGCGCGACCCCGGGTTCGGGAGCCTCGCGCACCTCGTCGACGCGGCGCGCGGCGACCGCCCGCTCGGCCAGCACGTCGCGTGCACGGTCGGCGAGCCCCACGCCGGAGGCGGCGACCACGACCCGGTACCCGTCGCGCAGCAGCTCGGCGATGTGCACGGTGGCCCCGTCGATGTTCCCCTGGAACGAGGGCACGGCCTGGCCCTGGATGCGGGTGGCCTCGGCGTCATCATCGTCGTCGTCGGGGGACAGGAGGCCCTCCGCGGCGGCATCCGCTGTTCCCGCGTCGAAGGCGCTGAACGTCCACCACACGCCACCGTGCTCGCGCGCCCGCTCATGCAGGTCGCCGAGCGTCAGGAAGTCACCGGCGCCGAGGTCCAGGGGCGCCTGGCCGCCCGCAGTGGCCGCGTTCCATGCCGCCTCGAGGAACTCGCGGTTGGTCTCGCTGAGGGTCAGCGATCGGGTCACGGCCCGTTCCGGGTCCAGCAGCGCCACCGCGGTGCCGCTGGGCAGATAGTCCACGAGCGTGACGAGCTCGTCGACGAGGGCCGGGGTGAGCGATTCCATGCCCTCGGCCGGGATGCCCTCCGCTAGCTTCTCCAGCATGCCGCGCACGCCCGGAGAGCGCTCGGCGAGCTCACGCGCACGCGCGCGCACGGCCGGGGTCAGCAGCAGCTCGCGGCTGGGCAGCAGCTGCACGCGGCCGGTCTCATCGGGCAGGCTGCGCTGGTCGGTCACCGAGAACGCACGGATCTGGTCGATCTCGTCGCCGAAGAACTCGATGCGCAACGGATGGTCGGCGGTGGGCGGGAACACGTCGAGGATGCCGCCGCGCACGGCGAATTCTCCGCGACGGGAGACCATGTCCACGCGCAGGTACGCTCGCTGCACGAGCTCGGCCGACACGGCCGAGAGATCGTGCCCGCGCGAGCCGACCGCCAGCACGATCGGGGCGACCTCGTCCAGACCGGCGGCCAGTGGCTGCAGCGCCCCCCGCACCGAGGCGGTGATCACCAGCGGCCCAGAATCCGGCGCCTGGGACCACTCCCGCGCGCGTCGGAGCGCGTCCAGCCGCCGCCCGACGGTCTCCGCGCTGGGGCTGAGCCGTTCGTGCGGCAGCGTCTCCCAGGCGGGGAAGTGCACGACCGTAGCGCCGGGAAGCAGCTCGCCCAGCGCCGGACCCACCGTCTCGGCCCGCCGGCTGGTGGGTGTGATCACCAGCAGGGCGGCCGGGTGACCGGCGGCGCGGCGGCGCTCGACGAGCGCTGCCAGCACCGGCGCGTTCAAGCCCTCGACCAGGGAGAAATCAGTGTCGACGGATGCCGCGGTCAGCGCCTCCCGCACCGCATCGGCCTGCGCGAGGGCGCGCGCGATCCCGGGAACTGTCACCAGAGGATTCTACGGCGCAGCGGGGACACGGGCGTGCGAGCCGCCCTCTGGCCGCCCCTCACTCGTCTGTGGCGTCCGGGCCGGACACCTCCTGCACGATGCGGATCGCGTTCAATGCGAGCGGGAACCCGATGTACGGGAAGCAGTGGATGAGCGCCGCCGTCAGCGTCTGCGCGGAGTTGCCCACGGCGAGGTTGCCGCGCACGTGCGCGCGGATCTGCGTGGTCTGGCCGAGCGCGGCCAGCATGCACAGCACCAGCAGCTCACGGGTCGCCACCGGCAGGCCATCGCGGGTGTAGAAGTCGCCGAAGCAGAACGCGGTGAGAAAGCCCGGCATCGCATCGCGCAGTCCGGCCGGCAGGCCCCCCAGGCTCTCCGCGATCTCGTCACCGTAGATCGGTCCCTGGATGGCGCGTCCGCGCGCGAACCTGTCCGGCTCCGGGACGGTCCCCTGCTCGGGCAGCGGCAACGCGATCCCGCGGCTCTCGAACACCTCGTTGACGACGCCGAGGGCGTTGAGCGTCTTCGGAAACCCGATGAACGGCGCGCACTGGTAGACGGCCTCGCGCAGCTCGACGGGGGTGACGGCGACGTTCAGCGCCGCCGCCGTGTGCGCCTTCAGCTGTGGCAGGGTCTGCATCGTGGCAAGGACCACCACGGTGATCAGCTCGCGGGTGCGATCCTCCAGCCCGCCGACGTCGAAGACCTCGCCGAAGATCAGCCGGCGAAGGATCTCCCCGAACTCCGGATCGGTGTCCGCCGTCGACGTGTCGCGGCGGCCGAACAGCCGCGTGTACACCTGTTCACTGCGAGTCACTCGATCCATCTGCGCACTCCTCCGGGACGGGCGACGGTCGTCGCGTTCTGCCGTCAGGCTACGCGCCCGTCGCCCGCGTGCGCAGCGGAGCCGACAGGAGCGGATCGCTAGGATGAGCCGGGTGAGCTCCGATCTGTTCTCCCCCCTGCCCGAGCCGGCCGGCGACATGTTCGGCCCCGCGGGGGCGTCCCGCCGCCTGCTGGGCATCGTCGCCCTGATCGCCGCCGTGGTCGTGGTGGTCGCCGCCACCGTCATCGCGTTCCTCGGCGGGTATCCGATCGGCGTCGCGGGCGGGCGGGCCCTGGCCGAGGCGCCGGTGGGCCAGGGCATCGATCCGACCTGGATCGCACCGCTGCAGGGCTGGGTCCTGGTGGTCGAGATCACGTTCTGGATCGGCACGCTGGGTGGTCTGTGGGCGCTCATCCAGGGCCTCATCGCGATCGCGACGCACCGCGGCCGTGAATTCGGGATCGCCGCGGCCGTCGTCGCTTTCACCGGGCCCGCGCTGTTCATCGCCGCCGGCACCAGCACCCTGCTCGCCGGCTTCGCCACGGCCTCGACGCTGCCGGTGGGCTGAGCCGGCGCCCGGGGCGTCCCGTTCAGGGGCGCGGCGCGTGGTGGGTCTGCTGGGCAGCCAGCAGGCCCTCGCCGATGAGCTGTTCGACCGCGTCGGCGGCATCCGAGAGCACGGCAGGCAGGAGCTTGCGATCGGCGGCGCCGAAGGGCGTCAGCACCCAGTCCGCCGCATCTTGTCGCCCCGGCGGGCGCCCGATGCCCACCCGCACGCGGGGGAAGTCGGCGGTTCCCAGTGCCTTGGCGATGTCGCGCACGCCGTTGTGCCCACCGTGCCCGCCGCCGACCTTCAGCCGGAGCGCGTCGAACGGGATGTCCAGCTCGTCGTGGATCACCACCACGTGCGCGGGTTCGACGCCGTAGAACCTCGCGAGGTTCGCCACCGGTCCGCCGGAGACGTTCATGTAGCTGTTGAGCTTGGCCAGCACGAGTTTGTCGCCGCCCGGCCGCAGCCAGGTCTCCACGACGCGCGCGCCGGCCTTGTGGGTTTTGAACCTCTCGGCACGGCGCTCCGCGAGCTCGTCGACAACCAGCTGGCCCATGTTGTGCCGGGTCAGCTCATACTGCGGCCCGGGATTTCCCAGCCCCACCACCAGCCACGTCTGCGGCATCCGTCATCCCGCGGATCACTCCGCGGAAGCCTCCTCTGCCGGAGCAGCGGCAGGCTCCGCCTCTTCTGCCGGCTCGTCCTCGGCGACGACCGCCGGGATGGAGATCGCGACGATGAGCAGCTCCGGGTCGTCCACGAGGGCGGCGCCCTGCGGCAGCGGGATGTCGGCGGCCGTGACGTGCTCGCCCTCTTCGCGGCCCTCGACGCTGACCTCGACGTGCTCGGGGATGTGCGTGGCCTCGACCTCCAGGCGCAGCGTCGCGGTGTCGAGGTTCACCATGGTGCCGGGCGCCGACTCGCCGGTGACGATGACCGGCACCTCGACCTGGATCTTCTCGCCCCTCTTGACGACGAGCAGGTCGACGTGCTCGATGATCTGACGCACCGGGTCGCGCTGCACGTCCTTGACCAGGGTCAGCTGGCTCTTGCCGTTCACGTCGAGCTCGAGCACCGCGTTGGCACGGCGCACGAGCAGCGAGAGCTGGTGGCCGGGCAGCGCGACGTGCACGGGCGCGGTGCCGTGCCCGTAGATGACGGCCGGGATCTTCCCGGCGGCGCGCAGGCGGCGGGCGAAGCCCTTGCCGAAGTTCTCACGCAGTTCTGCGTGGACGGTGGTGTCCTCGGACATGTCCATCTCCTTGCGGGACCCACCGATGCGGGTCCGGATGTATTCGGGGTCGTGTTCAACTCGAACGCATGCGCGTGAGGAAAGCCGTCGGGGCCCGCTTCACCGCGTCGATCACGGATGCCTCGTCCCGCCGTCCGGGCGGATGGGCATCCCTCGCCGAAGTTGCGGTCCCGAGTCTATCAGGCGGACCGGTACGATGAAGACGACGACCGCCTGCACCGACTCCGGAGGACCACATGAACGCCCAGCTCGCCTCGGATCTCCTGTTCGGCTATGTCGGGCTGATCGTCGTGATCGGCATCGTGGGCATCGTGGCGTCGTTCTGGCACCTCGGCCGGCAGAACTACCGCAAGCACTGATCACTCCGAGCCGTCACATCCGCGCCGCACCGTGTTTCCTGAGGAGAGAACTGTGCCCGAAACCATCGCCAACATCGGAGTCGTCGGACTCGCCGTCATGGGATCGAACCTCGCGCGCAACCTCGCGTCCCGCCCGGGAAACACCGTGGCCGTCTACAACCGGAGCCGTGCCAAGACCGATGAGCTCGTCGCCGAGCACCCCGAGGCGGGCTTCGTCCCGTCGTTCTCATATGAGGAGTTCGCCTCGTCGCTGACCACGCCGCGCACCGCGGTCATCATGGTCAAGGCCGGCGCCGGCACGGATGCCGTGATCGACGAGCTCGTGCGGGTCTTCGAGCCCGGCGACATCATCGTCGACGGCGGGAACGCCCTGTTCACCGACACGATCCGCCGCGAGAAGGCGGTGCGTGAGACGGGGATCAACTTCGTCGGCATGGGCGTGTCCGGCGGCGAAGAGGGGGCGCTGCTCGGACCCTCGCTGATGCCCGGCGGCTCTGACCAGTCGTGGGTGACCCTCGGCCCCATCCTGCGCTCGATCGCCGCAGTCGCCGAGGGCGAGCCGTGCGTGACGCACGTCGGCCATGACGGCGCCGGCCACTTCGTGAAGATGGTGCACAACGGCATCGAATACGCCGACATGCAGCTGATCGCCGAGGCCTACGACCTGATCCGTCGTGGCACCGGGCGCTCCCCCGCCGAAATCGCCGACGTGTTCACGCGGTGGAACGAGGGCGAGCTGAACTCGTATCTCATCGAGATCACCGCAGAGGTGCTGCGTCAGCAGGATGCCGCCACCGGCGCGCCGCTCGTGGATGTCATCCAGGATCAGGCCGGCGCGAAGGGCACCGGCGGGTGGACCGTGCAGACCGCGATCGACCTGGGTGTGCCGGTCTCCGGCATCGCCGAGGCGGTCTTCGCCCGGTCGCTGTCCAGCCACCCCGAGCAGCGCGCGGTCGCCGGGCATCTCCCCGGTCCCGCAGACGACTTGCGCGTCGACGACGCCGAGGGCTTCATCGAAGACGTGCGCCTCGCGCTGTTCGCGTCGAAGATCGTCGCGTACTCGCAGGGGTTCGACGAGATCCGCGCCGGCGCTGCCCACTACGACTGGAAGATCGACCTGGGCGCGGTGGCGAAGATCTGGCGTGGCGGATGCATCATCCGCGCGCAGTTCCTGAACCGGATCTCCGACGCGTATGCCCAGATGCCCGATCTGCAGGTGCTGCTGACCGCGCCGTACTTCGTCGACGCGCTGCAGCGCGCGCAGGGAGCCTGGCGCCGGATCGTCGCCCAGGCGGCGGCCGCCGGCATCCCGTCGCCCGCGTTCTCGTCATCGCTGGCGTACTACGACGGTCTGCGCGCGGACCGGCTGCCGGCCGCTCTCGTGCAGGGCCAGCGCGACTTCTTCGGCGCACACACCTACCGGCGCATCGATCGCGACGGCACGTTCCACACGCTGTGGTCGGCGGACCGCTCCGAGGTGAGCGCGGAGGACACCCACTGAGCGCGTCCGCGGACGGTGCACGGGTGACGCCCGCGATGCGCGTGCAGCGCGGCGCGGCGCGGATCGTGCTGATGGCGCTGTCGGGCGCGTACCTGTGGGGCGTCGCCTGGATGACCCTGCGCACCCGCCCTTACGGCGAGGACATCACCAACGCACTGAACCGCCTGCTGACCTGGTTCGCCGAGCATCCGTCGACGGCCTGGATCACATTCGACCGCGTCGAGTTCGCCGCGAACGTCGTGATGTTCGTGCCGTTGGGGATCCTCGCGGTGCTGTGGTTCGGCGTGCGCGGCTGGTGGAGCGCGCCGCTGATCGGCGCGATCGTCAGCGCCGCGATCGAGAGCGCCCAGGCGCTGTTCCTGACCTCACGAGTGCCGGATCTGCGCGATATCGTCGCGAACACCCTGGGAGCCGTGATCGGCATGCTGCTCATGCTGCTGCTGGCGTTCCTGCTTCTGCCGCGACGATCCTGACGCCTACCGCAACTCACAGGAACGGCATAGTCTCTCCCATAGGTACCTCACAGTCCTCTGACGAGAATCAGGGTATGACCATGACAGTCTCGGGAATCTCGTTGCAGCGCGCCGACGGCTCCGCCCCGCGCATCCTTGTCGTCGATGACGAGCAGATGCTCACGGACCTGCTGTCCATGGCTCTGCGCATGGAGGGCTGGGACGTGCACACCGCCGCCAGCGGGTTCGAAGCGCTGCAGGCCGCGCGCGACTTCACGCCCGACGCGATGGTGCTGGACATCATGATGCCGGACCTGGACGGCATGAGCGTGCTGCAGCGACTGCGCCACAGCGGGAACAACGTGCCGGTGCTGTTCCTGACCGCGAAGGATGCCGTCAGCGACCGCGTCGCGGGCCTGACCGCGGGGGGCGACGACTACGTCACCAAGCCGTTCAGCCTCGAAGAGGTCGTGGCCCGGCTGCGCGGGCTCATGCGCCGTGCCGGCACCGCGCAGTCGGCCGAGGCCGAGCCCATCCTGCGGGTGGGCGACCTGTCGCTGAACGAGGACAGCCACGAGGTCGAGCGCGCCGGGCGCGAGATCGAGCTCACGGCCACCGAGTTCGAGCTGCTGCGCTACCTCATGCGCAACCAGCGCCGCGTGGTGTCCAAGGCCCAGATCCTGGACCGGGTCTGGAACTATGACTTCGGCGGACGCTCCAGCGTCGTCGAGCTGTACATCTCGTACCTGCGCAAGAAGATCGATCAGGGGTACGAGCCGCTGATCCACACCGTGCGCGGGGTCGGTTACATGATCAAAGCCCCGCAGTGATCTCGACGGCGGCGCCGTCGCCGCACCCACGGCGACATCTGAACCTGCAGACCCGGCTCATGGCCACCGTGATCGGCATCGTCGCCCTGATCCTGGCCGCCGTGGCCCTGGCCACAAGCGCCATCCTCGGCGGGATCCTGCAGCAGAATCTCGACAACAAGGTGCAGGATTCGATGAACGGCATCGTCGCCAACCTGCCCCGACCGTCGCTGACCGACGGCATGATGGTGGCCTACAAGACGCTGCAGAACGCGCCGCACCGCGCGGGCTTCCTGCTCGTCGCGTCTGTGGCCGGCGGCGTCCCCGACGGCGCCTACATCACCGACGACGGCGATGTGCAGCAGTTGAGCGCGCGCCAGGTCGAGCAGGTCGTCTCCGTTCTCGAGCATGCCCCCACCGCCACCGTCGCCGTCGACGGCCTGGGCGCCTACCATGTGCGCACCGCGGTGGTCGGCAACGCCTATGCGATCGCCGGCGGGCT
>CALKHM010000204.1 GCA_937988695.1 uncultured Microbacterium sp. | reverse complement strand
CGGCCACGCCGCTGTGCCGCGGACGACCGTCATTGCCCGGATGCAACGACACGAGCAGGGCCGCCGGCACGGCGATCGCGACGCCCCCCCACGCGAGCCACGGCAGCCGGTCGCCCAGCACGGCGCCGGCCACGACCGGCAGCGCGGCGGTGAGCACGCCGGACAAGGGCGCGACCACGCTCATCCGCGCGCTGGCCAGGCCCCGGTACAGCGCGAGGGTGCCGATGCCGCTGCCGACCCCGGCTGCCGCACCCCACCACAGCGCTGCCGCGGTGGGAGCGGGCGGGGAGGCGATCAGCACCGCCACGACGGCGGCGAGCAGGGTCAGCGGCTGCGCGACGATCGCGACGGCGCCGGCGTCGCCACGGCGGCCGCCGATGCCCGCGGTGAAGTCGGACGTGCCATAGCAGGCGGCCGCGATCAGACTCAGCAGCACCCCCACCCGGCGAGTTTATCGGGCAGTGCGGGCCGGCTCGGGCGTCCGCCCTTGCGCGAAGCGAGGGGATCTCACGGATCGAGGGCCGAAGCGGCCGGATCCGCCCTCAGCTCGTGAGATCCCCTCGCCTGGCGCGCGGGCAGGGCCGCGGGGCGGGGAGGGGGATGCGGGGACGGGCGCGCGGGAGGGGATGCGGGGACGGGCGCGCGGGCGGGGACGCGGGGAGGGGGATGCGGGGGGGGGCGGGGGGGAGGGGGAGGGGGGGAGGGGCGGGCACGGGTGGGCTCGCGCGGGGCGGCACGAGTGGCCTCCTGATCGCCGGGCCGATCCGGCGCTCCCCGTGGGAGAATGGCAGCATGGACGAGACGGACGGCGTCGTCGCCCTCGACGACGCACAGTGCTGGGATCGGCTTGGCGGGCAGGAGCTCGGACGCCTGGTGACACGGGTCGGTGGGGTGCTGGACATCTTCCCGGTCAACTTCGTCGTCGACGGCCGGTCGGTGCTCTTCCGCACCGCTGAGGGAAGCAAGCTCTTCGCGCTGACCGTGAACGACGAGGTGCTGTTCGAGGTCGATGACCACACCGACACCCACGCGTGGAGCGTCGTCGTGCGGGGGCGGGCGGAGCGGCTGGACACCTCCGGCGAGGTGGAACGGGCAGACGGACTGGGGCTTCGCCCCTGGATACCGACGCTCAAGTACAACTACGTCCGCATCGTGCCGACCGCGGTGTCGGGCCGCGCGTTCGCGCGCGCACCCGAGCCCGACCGCTACGGCGTGCAGCCCTACTGAGCCCACCGCTCACGCCTCGGCGGGTTCGCGCCCCGCAAAGGCATGCCGTACACTGGAGGAGCAGTTGTAGTCTGCATTCTTTCGCTGTGCCCGCGGGCAAGGGCACGTCCCTCCTCAACGGTCGCAGCGGCAGGGGTGCGGGCGCACCCGGGGCCCGCGAGGGCCTCTAGGGCGGTAGCTCAATTGGCAGAGCAGCGGTCTCCAAAACCGCAGGTTGCAGGTTCGATTCCTGTCCGCCCTGCGCGTCAGCGCATGCTGGCAACCCGAAGACGATTCAGGTGGAGTCGATGGTCCAGGACGAGCCGAACGGCGAGATCGTCGCCGCAAGCGATCGGCCGCGTGAGAAGAAGCCCAACATCTTCCAGCGCATCGCCATCTTCATCCGCCAGGTCTTCACCGAACTTCGCAAGGTCGTCACGCCGACGCGTCAGGAGCTGACCAAGTACTCGCTGGTCTCGCTCGGGTTCGTCCTGGTCATGATGGCCATCGTCTACGGGCTCGACATCCTGTTCTCGTGGATGGTGAATTGGGTGTTCGGCTCGCCGGGAGCGTGATCCGCGTCTGACGCGGGGTCCGCGGCCCTCAACGAACGGAAGAGAACAAGAAGTGCCTGACAGATACACCGACGACGCCGACTGGGCGACCGCCGCCGAGCAGTCCAGCGAGGACGACGATGCCCAGGAGGGCAACGTGCTCGAGGCGCAGCAGCGCTCGGCCGACGCGGCGGAGCACACCGCTCTCCACGTCGAGGACGAGGGCGATGACAACGGCGCTGACGACGAACTCGACGACATCGACATCGACGACCCGGAGGCGGACGCGATCGTGAACGACGCACTGCACATCGACGAGACGGCTGAGGCCGAGGCTGCGGCCGAAGTGCTCAGCGACGACGCTGCGGACGAGCAGGCTCGCCGCGCGGCTGACGAGGCCGACGAGGTGGCGCCCTACGACGGCCCCGACGTGAACGGCGAAGAGGACCGTCCGGCGCGGGACGACGAGGTCGTCGAAGACGCGGATGCCACAGCCACCGCGGTCGAGGACGCCGACGACGCCGAGACCGACGAGGACGACCCGTACGAGGCGTTCCGCGCCGAGCTGCGGACGCTCCCCGGCAAGTGGTATGTGCTGCACTCGTACGCCGGCTTCGAGCGCAAGGTGAAGGCCAACATCGAGCAGCGCAAGTCGACGCTCGAGGTCGAGGACGACATCTACCAGATCGAGGTCCCGATGGAGGACGTCGTCGAGATCAAGAACGGGCAGCGCAAGATGGTCACGCGCGTCCGCATCCCCGGCTACGTGCTGGTGCGCATGGAGTTGAACGAGGACACCTGGTCGGTCGTCCGGCACACGCCAGGTGTCACCGGCTTCGTCGGCAACGCCCACAACCCGACCCCGCTGCGCTTCGAAGAGGCCTTCAACATGCTGAAGAGCCTCGTCGAGGTCAAGGAGGTCGCGCCGGCCAAGGCAGGCGCCGCCAAGGGCGCCGCGGCCGTCCAGCGCAGCGTGGTCACCGAGGTCGACTTCGAGATCGGCGAGACGATCACGATCAAGGAGGGCTCGTTCGCCGGACTGCCGGGCACGATCAGCGAGATCAAGCCCGAGAGCGGCAAGCTCACCGTTCTCGTCTCGCTCTTCGAGCGCGAGACCCCGGTCGAGCTCAGCTTCGACCAGGTCACCAAGATGCTGTAGCACGTCGTGCCGGTGCCGCGCAGCGGCATCGGTCCGGCCTGTCGTGTGCACGCGCATACGGTAGACTCTTGTGGTTGCGCGCGAGTCGCGCGATCAACCCACACCACGATCGGGATCCGCCCGGTGCGTGGAAGCGCGCTCTCGAGCGCACGAAAGGAAAGACAATGGCACCGAAGAAGAAGGTGACCGGCCTGATCAAGCTTCAGATCAACGCCGGTGCAGCCAAC
>CALKHM010000203.1 GCA_937988695.1 uncultured Microbacterium sp. | reverse complement strand
CCGCCGGTCGCGCGCGGTGCGCGATCGGTCATCGGCCTCGCCTTGCCGGTCGCGGCCGCCGAAGATGTACTGGTTCGGCTCGGCCACGGGGGAACGGTCCGCATCGAACAGTGGCACGCCGTGCATGCCCTCGGGGATCGGCAGTCCGGCCAGGGCCAGCATCGTCGGGGCGAGGTCCATCGTGTGCGCGAGCCCGGTCGCCGCCCTGCCGGCGGGAAGCCGGCCGGGCCAGCTCACGATGAGGGGCTCGCGCAGGCCCGACTCGTTCGGCCACCGTTTGGCCCGCGGCATCCCCTTGCCGTGGTCGCTCCAGAACACCACGATGGTGTCGTCGAGCAGGCCGTCAGCATCGAGCTCCGCGAGGATGCCGCCTGCCCACTGATCCATCTCGGTGATGAGGTCGGCGTAGCGCGCCCACGCGGTGCGGAACGTCTCATCGTCGGGGTAGTACGGCGGCAGCGGGGCGGCGGCCGGGTCGTGGCGATCGTCGGCGTGCACGTGAGAGGTCGCGGCGGCGAACGCGTCGTCGTCCAGATACAGCTGCGACTCGTGCGTGGCCATCCCGTGAAAGACGGCGAAGAACGGGGTGTCGTCGTCGGGCCGATTGCGCCAGTGCGCGGTGGGGCTGCAGTCGTCGAACGCGACCTCGGGAAGGTCGATCTGGAAGTCGGTGAACCAGTTGTTCGTGCAGTAGTAGCCGGCCTGGCGCAGCACCTCGGGCAGCAGCCGCACCTCGGGCGGCGGCACGGCCTTGGACCGCATGTGCATGGTCCCGATGGCCGTGGGGTAGCACCCGGTGAGGATCGCCGAGCGCGCGGGCGCGCAGATCGGCGCGGCCGCGAACGCGTTGTCGAAGCGGATGCCGCGAGCCGCGAGCGCGTCGAGGTGAGGGGTGCGCGCATACTCCGCGCCGGGCCACACGCCGGCGTAGCATCCGAGGTCGGGGTTGATGTCGTGTGTGCTGATCCAGACGATGTTGGGACGCCGCGCGCTCACCGGCCCATCACCTCCGATCGCACGCCGGCGAGCTCTTCGCCGATGTCGACGAGAGCCTGTGCGGTGATCGCACCGGTCTTGGCCATGCCCAGCAGGCTCGCCCACGGCGCGCTGGAGACGAGCTCCGTCGTGACCAGCCAGGGCAGGTGATGTTCCACGACCGCGCGCGTGGCCGCGTCGGCGAGCAGCTCGTGCACGGGAGTCTCCAGCAGCGCCAGCGCGGGCAGCTCGGTCCGCTCCGGCAGCGGCTCCGCGACCGCGCGGGCGCGCTGCGCGTCGGCGCCGGCACGCAGCGCGCCCTGGCCGAGCTCCCCGTCGGCAGGCAGGCCCAGGCGCTCGTAGACGCTCGCGGGGGCGTCATTGTCGTGCAGCAGCTGCACGAGCAGGCGCAGCATCCGCAACTCCACCGTGTCGTCCACGATCGGCGTGTGCTGTGCGGGGTCGTGCTCGAGGTCCCACAGCAGCGTCCCGTGCTGCCACGAGTTGATCCGGAAGGCCGCGTGCGCGTCGACGCGGATCGTGCGCAGCCCCTTGGTGAAGGCGAACGGCTCGGCTGGCTCCCAGGCGGCAAGCTCGGCGACGGCGAACCGGCTGCGCATGTGCGTCGGCATCAGGGTGAAGTCCTCGATGGGACCGTTGGCGGCGTCCACGCTCGCGCGCATGTACACGTAGCGCCCGTCGGTCACGTTCACGTGGCCGCCGTGGATGCCGAACAGCGCTGCGGGGCGCTCGTCGGCAAGGGCGAGGTCGCGACCGAGCATGTCGTCGGTCGGCTCGAGCCCGAAGAACCGCAGCACGGTGGGCGCGATGTCGATGGTCTGCGCCAGATCCCCCCGGCGAGTGTCGCGACCGCCGCTGCGCGGGTCCCACAAGAACATCGGCAGGTGCACGAGCTCGTTGAACCAGGGCTGCACCGACTTCGCCCACCAGCCGTGCTCACCGAGCAGGAATCCATGGTCGGTGTTGACGATCAGCATCGTGTCATCCCACATGCCGTTGGCGTCCATGAAATCGAGCACGCGTCCCAGTGAGTGGTCGCACATCGAGACCAGCGCTGCGTACTCGCGGCGGATGTGCTCGACCTGGTCCTCCGGCTCGACGACCTTGCTGTAGTCGGGCCAGTCCATGGCCGGCCCGGTGTAGTCGCTCGGATAGCGGTCCTTGAACCGCTGGTGCACGAAGAACGGCTCGTGCGGGTCGAACAGCTCGATCTGCAGCATCCACCGATCGGCCCCGACGTTTGTCTCGAGGAACTCGATGCCGGCGTCGACCGTGCGGGTCTGCGAGTGCTGGTCCTCGGTCTGCATGTAGCGGCGGTTGACCTCGTCCTGGCGGCGCATGGATGCCGGGAAGCGGGCGCCCCGCAGGGCGTCGGCATCCCCCTTCCAGTTGTCGCCCTCCTGACCGCGGAAGAACTCCCAGGTGTTGTACCGGGTGTGATAGGTGCCGCCGCCGTCCTCCCAGTAGTGCTGGTGGTCGGAGACGAGATGCGTGTGCACGCCCGCGTTCTTCAGCATCTCCGGCATCGAATCGTCGAACGGCTCCAGCGGCCCCCAGCTGCGGTGCAGGAAGTTGTAACGGCCGGTGTGCAGCTCGCGCCGCGCCGGCATGCACGGCAGCGAACCGGCATAGAAGTTGTCGAACGTCACCGCCTTCTCGGCGAGCCGGGCGAAGTTCGGGGCATCGACGAACGTCTCGGCGTACGGCGGCAGCAGGTGCCGGTTGAGGCTGTCGAACATCAGGATGATGGCGCGCATGGCAGGTGGCCTTCCTTCGTCGGCGTATCAGACGGCGACGGTCACGGTGCTGGTGGACTCGCGGTTCTGGCGCGCGAGCAAGGCGTGGCGCGCTTCGCGGCGCCGGGCCTGCACGGTCGGATCGGGTACCGGCGCCGCCAGGAACAGTCGTTGGGTGTAGGGGTGCTGCGGGTGGGCAGTGACCTGCTCGGCGTCTCCCCACTCGACGATCTCGCCGTGGTACATCACCGCGACGCGACGGCTGAGGTGACGCATAACGGCGAGATCATGCGACACGAACAGGTAGGCGACGCCGGTCTGCTCCTGGATGTCACGGAACAGGTCGAGCACACGGGCTTGGGTGGACAGGTCCAGCGCCGACACCGGCTCGTCGCAGACGATCAGCCGGGGCCGCAGTGCCAGCGCGCGGGCGATCGCGACCCGCTGCCGCTGGCCGCCGCTGAACTCGCGGGGCAGCCGCTGGCCGGAGTCCTTGGGCAGCTGCACCTCGTCGAGGAGGCCGCGCACCCGGGCGCGGGCATCACGGGCGGACATGTCACGGACTGTGAGCGGCTCCATCAGGATCTGCTCGATCGTCATCGACGGGTTCAGCGACGTGTACGGATCTTGGAACACCACCTGGATCTCATGTGCGAGCGCACGTCGCGCCCTCGACGGCAGCTGCGAGATGTCGCGTCCGTCATACACGATGGCACCCGCGGTCACCGGGGCAAGGCCTAGCAGCGCACGGCCGAGGGTCGTCTTGCCGGAGCCGGACTCTCCCACCAGCCCGACCGTCTCGCCGGGGCGGATGTCGATGGACACGCCCTTGAGCGCGCGGAACGGCTTGTGCCGGAACCCCTTGGCGGGGTACTCCACGACGAGGTCGTGCACCTCGACCAGCTTCTCGGTCATCGAACCGCTCCTTCCGCCTCGCGGGGATGCTCGTCGGTGGACACCGGTCCGACGTCGTCGAGGACGGCATCGAACAGCGACCGCGTGTAGGGGTGTTCCGGGTGGGCGAACAGCTCGTGCACCGACCCGGTCTCCACGATCCGGCCTGCGCGCATGACCGAGACGGTGTCGCAGATGTCGGCGACCACGCCGAAGTTGTGCGTGACGAGGATCATCCCCATGTTCCGCTCGGCTTGCAGGCTGCGCAGCAGATCGAGCACATCGGCCTGCACAGTGACATCCAGCGCCGTGGTCGGCTCGTCGGCGATGATGAGGTCGGGATCGCAGGAGACCGCGCCGGCGATGAGCACGCGCTGTGCCATCCCGCCGGAGATCTCGTGCGGGTAGGCCGCGAATGTCCGCTCCGGACTCGGGATCCCTACCCGCGCGAGCAGGTCGAGGGCGCGCCGCCGGGCCTCCTTGCGGCTGATGCCGAGCTTGGCGCGCATCGGCTCGACGAGCTGGCTGCCGACCGTGAAGGTCGCGTCGAGGTTCGACATGGGTTCTTGCGGGATGTAGGAGATCCGACGGCCGCGCAGGCCGTTGATCCGCGCCCCGGACAGCGACGAGAGGTCGGCGCCCTCGAACTCGACGGAGCCGGCCACGATCCGGCCGCCGGGAGGGAGCAAGCGCAGCACCGACCACGCAGTCTGCGTCTTCCCCGACCCGGACTCGCCGATGAGGCCGTGCACCTCACCGCGGTGCACGGTGAGAGAGACGTCCTCGACGACGACTTTGACCGAGCCGTCATCCTGTCCATAGCCGACCGCGAGGTCGCGGATGCGCAGAAGCACTTCGCGATCGTCGCTGCCGGTGCCGTGGTCGATCACCGGCTGCTTGGCGATCGCCGGCACTGCCAGGTCGGCTGTGCGACGACGCCGGGCGCGTGCGCCGGAACGCTCGAGGGTGTCTCGCATGGCGTTGGCGAGAAGCACGAGCGATACGCAGGTCAGTCCGATCGCCAGGCTCGGCCACAGCATGAGGATCGGGTCGGAGTAGATGCTCGCGAAGCCGTCGTTGAGCATCCCGCCCCAGGTGGCCAACGACAGGTCGCCGAGCCCGAGGAACTCCAGTCCTGCCTGGATCGAGATGGCCACGCCCGTCACGAACGCCGCCTGCACGAGCGCCGGGCCGCGCACGACGGTGAGGATGTGCCGGGAGATGATGCGGCCGTTGCTCAGCCCCGACACGCGGGCCGCGTCGACGTAGAGCTCGTCGCGCACTGCCGAGACCGTGGCATAGACGAGCCGGTAGAACGCGGGAGAGAGCAGCACGCCGAAGATCGCCATCGAGATCCACATCGAGGGGCCGACGACGGCGCGCGCGGCCAGCAGGACGACGATGCCGGGCAGAGCCTGGATCAGACCCACCACCCAGTCCGAGACCCCTTCGAACCACTTCTTGTAGTAGCCGGCGACCAGGCCCGAGGTGACACCGATCAGCGCCGCCACCACGAGCGCCAGCAGGGCGCCCGCGATGCTGAACCTCGTCGCATACAGCAGCCGAGAGAGCACGTCCCGGCCCGCACTGTCGGTGCCGAGCAGGTGCTCGCCGGTGATCGGCCCCAGCACGTCGAGTGCCGACGCGGTCTCGGGATCGTGCGGGGCCAGCATCGGGCCGACGATGGCGACCAGGACGACGAGCAGCAGGAAGCCCAGCGCACCCACCGCCACGGGCTTCTTGACCAGGCGCCGCAGCAGCGAGCGCGGTGGATGAGCGACGGCGGCGGCGATCTCGTCGGCGAGCGCGCCGGGCAGTGGTTCGGTCATGACAGACGCACCTTCGGGTTGAGCCAACCTTGGGCGAGGTCGACGACGAGGTTCAGCAGGACGACGATGATCCCGGTGGCGATCACGAGTCCCATCACCAGGGGGATGTCGCCCTGTGACGTGGCCGTCACGGCGACCTGGCCGATGCCGGGGATCGCGAAGACCTGCTCGATGATCACGGCGCCCCCCAGCAGGCCGACGAAGTGCACCCCGAGCACGGCCAGGGCGGGGCCGGCGGCATTGCGCAGCACATGCTTGAAGATGACCGAGCGCGCGGAGATACCCCTGCTCTGCAGCGTGCGCACGTAGTCCTGACGCAGCGAGTCGAGCATGGATCCGCGGATCTGCTGCGTGACCGCGGCGATGCCGCCCAGCGACAGCGCGATAACCGGCAGGGTGATCGATCCGATCCATCCGGGCACCGAGTCGGTGGCCTGCACGTAGCCGGTCGGCGTGAACCAGCCCAGGTTGATGGCGAACACCAGCACCAGGCCGAGGGCGATGAGGAAGTTGGGGATGGCCGTGCCGACCAGCGAGACGACCTGCACGATGCCGTCGATCACGCCGCCCCCGCGAGTGGCGGCCAGCACTCCCAGCGCGGTCGAGACGACCGCCACCAGAAGCGTCGCCCCGAGCACGAGCGACAGCGTCACGGCCAGACGGCTGAGGATGGCGTCGGTCACGGGCTGGCTGGTAAACCAGGACGCCCCGAAGTCGCCGTGCACGACCCCGGCGACCCACCGGCCGAACTGCACGACGAGCGGTTGATCCAGTCCGAGCTCGTGCGCCTTCTGCGCGACGGTCTCGGCCGTGGCATCCTGCCCCAGAAGCTGGCGGGCGATGTCTCCGCCGCCGGCGTAGAGCAGCATGTACGCGATGACGCTGATGGCCACCACCATCACGAGGCCCGAGACGACGCGGCGGGCGATGAACGAGAGCATTGTCGGTCCTTTCCGTGTCCGGGGGTGGGATGCCGCGGTGGGCACCCCACCCCTCCGCCTCAGTTCTTCGGAGCGAAGTTCCAGAGGTACGGGTAGGCGTTCCCGGTCTGCGTCTTGACCGTCGTGTTCGCATCGGTCGCGTACGTCTGCTGGGGGCGGTACCACGGCGCGAACCAGGCCTGCTCGACGATGTGCTTGTTGAGCTGCTTCGCGGCCGCCGTGGCATCCGCGTCGCTGCCGCTCTGGATCGTCTTCGCGAGCTCGGCGACCGTCGGGTCGGCGACGTGGTAGGGGTTCCACCCGGCGTTCGGGAGCAGGTCGAGCGCGAGCGTCTGCCAGGTGGTCGGCGCGGCCTGCAGCTGCATGATCGTCGACGGGTACTTCGCCGCGAGCAGGTCGGCGAGGAAGCCGCTGGAGGCGACGCTGACATACGTGACCTTGATGCCGACATCGCCGAGGTACTGCTTGACGAGCGCGTAGGTCGCGGGCGAGAAGGCGGCGGACTGCGGCTGGGTCAGCGTGATCTCGCCCGGCGCGTATCCGGCCTCCTTCAAGAGCTGCTTCGCCTTGTCCGGGTTGTACGTGTAGTAGCTGTCCATGGCGGGGTCATACCCGGAGGAGTCGGGCGAGAAGATCGACGAGGTGACGTCGCCGTAGCCCTTGCCGACGGCCTTGAGCATGGCCTCGCGGTCGAACGCGTAGTTGATCGCCTGGCGCACACGCACGTCTCCCAGCGCCGGCGCCATCTTGCCCTCACGGTCGAACAGCAGGAGCCCGAAGAAGTTCAGCTGCTGGCCGTTCACGGTGAAGCCGGCGCCCTTGATCTCATCGATCACCGAGTTGTCGGTCAGCGGGGCACCGTTGATCTGCCGGCCCTTGATCGCGTTCAGCACCGCGGTCGGGGTCGAGTACACGTTCATCACGAGCTTCGCGTAGTGCTGCTGCTCGGGCGCCCAGTAGTCCTTGTTCTTCGTGAACACGTACTTCGATCCGACCACGGTCGCCGTCTTGTCGAGGATGTACGGTCCCGAGCCCACCGGGTCGGTCTTCTCGTCGGCGGCGCCGAAGTGCTTGGGACTCTCCTGTAGCCCGGGGTTCTGCGCGAGGAACGACAGCAGGGCCGGGTTCGGGGCGGAGAGCGTGAGTTGCAGCGTCGTCGGGTCGACCGCCTTTGCATCGGTGAGCGTCGCGAGATACGCCTTCTGCGGCGAGGTGCCGTCTCGGAAGCGCAGCAGGTTCTCCGCGGCCACCGACGCGTCGAACTTCGTCCCATCGGTGAACCTCACGTCGTCGCGGAGCTTCATCGTCAGCACGGTCTTGCTGTCGTTGTACGACCACTCGGTCGCCAGCCACGGCTTGACCGTGCCGTCCGGGTCCAGGTGCAGCAGCGAGTCGTACACCGCCTGCAGGTATGGCGACTCGTTGGCCCACGGCGCATCCTTCACCGCGAACGTGCTCGACGCGACGATCGTGCCGATCGTCAGCGTGCCCTCCCCCGCCTTGGCCGTACCGCTGGAGCTCCCGCCCGCGCATCCCGCCAGCGCGATGGCGGCGAGCGTGATCCCTGCGACGGTCGCAGTCACCCGCTTCCTGAAGTTGAACATCGTCGTCTCTTCCGGTGTCGTGCGGTCCGTCCTGGACCGGCCCTGCGCAGACGCTAACAGGATTTGGGCGAGGATTCCACAAGTTGAATCAAATTGTTACCACTTGTGGAATGCATCGCCCGCGCACACTCGCGTAGGCTTGGGCACGGAGTCGACGGAGAGGAGCGACCATGAGGCTCGAGCACCTGCTTCTGGGCGTGCTGCTCATGAGGCCGCGCACCGGGTACGACCTCAAGAGGTTCATGGACCTGCGCGGCGTGTTCATGCGCCCGCGCACGCAGATGAGCCAGGTCTACCGTTCGCTCACGCAGATGGCAGAACGTGGTTGGGTGGCCTTCACCGTCAGCCACCGCCCCGGGGCCCAGGATGCGAAGATCTTCAGCGCAACGCCCAGCGGACAAGCCGAGTTCATGGCTTGGCTCGAAAGCCCGTACGTACCGACCGTCGAGCCGGTGAACTTCGAGTTCCGGGCCCGGCTGTTCTTCGGAAGCGTTCTGGGGTACGACAGTCTCATCCAGTTGCTCGACACCGAGATCGACGCGCGGCAGCGGCAGATAGCGAAGTACCGATTTCGGGACCGGACGATCGACATCGACCCGGGGACGCCCTTCGATGCGGACCTCGTGGCCGAGATCGAGAACTTCCAGCACGAGAGCGGTGCGGCCGCGATGGACGCCCACGTCGCCCGCACGATCGAGCTCCGTGAGCTGATCCGCGCGCGCCGCGCGGCTTCGACGACGCCGGCATAGGCCCGCTTCGAGCCCGCTTCCCGTGCCGTGCTCCGGAGGGATGTTACGGGTGTGACGGATGGGGTGCTGGCTTTTCTCACCTGCCCCGCCGGTCCGGGATGCGGCACGGCTGAGTGCGAGAACAAAGAGCCTCCGCGCTGCCAACGACGGGAGGCGTGGCAACGCGAAGGCCCTGCTCGGGGGCGGGCAGCGGGAGTCAGAGACTCCCGGTGGTGCCCGTGGACGGTGGTATCGCGCCACCGGCCAGTTCGTGTTCGGTGGGTTTGGGTTTGGCTTCGGTGAGGGTGAGGATGAGGAT
>CALKHM010000202.1 GCA_937988695.1 uncultured Microbacterium sp. | reverse complement strand
ACGTCGGTGATGGCCGGGGACCCGCTGGACCGGGCGATGCTGGCCGTCTCACGGCTCGCCCAGGGCGGCAGCGCCGCCGCCAGCGCGGCGCTGCACGACGCCCGCGAACGCTGGGCAGGCGCCGTACGCCCGCACATGCCGGACGAGGCGTCGCTGAACGTCGTGTTACTGGTGTCCGACGGCCTCTACTTCAACAACATGCTCGGTGGGGCAGGTCCCCACCCTGTGCTGCAGGATGCCGACATGGACGCGCTCGTCGCCCTGCTCGAGGGGCTCGGCCGGGGCTGAGCAACTACCACGATCTTCCGGCGATCGCAATGACCTTCCCCCGCCTGCACAGCGCACGGAGGCTGGAAGAGATACCCCGTGGAGACCGACGGTCTCACACGGGCACACGGAACCAGGAGCACTTATGAGTATCGGACTCGGAGTCGTCCTCTTCGTCATCGGCGCGATCCTCGCGTTCGCCCTCCACATCGAGGTCTCGTGGATCGACCTCGCGTTGGTCGGCGACATCCTCATGGTCGCGGGCGTGGTCGTGTTCATCATCGGCATCGTGCTGCTGCTCCGGCGCCGCCGCACGATTGCAACCTCCCGCACGGCTGTCGACCCCCGCACCGGGGATACCGTCCGCCGCGACGAGACGTCCTCACCGGACGACCCGGTGTGACCGGGCTCAGACCTCGGTGATCTCGATCTGGCGCAGCAGGTCGGCGCCGATGGCCTCGCGCATCTGCTCGACGAGGTCGTCGGGAACCGGCGAGTCGACGGTGAGCACCGACAGCGCACGGCCGCTGGCGTCGGGATGGGCGACCTGCAGGCCTGCGATGTTGATGCCCACGTCGCCGAGAAGGCGGCCGTAGATCGCGACGATGCCGGGCTTGTCGGCGTAGCGCATCACGAGGTGATGCCGGTCGAAGGGCACCTCGACCTCGTAGCCGTCGACGCCTACCACCTTCGGCACCATCCGCGTGCCGGCCAGGGTTCCGGCGACGCTGAGCACCGTGCCGTCGGCGAACGAGCCGCGCAGGATCGTGATGTTGCGGTACAGCGGGCTCTCAGCCTCCACGATCAGTCGCGTCTCGATGCCGCGCTGCTCGGCGAACAGCGGCGCGTTCACATACGACACGTTCTCGCTGACGATGTTGGTGAAGATGCCCTTCAGCGCAGCCAGGCGGTACACGCTCACGTCGTAGGCGGCCAGCTCGCCGCGCACCTCGATGTCCAGGCTCGTCAGGGCGCTGGGCTCGAGCCCGGTGAAGAACTGGCCGAGCATCTCGACCAGCGCGATGCCCGGGCGCACGAACGGGTCGATGACGCCGCCGGCGACGTTGACCGCATCGGGGACGAGGTCGCCCTCGAGCGCGAGCTTCACCGATCGCGCCACAGAGACACCGGCCTTCTCTTGCGCCTCGCCCGTGGAGGCGCCCAGGTGCGGCGTGACCACGATGTTCGGCAGGCCCAGCAGACGCTTCGCCGAGCCGCCCTCAGCCGGAGGCTCGCTGGTGAACACGTCGACTGCGGCTCCGGCGATCTCGCCGCTGGAGAGCGCTTCGTACAGCGCATCCTCGTCGATCAGCCCGCCACGGGCGACGTTGACCACGTAGGCCGTGGACTTCATGAGCTTCAGCTGCGCCGTACCGATCATGCCGGTCGTCTCGGGGGTCTTCGGCATGTGCACCGTGACGAAGTCGCTCTGCCGCAGCACCTCCTCCAACGGCAGCAGCTCGACCTGCAGCTGCTGGGCGCGCGCGGGCGTGACGTACGGGTCGTAGCCCACCACCCGCACGCCGAAGGCGCGCAGCCGCTCGGTGATCAGGCTCCCGATGCGGCCGAGGCCGACGATCCCGACGGTCTTCTCGAACAGCTCGGTGCCGGTGTAGGCGCTGCGCTTCCACTCGCCGCGCGACAGCGACGCGTCGGCGGCGGGGATGTGACGCGCGAGGCTCAGGATGTGGGCGATGGTCAGTTCGGCGGCCGAGATGATGTTCGAGGTCGGAGCGTTGACGACCATGACGCCGGCGGCGGTCGCCGCCTTGATGTCGACGTTGTCCAGCCCGACGCCCGCCCGCGCGATCACCTTGAGACGGCTGCCCGCGCCGATGGCCTCGG
>CALKHM010000201.1 GCA_937988695.1 uncultured Microbacterium sp. | reverse complement strand
CGCGCTGATCTTCTCCTGGATCTACTACAACGAGGGCGGCATCCTCAACCGCATCACCGGAGCGCTGGGGATGGGCCGCCACGGCTGGTTGATCGACCCCGGCATCGCGCTGTGGTCCGTGCTCATCGCCACGGTGTGGGTCGTCTTCCCCATCGTCATGCTCGTCGTGCTGGCCGCGCTGCAGAGCGTGCCGCTGGAGCTGCGCGAGGCCACCTGGCTCGACGGCGCGAACCGGTTCCAGTCCTTCAAGGCCGTGACCCTCCCGCACATCATGCCGGTCGTCGAGATCATGGCCCTGCTCATGACGATCTGGTCGATCCGCCGGTTCGAGATCATCTTCCTGCTGACCGGCGGAGGGCCGCTGGACAGCACCAACACCCTGGTCGTGAACATCTATCGCACGGCGTTCCAGAACCAGCAGCTCGGCAGGGCGGCCGCCATCGGCGGACTCGGGCTGCTGCTGTCGCTCGCGGTCACGGGTGTGTATTTCTCCGTTCAGTGGTGGCAGGCAAGGAAGGACCGGTAGTCGGATGAGCATTCTCGGACGG
Source organism: uncultured Microbacterium sp. (assembly GCA_937988695.1). Classification (GTDB taxonomy): domain Bacteria; phylum Actinomycetota; class Actinomycetes; order Actinomycetales; family Microbacteriaceae; genus Microbacterium. The sequence goes on along the minus strand of CALKHM010000201.1, from coordinate 29,070 downwards.
GCAGTACGCATACTGCTGTTGGTGTTGCTGGTCGGGTTCGCGGGATTTCCCATCTACTGGATGCTGAACACCGCGCTGAGCTCGACGGATGAGCTCTACAAGAGCGGCCAGTCGCTGTGGCCGCACCTCGAGCGGATCGCGGACATCCCCGCGGCCTTCGCGAAGGTTCCCGTGGGCCTGTGGCTGAGCAACTCGTTCTGGATCGCGGCGGGCACGACCGTGCTCAGCCTCGCGCTGGGCATCCTGGCGGGATACGCGCTGAGCCGGTTCAGGTTCTACGGCAAGGGGATCGTGGGATTCCTGCTGTTCTCGACTCAGATGCTGCCGGAGGCCCTGCTGGTGGTGCCGCTGTATGCGATCTTCACGACGCTGGGACTTCTGAACAATCTCGGCGGCCTGGTGCTCGCGAACACCGCCTTCGTCATGCCGGTCGCCGCGTTCATCCTCAAGGCCGCCATAGACGACGTCCCGATCGACATCGAGGAATCCGCACGCATCGACGGCGTTCCCCGGATGGGGATCGTCAGCCTCGTCGTGCTGCCCCTGGTCAAGCCCAGCATCGCCGCGGCGGCGGTCATCAGCTTCTTCGCGGGCTGGAACGAGTTCCTGTTCGCGAACACGTTCATCTCCAACGGGAGCCTGTGGCCCGCCTCGATCGGGCTCGCGTCGTTCCAAGGGCAGTTCATCACTCCGATGGAGCTCGTGATGGCGGCGGCACTGGTGTTCGCCCTACCGGCGATCGTCTTCTTCCTTCTTGCGCAGCGCAGCATCGTGTCGGGGATGGCCGCGGGCGCGGTCAAGGGCTAGCGGATTGGTGATTCATGGTGCTTGAGCTTCGTGACGTAGGAAAGACCTTCAGCGGCAACCGTGTGCTGGAGCACGTCTCCCTCGAGGTGGACGACGGTGAGTTCCTGGTGCTGCTGGGCCCTTCCGGATGCGGGAAGTCGACGCTCCTGCGCATCCTGGCGGGCCTGGCCGCGCCGTCGTCGGGCGCGGTCGTCCTGGGCGGGCGTGACATCACGAACGTCGACCCGCGACACCGCAACATGGCCTTCGTGTTCCAGTCCTATGCGTTGTACCCGCATCTGACGGTGGAGGAGAACATCGGCGTGCCGCTCGCGATGGAGAGGTGGCGCAATCTCATGTGGATTCCGATCGTCAACCGCCGCGTGCTCCGCAGCGCGGTGCGGCGCAGTCCCATCCGGGAGAGGGTGCGGGAGGTCGCCGATCTGCTCGAGCTGTCGAGCCTGCTGGCCCGCAAGCCCAAGGAGCTCTCCGGAGGTCAGCGTCAGCGCGTCGCGCTGGCCCGGTCGCTCATCCGCAACCCGTCGCTGTTCCTCCTGGACGAGCCGCTGTCGAATCTCGATGCGAAGCTGCGCCAGCAGATGCGGGTGGAGATCAGCGCGCTGCACCGGCGCGTGGGACGCACGTTCGTCTATGTCACGCACGACCAGGTCGAGGCGATGACCATGGCCACCACGATCGTCGTCATGAACAAGGGCGAGATCCAGCAGGTGGGCTCTCCCCGCGAGGTGTACGACATGCCTCGGAACTTGTTCGTCGCGAAGTTCGTGGGCAGTCCTCCGATGAACATCCTGAGCTCCACCGGCCTTCCAGCCGGTGGAGAGCTCGATGGTATGTTCAAGGCGAAGGCGAGGGAGCTGGGCGTCTCACCCGAAGGGCTGGTGATGGGGGTGCGGCCGGAGCGACTGACCATTCGACGAGGAGCGGCAGTCGGTGAGGTGCAGCTGCATGGTGAGCTCGTCTCGGCCGAGAACCAGGGAGGCTCGTGGGTGTACCGGTCGCAGGTGATGGGCGACGATGTGCTCGTGGCGTCGGACTCGGAGCTCGCGGTGTTTCGTGGCGACGAGGTGGGGATCGGATTCGAGCGCGCGGATGCGCACTGGTTCGACGCGCAGTCGGGTGAGCGTGTCTAGGGCAGGCGAGGAGGCTGTCGTTGGCTAGCCTCCGTGATGTCGCGAAGGTGGCCGGCGTCTCGACGGCGACAGTGGCCAGGGTGCTGGACAAGACCGCGCGGGTGAGCCCGGAGCTCACCGACAGCGTGACCGCCGCGGTCGCACAGCTGGGCTATGTGCGCAACGCGGTGGCGAAGAGCCTCGCCACCGGGCGCACCGGACTGATCGGCGTGCTGGTGCGCGATATCACCAACCCCTTCTACTCACAGGTGGTCCGTGGCATCGAGGATGCCGTCGGGCCTCGCGGCTATCTCGTGCTGGTGTGCAGCTCGGACTTCGACGAGGGCAAGGAGCGGCGGCTGATCTCGCGGATGATGACGCGGCTCGTCGACGGCGTCGCGCTGGCCGTCGGCGTGCAGGACGAGTCCCTGCTGGAACGGGTGGTGAAAAACGGAGTCCCGGTCACGCTGTTCGACCGCACTGTGCCGCGTGGACTCGGATCACACCTGTCGGCGGTGATCATCGACAACCACGACGCCGGGTTCCGCGCCGCCGCGCACCTCATCTCCCTCGGTCACACCCGGCTGGCGGTGCTCAGCGGCAGCCAGGGCGGGACGACCGCGTCCGAGCGGCGGGACGGGTTTCTCGCGGCCTGCCGCGAGGCGGGTGTGCAGGTGGAGAGCATCACGAGCGAGGAGTCGCTGGGCGTCAGCGGCGGCGCGCGGGCGATGGCAGAAGCGCTGTCCCGCTCGCCCCGGCCGACCGCGGTGTTCACCTACAACAACCTCTTCACGATCGGTGCCGTGCAGACCGCGAAGGGCATGGACGTCCGCATCCCCGACGACGTGTCTCTCATCGGGTTCGACGACATGGATGTGTTCAGCGTGATGGATCCGCCGCTGAGCGTGCTCGCGCAGCCGGCGTACGACATCGGGATGGAGGCGGGACGCCTGCTTCTGCTGCGCATCGATGGCGAGGGTGGCGAGGTCCCCGACAGGATCTTGAAGGCGGAGCTGCGACTGCGCGGGTCCACGGCCGAGCCGGCGGCGGTCAGATGAGCGTGCCCGGCCTGCGGGTGACCGGAGCGACGCGCGTCTGCGGCATCGTCGGCACTCCGTTGCGCGCTGCTCAGGCCCCGGCCTCGATGAACGCGTTGGCGAGCCGCCGCGGGATCGACCTCGCCGTCATCCCGATCGAGATCGCCGACGACGGGCTGGACGGCCTGTTCATCGCGGTGCGCGCGTGGGAGAACCTCGCGGGCCTCGTGGTCACCATGCCGTACAAGTCGCGCGTCTTGCCGCTGGTGGACAGCGTGACACCGCGTGCGGCCGTGGCGGGGAACGTGAACGTCGTGCGCAGGATGCCTGACGGCCACCTGGCCGGGGATCAGCTGGACGGTGCCGCGATGGTCCGGTGTCTGCAGCGGGCGGAGGTGCCGGTGCGGGGATCGCGGATCGCGCTGCTGGGCGCGGGCGGGGTCGCCAGCTCCATCGCCTTCGCTCTGGCCGACGAGCTGCCGGCCGCGATCAGCGTGATCAACAGATCACCCGGGCGGGCGCAGGAGCTCGTCCGGCGACTGACCGCCCTCGCTCCGGCGATCTCCGTCGGGGTCGGGCAGGTGCGCGACCTCGCGTCGGCCGACCTCGTGATCAATGCGACGAGCGTGGGCTCGCTGATCAATCCCGGGCTTGCGCTGCCCGTGGAGCTGATCTCCGCGCGGACCGTAGTGGCCGATGTCGTCACCGCTCCCGATCCCACCGAGCTGCTGCGGGCGGCCGCGGGCGCCGGATGCCGGGTCGTCAGCGGCATGGACATGCAGCGGGCGCAGCTGGACGACATCTTCGCGTTCCTGGATGTCGCGACCCAGGCCGCGCGGTAGCGGCGTGGGACCCTACGAGCCGTCGGCGGCCGCGGCCTCGTCGATCTGGGCGAGCCGCTGCACGTCGAACCGGGAGTGGTCGATGTGCGTGCGCATCCGGTCGCGGGCCCGGTCCGGATCGTGGGCCTTGACCGCGTCGTAGATGGCCCGGTGATGAGGAAGGGCCAGCAGCGGCTCGGCAGGAGGGGAGAAGACGTGCGCACGGTAGGCGCGAAGACTCGGGATGAACGTCTCGTAGAACACGCGGAGACCGCGGTTGCGGCTGGCCGCCAGAAGCAGGCTGTGGAAGTCCTCGTCGGCCTGCACCTTGGCGTCGACGTCGTCGGCGAGCAGGATGGCCTCGAAACGATCGACGCTCTCGCCGAGCAGCGCGAGCTCTTCATCGGTGATGCGTTGCGCGGCCAGCTCCGCGATGTAGGGCTCGATGGCGGTGCGCATCTCGAGGAGCTCGGTGATCTCGAAGGCGTTGCTGCGGAACCAGCTCTGAAAACGTGCCTGGTCGGCGGCGGACTTGTCGGCGACGAACGCGCCGCGGCCGTGCTGGATCTCGATGTATCCCTCGGTCTTCAGGATCGCCAGCACCTCTCGCGCCGTCTGACGGCTGACGCCGAAGTCCTCGATGATCTTCAGCTCCGTCGGCATCTGCTCGCCGACGGAGAGAGAACGCGCGTGGTCTCTGAGCACCGGCAGTATCTCATCGACGATGCTCAACCGACTCGGTCTCGCCATAGCAACACCTCCATCGGATCACCTGCTGGCCACATTGTCGGATCCTACCGTGCCGGCAATCCGCGGCCGGGCGTGCGGGGGAGGGGGCGGCGTGCGACATCTCCTCCCCCGCACCGGTCAGACCCTGCTCGGCTCGAGGAGGCCGGATGCCTCCAGGGCGTGACGGATCCGCGCCTGGTGCGCGGCATCGGGACGTGCCATCGGGCTCCGGGAGATCCCGTTGTCGCGGCCGAGCAACGACAGCACGTACTTCGCGTTCGCGGTCATCCCCGGACCCTCGATGCTGCGCCACACCGGCAGCAGACGCCGGTGGATCGCCAGGGCGCGAGCGTGGTCTCCGGCCTGCACGGCCGCGTAGAGCTCCGCGGTCTCGCGGGGGAAGACGGCGGTCATGCAGGTGACCGCGCCGTCGACGCCGAGCACGAAGGTCGGGTAGAGCAGATCGTCGATTCCGGTGGTGACCGGCACCTTGTCGTGCAGCAGCGCCATCATGTCGGCCACCTTGTGCATGTCGCCGCCGCTCTGCTTCACACCGAGCACCCACGGCGCGTCATCGATGATGCTGTTCATGGCGTGCACGTCGATGTCCACCCACGGGATCACGTTGTAGATGAGGATCGGAAGCTCGATCGCGTCGCCGATGCGCGTGAAGTGCTGAACGAGACCGCTGACGGAAGGGATCCAGAGATAGTGCGGCGGTGTCACCTGCAGCGAGGACACTCCGGCACGGCGGGCGGCCTCCCCCTTACGGATGGCCTCGAGGGTGGTGTCGGCGATCCCCCCGCCGATCACCTTCACCCGGCCCGCGGCCTGGTCGACCACGGCGTGGTTCAACCGGAACGTCTCGTCCTCGGACAGGCCCTGTCCTTCTCCGGTGCTGCCGCCCACGCAGATCGTGTGCACGCCGCTGGAGATCAGGAACTCCGTCTCGTCGCGGATACGGTCCTCGTCCAGCTCCTCTGTGTCGGGATGGAACGCGGTCACCATCGGCGGGATGATCCCGGACAGATCGAGCTGAACGCCGTTGTGCGACTTTGAGAAGGTGGTGGGCATCGAAGCGATCCTTTATTAGCGGACATCAGTTGACGGACGTCTGTTAGTCTGTCACTCAACGGCGCGGCATGCAACGTCCCTCGTCACGACGCTCGGGCCGTGCCATACCAGGAAGACGGCGACGGAGAGTTCAGGAACATGCCTCAGCTATTCATGCACCGCGGTCCGGAGGGCGTGTCGCGTGCGCTGCGCGGATTCGCCCGCGCGTACGCGAGCGAGGTGCGGCTCGTCGACGATCCGGTCTACCTCGCCGCGGTGCACCGCCACCCCGGCCGGAACGTGGCGCTCGTGTCGGGCGGCGGCTCAGGTCACGAACCCTTGCACAGCGGGCTTCTCGGACCGGGCCTGCTGGACGCCGTCGCACCGGGACAGGTCTTCGCGTCGCCGCACAACCGGCAGGTGTACGAGGCCTCTCGCGCGGTCGCGCTGAACGGTGGAGTGCTGCACATCGTGAAGAACTACACCGGCGACCGGATCAACTTCGGCATCGCCGCCGAGCGACTGCGCGCGGACGGCATCCGTGTCGGCCGGGTGCTCGTCCAGGACGACGTCGCCACGCAGTCGTCGGCGACAGCCACCGGCATGCGCGGCACGGCCGCGACGGTGCTGGTCGAGAAGCTCCTGGGAGCGGCAGCCGACCAGGGAAGAGACCTCGATGAGCTCGTCCGCCTGGGTGAGAAGGTGAGCGCTCACAGCCGCAGTGTCGCGGTCGCCAGCGAGTCGCTGACATCCGTGCACACCCAGGCGCGCCTGTTCGACCTGCCGCCCGGTGAGATCGAATACGGCGTGGGGATCCATGGCGAACGGGCCGCATCGTCGGTCCCGTTCGCCGGGCTGGGGGAGCTGATCACGCGGATGCTGGACGACATCTTCGCCTCCCTCGGCGACCTCGGCGCCCGCGGGGTGGTCTTCTTCGTCAACGGGCTGGGTGCCACCACGCCCCTCGAGCTGTACACGGTGCTGGATGTCGCCCTGGACCGCCTCGCCGAGCGCGGCGTCGAGGCCCCGGCCACACTCGTGGGCACCCTTGTGTCGGCGCTGGACATGCACGGGTTCTCACTGACCGTGCTCGACCTCGCCGAAGACGATTGGCTGGATCTGTGGCGTGCGGATGCCGCCGCGCCGGGCTGGATGGGAGAACACCGATGACGAACACGGACGCTGTCTTCCGCGACGCCTTCGCCGCGTACCGAGACCTGGTCGAGAAGACCGAGCCGCTCCTGACCACGCTGGACGAGCGCTCGGGCGACGGGGATTTCGGCGCCAACCTGCGGGGCGGCATCGCACTCGCGTCGGCGCGCATCGACGCTTCCGATGATCCGCAGATCTGGGGGATCCTCTCCGACGTGTTCCTCGATGAGGTCGGCGGCACGAGCGGGCCTCTCCTCGGCCTGCTGTTCCAGCAGCTGCATGAGGCGATGGCCGTGGGTTCCCTCGCCGAGGCGCTGCGTGTGGGCGGCGGCCGCGGGCTGGAGGCCGTGCAACGGGTCGGCGAGGCGCAGATCGGCGATCGGACCCTGGTCGACGCGCTCGAGCCCGCCGTCGTCGCCCTGCGAAGTGGCGGCGACCTGCGGGCAGCCGTCGCCGCGGCCGTCGATGGCGCGATCTCCACGCGCGACCTCGTTGCCCGACGCGGTCGCGCAAGCTACGTCGGGCGCCGCGCAGTCGGACACGCCGACCCCGGTGCGGTGGGAATCGCGTTGCTGTTCGTCGCGTTTGCCGCGGCCTCCGGCGACGACGTCGAGGCCGCGCTCGGCGGTCTGCTGGACTCCGTCGAGGCAGCGGTCGCCGAGGATCCCGCCTCGAGCACGCCGACCCCGGCGCCGGACGACCTCGAGAAGACCCTCGCCGCCGCCCACGACGCGCAGGCGCCGCTTGCCGCCCTGACCCTGGACGCGCGAGCACACCTGCTCGACGCGCTGGCGGACGCCCTCGACGCGGATGCCGGCGAGCTCGTCGAGACCGCCGAGGAAGAGACGCATCTGTCGGCCGGCCGGCTGGCGGGCGAGGTCGCCCGCACCAGCTTCCAGCTGCGGCTGTTCGCCGAGGTCGTGCGAACCGGTGAGTTCCTGGACGTCAGCATCGACGCCGCCGATGCGGACTGGCCCGTGGCGCCGCGCCCGGATCTGCGGCGCTCGAACCGGCCGATCGGGCCGACCCTCGTCTTCGCGGCGAGCAACTTCCCCTTCGCCTTCTCGGTGCTCGGCGGAGACACGGCATCCGCACTGGCCGCCGGCAACCCCGTCGTCGTCAAGGCACACCCGGGCCACCCGCGCCTGTCGCGCCGCACGATGCGACTCGCCCTCGCCGCGCTGGCGGAGGCCGGTGCACCGGCGGGCACCCTCGCGCTCATCGAGGGGCAGGACAACGGCGTGAGGGCATTGGCCGACCCCCGTATCAAGGCCGCGGCGTTCACCGGCTCGATCCGCGGGGGCAGAGCACTGCTCACCGTCGCACAGACCCGTCCGGACCCGATCCCCTTCTTCGGCGAGATGGGCAGCAACAATCCGGTCTTCGTGACCGCCGCCGCCGACCGTGAGGGTGCCGAGGAGATCGCGGGCGGTTTCGTCGCCTCGTTCACGCTGGGCGCCGGCCAGTTCTGCACCAAGCCCGGCACCCTGTTCGTCCCATCCGGCTCCGCCGTCGCCGCCGCACTGCGACAGCACGCTCTGCCGGCCCCTGCGGAGCTGCTCAACGACAGCATCCGGGCGGGCTATCGAGACAGGCTCCGCGAGCTTCGCGGTGCGCCGAGCGTGCAGACCCTGCGTTCGGACGGCGACGCCGAAGGCGACCTCCCCGCCCCGATCCTGCTGCACGCACCCGGCGCCGCCGTGCTCACGAGACCGGCGCTGTATCTCGATGAGTGCTTCGGCCCGGCGGCGCTCGTCGTCGAGTACGAGTCCTCGGAGCAGATGGTGCAGCTCGCGCAGGCCTACGAAGGGCAGCTGACCGCGACGATCTTCGGGACGGACGCCGATTCGCCGACCGCTCTCGTGGACGCCCTCGCGGCGCGGGCCGGGCGCCTGCTGTGGCGGCAGTGGCCGACCGGCGTCTCCGTCACGGGGGCGCAGCAGCACGGCGGACCATACCCTGCCAGCACGGCATCGCAGACCACCTCCGTGGGGACCGCGGCGATCCGGCGCTTCCTCCGGCCCGTCGCCCTGCAGGGCTTCCCGCAGCGCCTCCTGCCCCCCGAGCTGGTGGACGCATGACGAGAGTCTGCGGCGACGGGGGAATGGCCCTGTCGGCCTCAACTCAACAGTTGACAGACGACTGATGAGTTGGGTAGCGTGAAGCGCAGCGGTGCCTTCGAATCGCGCAGTTGCCGACGTCTGTGCTGACACCCATGACATGAAGGAGTGCGTCAATGTCTTCCCTGGCACTGCCCCGTGGACTGGTCGCCCCGGCGCTCACGCCGTTCACGGCATCCGGCGCGATCGACTACGGTGTGTATCGCGATCAGATCTCCTATCTCCTGGAGCAGGGCATCCACGGGGTCAGCCCGGGCGGCAGCACCGGTGAAGGAGCCACGCTCGAAGACGACGAGCTGGGGCGACTGGTTGCCGAGGCACGCGAGATCGCCGGGGAGCGCCCGGTGGTCGCCGGCGTCATCCGCAGCTCCACGAAGGCGGCCGTGCGCGCGGCGCTCGTCGCTCGCGACGCGGGCGCCGACGCCCTGATGGTGACACCCACCTTCTACAACGTGCTCGTCCCCGACGACGCCGGCAACGAGGCGTTCTATCGCGCGATCTCCGACGAGGTGCAGCTTCCGATCATCATCTACAACGTGGTGCCGCAGAACGAGATCAGCCCACGACTGTTCACGCGGCTGCGGGGCATCGAGCACGTGGTCGGGGTCAAGCAGAGCGTCGGCGGCGTCATGGCGATGTACGACATGCGACTGACGGCGCCCGACGCGATGGTCTATGCAGCCACCGATGAGCTGCTGTTCACCTGCTTCGAGCTCGGTGCGGACGGCGCCATCTCCGCGGTCCTCTCGCTGTTCCCCGCCGAATGCCGGCGCCTGTGGGATGCCGCACAGGAGCAGCGTCACGAGGACGGCCGCGCTCTTCAAGACGCGATGTTCCCGATCTGGAAGGTCGTTCGTGGTCCGCAGTTCCCCGCGCGGGTGAAGGCGGCGCTGTCCATTCTCGGACGCGACCTGGGGGAGAGCCGCAGTCCCGCCTCGCCGGTTCCCAACGCGGTCCGGGAGGCTCTGCAGAACGCGCTCGCACCCCTCGCGGGAACGTCTCGTTAGAGCTTGCCTCGCGGTGGTCGTGCAGGGTGCTCGCACCACCTGCGCGGCCGCCGCACACCCATGAAGGAGCGCATCATGCGTCTTGCCCGTCTCGGACGCCCCGGCCACGAGATCCCGGTGATCGTCGAAGACGATCGGATCCTCGATCTGTCCTCCCTCACCGGCGACATCGACGGCGGGTTCCTGGCATCTGACGGCATCCAGCGTGCACGGTCGGCGCTGGCATCCGGAGCGCTCCCGGTGCTGGCCGATGGCGCATCGCTGCGTGTGGGCGCCCCGGTGGCGCGCCCGTCGGCCGTGTACTGCATCGGCATGAACTACGCCGCACACGCCGCCGAGAGCGGCAACCAACCGCCCGAGCACATGGTGATGTTCATGAAGTCGCCGAATGCGGTGGTCGGCCCCGACGACGACCTGCACATCCCCGTCGGCAGCACGAAGACCGATTGGGAGGTGGAGCTGGCGGTCGTGATCGGCAGGCGGGCGAGCAGGCTCGCCTCGGTCGCGGATGCCGGTTCGCACATCGCGGGATATGCCGTCGGCAACGACGTGTCCGAGCGGGACTGGCAGGTCGCCGTCTCGGGCGGGCAATGGTCCAAGGGCAAGTCGGCCCCCGGGTTCCTGCCGCTGGGGCCGTGGCTGGTCACCGCCGATGAGGTCGACGCGAGCGATGTGCGCCTGCGATCGTGGGTCAATGGACAGCCGCGCCAGGACTCGCGCACCAGCGATCTGATCTTCGGCATCGACCACATCGTGTGGGAGCTGAGCCAGTACCTGACTCTGGAGCCGGGCGATGTGATCCTGACCGGCACGCCGGAGGGCGTCGCGCTGTCCGGGCGCTTCCCGTACCTTTCCGCGGGCGACACCGTCGACATGGAGATCGACGGTCTCGGGCGGCAGCGGCAGGTGTGCGTGCAGACGGCCGATGCTGGAGCGGGCGAGCGGATCGCCTGACGCGGCGTCCCCGGCGGGTGCGACAGTGTTTCCGCGGCATCCGCGCTGCGGTGCAAGTAGAGGAGGGTGATGTGGAGCAAAGGACTGACCCGCTGTTCTCGGTCGAGGACCGGATCGCGGTGGTGACGGGAGCCTTCGGTCAGATCGGCACCGAGTTCGCTCGGGCACTGCATGAGCGCGGCGCGCGCGTGGTGGTCACGTCGCGTCGCGAGGTGCCCGACGCTGCGGCGCGCCTGGGGATCACCCAGGACACGGATCGGGTGCTGGCCGTACAGCTGGACATCACCGACCAGTCCAGCGTGGAGCAGGGACTGCAGCGCGTGGTGGAGACGTGGGGGGTGCCGCCGATCCTCGTGAACCACGCCGGCGTGGACACCCCGCCGAGCGCGCCGCCGGAGGTGTCCGGTCCGTTCGAGCACTTCCCGGCGGAGATCTTCCGCGAGGTGGTCGAGACGAATCTGGTGGGCACGTTCCTGGTGACGCAGGCGGCGGGCCGGCTGATGCGCGAGGCGGGTCTGGAGGGCTCGATCGTCAACGTCGGATCGATCTACGGCATGCTCTCGCCCGTGCAGGACATCTACGCGTACAAGGCGATCGACACCGGGGTGCCGTTCGTGAAGCCGGTCGCATACTCCGCGGCGAAGTCCGGCATCTACAACCTCACCCGGTACTGCGCCACGTACTGGGGTCGGCAGGGCATCCGGGTGAACACGCTGACCCCGTCGGGCGTCTGGCGTGACACGCAGGACGACAAGTTCCACGCGAACTACGAGTCGCGCATCCCCATCGGGCGCATGGCGCAGGCCGACGAGTACAACGGTGCGCTCATCTTCCTCGTCTCGGACGCCTCCCGGTACATGACCGGTTCGAACCTCGTGGTCGACGGCGGGTGGACGGCGTGGTGACAGACCTTCTCGGAGAGCGGCTGTTCGTCGCCGCCGTGACCCCGATGCGCGCGGACGAGGCGGTCGACCTCGACAGCCTCGCCACTCTCGTGGACGCGGAGATCGCGCGCGGTGTCGAGGGCGTGTACGTCGGCGGGTCGACGGGCGAGGGGATGCTGCTGTCGGTCGAGGAGCGGATCGCCGTGGGGCGTGAGGCGGTCCGTGCCGCTGCCGGCAGAGTCCCGGTGGTCGCGCACGTGGGTGCGATGACCACTCGCGACGCGGTCGTCCTCGCCCGTGCGGCGCAGCGCGACGGCGTGGCCGCCATCTCGATGATCCCGCCGCTGTACTACCGGTACTCGACGGCCGAGGTGACCGCGCACTACCGGGCCGTGATCGACGCCGTCGATCTGCCGTTCATCGTCTACAACATCCCGCAGTTCACCGGCCGTGATGTGGTCGACGGCGGGTACGAGGAGCTGCTGGCCCTGCCCCAGGTCATCGGGATCAAGCACACCTCGCAGAACCTCTTCGGCGCGGAACGGCTGGTCGCCCGGTACCCGGACGTCGCGCTGATCAACGGATTCGACGAGCTGTATCTGCCCGCCCGAATGGTCGGTGCGACGGCCGCGATCGGGACCACGGTCGGTCTGCAGCTCGAGCTGTTCCGGTCGATGCGGGCGCGTGAGGCCGCGGGCGACGTCGAGGGCGCCCGCGCGGTGCAGGTGCGCGTCAACGAGACCGTCGAGGGGATGGTGCAGGAGGGCGTCTTCGCCGCGGTGAAGTACCTCGTCGGCAAGTACGCGGTGGAGTGCGGCCCGTGCCGCCGGCCGATGCCGTCGCTGGATCAGGACGGTCGCGCCCGGCTCGACGCCGTATGGGAGCGGCTGCTGCAGAACATCGAGACGACCAGGGCCGAGGATCGCATCGCGGGCTGATCTCGCGGGTCGGGGCCGGGTGTGTCTGGTCGTTGAGCGAGCGCAGTCGCTCATGCCCGGTCGTTGAGCGAGCGCAGCGAGTCGAAACGTTGTGCTGGTGGTGGGGTGTTTCGGCTCGGTCGCCCGGCGGGCGCCTCGCTCAACGGGCGTCGGGCATCCGGCGGGCGCCTCGCTCAACGGGGTCAGGGCTGCGCGGCGGACGCGGCGCGGGTGGCGGCCGGCAGTGCGTCCAGCACACGATTGAGCGCATCGTCGTCGTGTGCGGCGCTGACGAACCACGCTTCGTAGGGGCTCGGCGGCAGCAGAACCCCGGCGTCGAGCATTGCATGGAAGAACGGCCCGTAGCGGAACGCCTCCTGCCGCTGCACGCCGACGTAATCGTGCGCGAGCGTGGCCTGGAACTGGATGCTGAACAGGCTTCCCGCGCGCGAGACAGCGTGCGACACGCCGGCATCCCTCAGCGCCGTCGACGTCGCCTCCGCGATCGTCGCGGCCACCTCGTCGACCCGTGCGTACACCGCGGCGTCGGCTGCGGCGAGGGTCGCGATGCCCGCGGCGACCGCGACGGGGTTCCCCGACAGTGTGCCGGCCTGATACACCGGCCCGACCGGGGCGAGATGCTCCATGATCGACCGGCGTGCGCCCAGGGCCGCCAGCGGCATCCCTCCACCGATGACCTTGCCGAACGTGACGATGTCGGCCTCGACCGGCTCCAGCCCCAGCCAGCCGGCCGGGGACACGCGGAACCCGGTCAGCACCTCGTCGACGATCAGCAGCGCGCCGGCGGCGTGCGCGGTCTGTGCGAGGAAAGCGTTGAACCCGGGCGCGGGCGCGACGACGCCCATGTTGGCGGCGGCCGCCTCGACGATGATCGCCGCGATCCGTGGCCCGAACTGCGCGAATGCGGCCTCGACCGCTGCTCGGTCGTTGTAGGGCAGCACGAGCGTCTGCGCGGCGATCTCGGCGGGCACTCCCGCCGACGCGGGGAGGGCGAGGGTCGCCAGGCCGCTGCCGGCATCGGCGAGCAGCCCGTCGGAGTGCCCGTGGTAGTGCCCGGCGAACTTGACCACGAGCGGCCGACCGGTCACTCCGCGCGCGAGCCGGATCGCGGTCATCGTCGCCTCGGTGCCGGTCGAGACCAGCCGCAGCTGCTCGACGATCGGGGCAGCCGTGCGCGGCGCGAGGCGGGCGATCACGGTCTCGGCGAGCTCGGTCTCGGACGGCGTCGACGCGCCGAACGACAACCCGCGCGACACGGCCTGATGGACGGCATCCAGCACCTGCGGATGGGCGTGCCCGAGCAGCAGCGGACCCCACGAGCACACGAGGTCGACGTACTCGCGGCCCTCGACGTCGACGACGTACGGCCCGTGGCCGGACACCAGGAACCGCGGCGCGCCGCCCACCGAGCGGAACGCGCGCACGGGCGAGTTCACGCCCCCGGGGATGACGGCGGATGCCGCGTCGAAGGCCGACTCGTTGCTCATGACTGCGCCCGCCCGGACGAGGCGAGCTGCAGCGCCCAGTACGTCAGCACCGCGCCCGCGCCCGCCCGGAGGATCCCGGTCACGCTCTCGCGGATGGCCCGGTCCCGGTCGATCCAGCCGTTCGCGGCGGCGGCCTCGATCATCGCGTACTCGCCCGACACCTGGTACGCCCACACCGGCACGCGCGCGGCCGCGGCGACATCGGCCAGCACGTCGAGGTAGCTCATCGCGGGCTTGACCATGAGCACGTCGGCGCCCTCCGCCTCGTCGAGCGCGGCCTCGCGCCGGCCCTCGATCCGGTTCGCCGGGTCTTGCTGGTACGTGCGCCGGTCGCCGCGCAGCTGCGAGTCGACGGCCTCGCGGAACGGGCCGTAGAACGCCGACGCATACTTCGCCGCATACGCGAGGATCGCCGTGTCGGCGAAGCCGGCGGCATCCAGCGCGTCGCGCACGGCCGCCACCTGGCCGTCCATCATGCCCGACAGGCCGAGCAGCTGCGAGCCGGCCTGCGCCTGTGCGACGGCCATCTCGCGATACCGCTCGAGCGTCGCGTCGTTGTCGACGCGGCCGTGCGCGTCGAGCACGCCGCAGTGGCCGTGGTCGGTGAACTCGTCCAGGCACAGGTCGGTCTGCACGACGAGCGCCGCGCCGGCCTCCGCCACCGCGACCTCGGTCGCGCGGTTCAGGATGCCGGAGGCCTGCGTGGCCGCGGAGCCGACGGCGTCTCGGGTGGCGGGGATGCCGAACAGCATCACTCCACCCAGGCCCGCGGCGGCGGCATCCTGCACGGCCTTCTTCAGCGAGTCGAACGTGTGCTGCACGACGCCGGGCATCGACCCGATGGGCGCGGGCTCGGTGATGCCCTCCCGCACGAACAGCGGCAGGATCAGCTGCGCGGGATGGATGCGGGTCTCGGCGACCAGCCGGCGCATCGCCGGGGTCGTGCGCAGCCGACGCGGACGGATCACCGGAGGGTTCATGCCCCTGCCTCCTCGCGTGAGACGAGGAGACCGCACCGAATGAGTACGGGATCGCGTCGAATTGTCCTCATGTCGTGAGATCTCCTCAGCTCGTGAGTGGATGCCACAGGTCGGGTGCTCATGCATCACCCTGCGGCGCCGGGTCCAGCTCACCGGCACCGCCTTCCAGCAGCGCCGCGACGACCTCCTGCGCGGCGCGGGTCGCGGCATCCGGGCCCGTGGCGGTGGCGGATGCCGTCACCCGGCGCTGCCCGTCGAGGCTGTAGACGGCGGCCGACAGGATCAGCGCCTCGCCGTCGATGCGGGCGGTCGCGCCCACCGGGGCCGAGCAGCCGGCCTCGAGCCCCGCGAGCACGCCGCGCTCGGCAGTCGCGCACGCGGTGCTGCCGGCATCCGCGATCTGCGCGAGGGCGGCCGCCAGCGCGGTGCCCGCGGCGTCGGTCGCGCGCACCTCCACCGCGAGCGCTCCCTGCGCGGGCGCTGACGGCCAGGTCTCCAGCGGCATCGGCTCGGCACGCACCTCGTGACGGCCCAGGCGGGCGAGGCCGGCCGCCGAGAGCACGATGGCGTCGAGCCGCTCGCTGCCGGTGGCCTCCAGCCGGGCCAGTCGCGAGTCGACGTTGCCGCGGATGTCGACGACCTCGAGATCGCCGCGTGCCGCCCGCACCTGGGCGACGCGCCGCGGCGACCCGGTGCCGACGCGGGAGCGGGCAGGCAGCGCGGCGAGCGGGGTGCCGTCGCGGGTGACGAGCACGTCGCGGGCATCGGCGCGGACGGGCACGGCCGCGACCACGAGGCCCGGCGACGGCGCGGTGGGAAGGTCTTTGTACGAGTGGACGACGACGTCGCAACGACCTTCGCGCAGCGCGTCGCGCAGCGCCGTGGCGAACACGCCGGTGCCGCCGAGGGTGGCCAGCGACGCCCGCGAGGTGTCGCCGTGCGTGGTGATCCGCACGAGCTCGACGTCGACGCCGCCGAGGGCGACCGCCAGCGCATCGGCGACCTGCCGCGTCTGCGCGACGGCGAGGGCGCTGCCGCGCGTGCCGACCCGCAGCGTCATTGGGCCACGACGGGTTCGGCGGCAGCGGGAACGGCGCCGGCCGTGCGGGCGGGAGACGCGGGCGCGCCGACGGGCGCGGGAGACGCGGAAGCGCCGGCAGGCGCCGATGCTGCCGAGGCGCCGACGGGCCCGGATGACGCGGGCGCGCCGACGGGCGCGTGATCCGGCCAGGGGCCGAGCGCGGTCAGATGAGCACGGTCGGCGTTTGACACCTCGTGCACGCGCTCCGCGATGAGGTCGACCAACCCGGTCACGAAGGCCGGGTGCACACCCGGAGTTCTCACCCGCGCGAATCCGACACCAGCCTCGGCGGCGGTCTGGGCGGCCTCGGTGTCCAGGTCCCAGAGCACCTCCATGTGGTCGCTGACGAACCCGATCGGCACGACGATCACCCGCTGCACGCCGTCGGCGGCCAGCCGCCGGATCTCGTCGTTCACGTCGGGTTCGAGCCACGGCGTGCGCGGGTCGCCGCTGCGCGACTGATAGGCGAGCGAGTGCGGCACGCCGGGGGCCGCCTCGGCGGCGATCACCTCCGCGACTGCGAGGTGCTGGGCGACGTACGCGCCACCCGGACCGTGCTCGGGCCCGGATGCCTCGGCCGCGGCGGTCGGGATGGAGTGCGTGACGAACAGGATGTGCGTCCGGGGGGTCGTGTTGGCGCCGGACGAGCCCGCACCGCCGGCCGCGGCATCCGCGGCGATCGACTCGCGCACGCCTTCGACGAAGGGCGTCACGAAGCCGGGATGGTCGAAGAACTCGCGCACCCGGTCGATCGTGACGGCCTGCTCGAGGCCGGTCTCGGCGAGGGTCTGCTCGAAGTTCTCCCGGTACTGGCCCACTCCGGAGTACGACGTGTAGGCGCTCGTGACCAGGGCCAGCAGCCGGTCGTGGCCGGCGGTGTGCGCATCACGGACGGCATCGGCGAAGTACGGGTCCCAGTTGCGGTTGCCCCAGTACACGGGCAGATCGAGCCCGCGTGCCTCCAGCTCGGCCTCGAGTGCGGCCTTCAGTGCGCGGTTCTGTGCGTTGATCGGGCTGACGCCGCCGAAGTGCCGGTAGTGCACGGCGACCTCCTCGAGCCGCTCGTCGGGGATGCCACGACCACGGGTCACGTTGCGCAGGAACGGGATGACGTCGTCCTGTCCCTCGGGTCCGCCGAATCCCGCCAGCAGCACGGCATCGAACGCGCCGGCACTCACGAGAGCACCTCGGCGACCTCGGACGCCCCGATGCGGTGGCCGGTGAAGAACGGCGTCTCGATGACGACGTGACGCCGGGCGTCGACATAGCGCAGGTCGCGCATCATGTCGACCAGGTCGGTCAGCTCGTCGCCCTCGATCGGCACGATCCACTCGTAGTCGCCGAGTGCGAACGCCGCGACGGTGTTGGTGAGCACGCCGGTGTAGCCGGCGCCGGCGCGGCCGTGCTCGGCGAGCATGCGGCTGCGCTCGTTGTCGCGCAGCAGGTACCAGTCCTTGCTGCGCACGAAGGGGTAGACCGTGATCCAGTCCTTCGGCGCGATGCCGCGCACGAACGCCGGGATGTGCTGACGGTTGAACTCGGCGGCACGGTGCACGGCGAGGAAGGTCTGCACCGGCGCCAGGGCGGCGATGGCCGGCACGCGGCGCAGTACGCGCAGGGCGGACTGCAGGGCGCGGGGACTGTCGCCGTGCAGCCAGAACAGCAGGTCGGCGTCGGCCTTGAAGCCGGACACGTCGTAGGTGCCGCGCACCGTGACGCCGTCGGCGCCGATGCGCGCGATGGCGGCGTCGAGGTCTGCGGCGACGGAGGTCAGCGCATCGGCGGGGACGCCGCCGGTCGGTCGGGCGAACACGGCCCAAAGGGTGAAGACGGCGGGCACGTCGTCGGAGGAGGAGGAAACGGGGGATGCTGCGGGTTCGACGCGATCTGACACGGCACCCATCTTCGTCGCGCTGTGTGTGAGTTCCCAGTAAACCTTCAGCTTTGCTGTACGCGCAGCGGCCTCACGGTGCACGATGCAGGACGGGGGGTCGCCGCGCCGTGGCCGGATACCGCGGGGTGGCGTGTCGCGCCCGGTGTCCTGCGATGTGCACGCGGCCGTGTCGCGCGGGCGCGGGTACGAGCGCGGGCGCGGCCGTGTCGTGCGGGCGCGGGCTCAGGGACGCGGGAGTGCCGGGCCGGCGAGCTCGGCGACGATGCGGGATGCCGCCGCCTGCGCGTCGGGCACTACCGAGGCAAGTCCGGTGCCGGCCACCCACGCGCCGGTGACCTCCAGGCCGGGAACGCCGGCGACGGCCTCGCGCACGGCGTGAACGCGGCCGCTCTGCCCGCGCGCGGCCAGCGAGACGGCGTTGGCCGCCCGCGCGTGCGCGAACCCGACGACCTGGCGGGCATCCAGCGGCACGCCCAGCAGGATCGCGGCATCCGTCAGCGCAAGATCGCGCAGCGCGTCGTCGCCGATGCCGGCGGCTGGATCGCCGGCACCGGTGGGTCCGTATGACAGGCGCACGACGTGCCGCCCGGCACCGGCCTGGGCGGCCAGCCAGGCCCACTTCGCGGTGGCGTGCGTGAGCGCTTTCGCCGCGACGGCCGGGTGCCCGCGCCCGGCGTCATGCGCATCGGCTGCCACCAGCAGCCCGGTGCCGCGGGGCGCCGCATCCAGCGCGGGCGCGTCCAGCACCAGCGTGGCGAGGTCCACGCGGGTGGGCGCCGGCCAGTCGAGGCCGGTCAGCGCCACGTGAGCGGCCGCAGCCACGAGCCGTACCGCGTCGGGCTGCGCGGTCGCGACGACCACCGCGTCGGCGTGCAGCACCTCGGCGGCGGCATCCGATCGCCGGGGCACGCGCTCTGGGCGGGACGCCTGTGCGTCGCCCGCGGCGCTGGCGGGCGCGTCGGGATCCGGAGCGTTTCCGGCGATGTGCACGTCCCAGCCGTCGTGCCGACGGACGAGACCCGTCACGCGTGCGCGGGGGCAAGTGCGGCCGCCGCGTGCCCGGATGTCGTCCGCGAGCGCGGCGATGAGCGTCGCCATCCCCCCGCGCAGCCCGCCGGCGGCCGCGCCCGGCCGAGTGGACTGCGCGGCGCCGCGCAGCTCGCGCACGGCACGGGCCAGCGAGCCGGTGCGTTGCAGCGCCGCCCGCAGCCCGGGAGCGATCGCGTCGACGGTGAGGTCGTCGGCGGGCGTGGAGTAGACGCCGGTCGCCACTGGCGACACGAGCCCGTCGAGCACGGCCGCACCCATCCGCTCACGCACGAGCTCGCCGAGGGTCGCCGGAGCGAATCCCGGCGGGAGGGGTTCGCTGAGGTCACGCTGTGCGCGTTGCGCTGCCTCGTCGCCGATGGCGGCGACGACATCGGGTGCGAGCGGGTCCGGCGGGATGCCCCACAGGCCGCCCTTCGGTGCCGGCACAGTGCGATCGCGCAGGTGCAGCCACGCGCCGGCGGCATTCGGCCACTCCACGCGATCGGCGAGGCCGAGCGCGTCGACGAGGGCGACGACGGCGCCGCCGCGCGTCGCGAAGCTCTCCGCGCCGGCATCCAGGGCGAGCCCGGCGACCTCGTGCCGCCCGACGCTGCCGCCGAGGGCAGCGGCGGCTTCCAGCACTGTCACCGGGACGCCCGAAGCCGCGAGCGTCCGCGCTGCGACGAGTCCCGCCGCGCCGCCGCCGATCACGATGACGTGCGTCATTGCGCTGTGGCCGCCGCATCCGCTCCGAGCTCGTGCACGAGCGTGACCAGCCGGGTCAGCACGACGGGGTCGGTGTCGGGGGGCACGCCGTGCCCGAGGTTCACGACGTGCGCGGGGGCAGACCGGCCGCGGCGGACGACGTCGCGCGCGTGCGCCTCGAGCACCGGCCAGGGCGCGGCCAGCAGCGCCGGGTCGATGTTGCCCTGCAGCGGCACGGCGTCGCCCAGGCGCCGGGATGCCTCATCCAACGGCAGTCGGTAGTCGACGCCGACGACGTCGGCTCCGGCATCCTTCAGCTCGGTCAGGAACTGCGCGGTGCCCAGGCCGAAGTGCACGAGCGGCACGGTCGTGCCGTCGGGCGCGCTCAGCCCGCGGGCATGCGCGAGCGCGCCGGCCGACGCCGGGGCGACGTGCTGCGCGTAGTCGGCGCGCGCGAGGGATCCCGCCCACGAATCGAACAGCTGCCCGGCGCTGGCCCCCGCGAGGATCTGCGCGCGCAGGAACGCGCCGGTGACATCGGCGCACCACGCCAGCAGGCGTGCCCACGCCTCCGGGTCGGCGTGCATGAGCCGCCGTGCGGCGAGGTGATCGCGAGAGGGGCGCCCCTCGACGAGATACGCGGCCAGCGTGAACGGAGCGCCGGCGAACCCGATGAGCGGGGTGTTGCCCAGCTCGGCGACCGTGCGCTGCACGGCCTCGCGGATCGGGGCGAGCACGGCGTCGTCGGCGCGCGGTGGCGTGGTCGTCACCAGTGCATCCACGTCGGCCGGCGTGCGCACGGCGTGATCGAACACGGGCCCGGTTCCCGCCGCGATCTCGACCCCGACGCCGGCCAGGCGCAGCGGGATCACGATGTCGCTGAAGAAGATCGCCGCGTCGACGCCGTGCCGACGCACCGGCTGCAGCGTGATCTCGGCGGCCAGCGCGGGATCCAGGCAGGTGTCGAGCATGCCCATGCCGGTGCGCAGCGCACGGTATTCGGGCAGCGACCTGCCCGCCTGTCGCATGAACCAGACCGGCAGCCTCACACCGCGCACACCGCGGTAGGCCTGCACGAGAGGAGCGGATGCCGTCCATCCGGTCGACAGCGGATGCTCGGCGGGCAGCGGGCGGGGGGAGGCGGGGGGCAGGGTCACGCGGTGATTCTCGCAGACCGCCGTGGGAGTCGGGCTCGGGGGCGAATCGTGGCCGAATCGTCACCCCGTGCCGCCCCGCACCGCCGTACCGTGAACGCATCGAGGGGAGGCGGCGATGGCACGTGTTCGGGCACTGTGCGCAGTGGGTGTCGTCGTCGCAGGCCTCCTGTTGACCGGATGCTCGTCGTCGGCCGCGGGGCAATGCGCGTGGCCGGTGGCAAGCGTTGCGCCGACCGCGGCGGCTCCCGGCGAGCGGATCGAGCTGCACGGCGCGTATTGGCAGGTCTGCAACGACACGGGCGGCAACGCCCCCGCGTGGCGGTCGGTGTCGGTTCAGTGGTCGCAGAACGGGCGCACCGCGCACCTTGGCATCGTCCGTGTCGACGGGGACACCGACGGCGTGCTCTCCGGCGTCATCGAGGTGCCGCAGGACGCCCCGCCGGGCGATGCCGTCGTGCGGGTGAGCGGACCGCAGGGCGTCTCGGTCGACGTGCCGGTGACCGTCGTGGCACCGCCCGCGTGAGGCGGGCCATCATCTCCAAGCGCCGGCTCACATCCGAGCGGCGTATCGTTGAGCCCCGTGCTCCTCTGCTTCTCGTCCAGCCACCGCACCGCTGCGCTCGACACCGTCGAGCGGCTGGAGCGTCGCACGGATGAGGTGATCGCCCGGCTCGCCGGGCCCGTCGACGGGATCCGCGGCAGCGTGGTGCTGTCCACGTGCAATAGGTTCGAGGTCTACCTGGAGGTGCCCGGGTCCGCACCGGTGGCCGGCGAGCGGCCGTGGGATGCCGCATCCACCGATCCGGTCGCGTTCGTGGACACCGTCGCCTCGGCGACCGGGCTGGACGCCGCCGACGTCCGTGACGCCGGCATCCTGCTGCACGGGGAGGCCGTCGCCGCGCATGTGTTCTCGGTGGCCAGCGGCCTGGAGTCGGTCGTCGTCGGCGAGGGCGAGATCGCGGGCCAGGTGCGCCGCGCCCTCGAATCGGCGCGCGAGCGCGGCACGGTCTCACGCGAGCTGGAGCGGGTGTTCCAGCTGGCCTCGCGCACCTCGCGCGGGGTGAAGAACCGCACCGAGCTGTCGGGCGCCGGCCGCTCGGTCGTGCGTCTCGCGCTGGACATGGCCTCCACCCGCGTCACCGACTGGTCACAGACGCGCGTGCTGCTGGTGGGCACCGGGCGCTATGCGGGCGCAAGCCTGGCAGCGCTGCGCAGCCGTGGCGTGCACGACGTGCGCGTGTACTCGCGCACCGGCCGGGCGGCAGTCTTCGCCGCGAGCCACGGCATCGCCGCCGCCGACGACCTCGTGGCTGCCCTCGCCGGAAGTGACGTGGTGGTCGCCTGCAGCACGGTGCAGTCCGTCCTCGTCGAACCGGCGACCCTCGCCGCCGCGCGCGCGATGCCGGGCGCCCTGCAGCGGCGGCTCATCATCGACCTGGGCCTGCCGCGCAACGTCGACCGGGCAGTGGCATCCGTGCCCGACACGGAGCTGATCGACCTCGAGCTGCTGCGTACGCACGCGCCGCTGCCCGAGTTCCACGCGGCGGCCGACGCGCGTGCGCTCGTCGACGAGGCGCTCGCCGACTACCGCCGTGCGACGGCGGAGGATGCCGTGACGCCGGCGTTGGTCGCGCTGCGCTCCCACGTCTTCGATGTGCTCGACGCCGAGATCGACCGCGCGCGGGCGCGCGGGGCCGACTCCACCCAGACCGAGGCCGCGCTGCGGCACCTGGCCGGGGTCCTGCTGCATACGCCGTCGGTGCGTGCGCGGGAGCTTGCTGCCGATGGTCGCGCGGACGAGTTCGTCCACGCGGTCACGGCGCTGTTCGGGGTGCGAGTGCCCCGGTCGTGCCCGGTGGTGGGGCTGCACGGCGAGCGCGAGGGCGAGGATCGCCGCGGGGACGAGGGCGACGGGACCGCTCGTCGTGCGATCTCCTGATCGCCCGTTCAGAACTCCGCCGATCCGCGAGGTCGACGGGCGTTGAGCCCGCAATCGCGGCGCCGCGACGGCGATTCGGCGGAGTTCTGAACGCGGCCGCGGCGATCCGGCCGGTCGAGACCTCGCGCCGGTCCCCTCCCGCGCCGGCACCGGGCATACTGGCGGCATGCCTACGCTCGAGGAAGTGCGCGCCTTCTGCCGGGCCTTCCCCGGCGTCACCGAGGTCACCGGTGGTCAGGGCGGCGGCCTGAGCTGGCGCACCGCCAACGGCCAGTTCGCCTGGGAGCGCACTGCGCGCAAGACCGACCTCGCGCAACTCGCCGCGCTCGGCCGCCGCTGGCCTGACGGCGACGTGGTCGGCATCCGCACCGACGGACTCGACGCGAAGGCGGCGCTTGTGCAGACGTATCCCGAGGCCTTCTTCGACATTCCGCACTTCGACGGATGGCCGGCGGTGCTCGCACGGCTCGACGGCATCGACGCCGGTCTGCTGCGCGAGACGATCACCGAGGCGTGGCTGCTGCGCACCACCGCGCGGCTGCGCCGCGAATGGCTCGCCGCGCACGGCCTGGCCGAGTGAGGGGTCCGCTGCGATGTCCGGTTCGCCATGCTCCGAGACGGCACCCTCCACCGGCCGCATGACTCAGCACCCGCCGTCGCGGCGAGTCCTCACAGGCATCGCCGCGGTGAGGGTCAGGATGCGCGCGGCGAGACCCTGGACAACAGCATCCGCTCGGCGAGCTGGGCGAACTTCCTCGTGGCAGGGGAGAGCCGGGCGTCCTCCCGCTGCACGAGGGCGAGCGTGTCATAGAGCGGCTCGGCGAACGGGAAGGTGCGGATGCCGGACGGGAAGGCGCCACTGTCCACGATGGTCTTGCTGATGAAGGAGTCGCCGACCCCCGCCGCCACCAGGCTGATCGCGGTCTCGACGTGCTCGACCTCGATGATGGGCTCCACCCGCACGCCGGCGGCCCGTGCCCGCTCCTGGATCTGGCGCCGGGTCGGATCGCGCCAGCCCGTGTGCGCGTCGTAGAGCACGAGCGACGCGTCGGCGAGCTCGCCGATCGTCACCGAGCCACGTCGCGAGGGCCTGGATGTCGAGACGTAGAGGACCTCGTCGTGCAGGAGCGTCCGGACCGACAACCCTTCGTTGGCGACCGGGAGCACGACGAGCCCGCACTCGATCTCTCCGGCCGCCACCGCATCGGCCACGAGCGCGGAGTTCAGCCCCACCATGCGCACCCTCACGTTGGGATAGCGCTGGTGGAAGCGCTGCACGAGGTCGGCCAGGTCGTAGTACGCGGCGTTGCGGAGCACCCCGAAAGTGGAGACGCCGCCCTCGAGGGACGTGATCGACCGAAGCGAGGTGACTCCCTCTTCGAGCGCGTTGACGGCATCGATCGCGTGTCCGCGGAACTCGTCCGCCGCCGCCGTCGGGACGAGCCGACGTGCTCCGCGGGTGAACAGCTCCAGGCCGACCTCGGCCTCCAGTCGGGCCACCAGCTCGGAGACGGAGACCTGCCTGATGCCGAGAAGGGCCGCCGCCGCCGTGAACGTCCCCGTCTCATAGGCGGCGAGGAAGGCCCTTATCTGTGCCAGAGTCACAGGTAAATCCTATGCCTCAGCGAGCTTTATACAGCCTTGTGCGATGATCTTCCGCGCTGTTAGCGTCGCGACATGCAGATCGACGCGTCCGACGAGAAGTACATTTCCGGGGAGTTCGAGACCCTCAAGGCTCCCGCCATCGGAGGGGTCGCCGCCCAGCGACTGCCGCAGGTCGTCGAGACCGTCAGCGAGATGCTCAGCGAGATCGAGAGCCGCGGGATCGACGCCGTCCTGGAGTACTCGCGCAGGCTCGACCGCTGGGAGGGCGCCGACCTCGAGGTGGATGCCCGCACCCTTGCCGCCAGCGGCGACGCGCTGCCGGCCGACGTCCGCGACGCCATGGCGATGAGCGTGGATCACACACGCCGGTTCGCCGAGGAGCAGCGGCGACAGTATGCCGACTTCGAGGTCGAGCTGACTCCGGGAGTGGTCACCGGCCAGAAGGTCATCCCGGTGTCGCGAGTGGGCGCCTACCTTCCCGCGGGCCGGTTCCCGATCCTTACGAGCGCCGCGATGACCGTCGGGGTCGCGAAGGCCGCCGGCGTGCGGTCGGTGATCGCGTGCACTCCGCCGACGTCGGCCACGGGCGGTCACCCGGCCATCATGTACTCCGCCTACCTCGCCGGAGTCGATCGCCTGTTCGCCCTGGGCGGCGTGCAGGCGCTGGCCGCGATGGCGTTCGGGCTTCTGGGCGACCAGCCCATCGACGTCCTCGTCGGAGCAGGCAACGCGTACGTCGCCGAGGCAAAGCGTCAGCTCTACGGGCGCGTCGGCATCGACCTGCTGGCCGGTCCTTCCGAGGTCGCGGCGATCGCCGACGAGACGGCAGACCCACGGCTGGTGGCCGCCGACCTGCTCGCACAGGCCGAACACGGGCCGCAGTCGCCGGCATCGCTCGTGACCACCTCGCGGGAGTTCGGGCTCGCCGTCATCGAGGAGATCGGCCGACAGCTCGAGCAGCTCGAGACCTCGGACATCGCGGGCCCCGCGTGGCGGGACTACGGCACGGTGTACTACGCGCACGACGCGAGCACCGCCGCCGAGCTGATGGACATTCTGGCTCCCGAGCATCTCGAGATCATGACCCGCGACGACGAGTTCTTCGCACAGCGGCTGCAGAACTACGGCTCACTGTTCCTCGGAGCATGGTCGACGGTGGCATATTCCGACAAGGGAATAACAGGCACCAACCATGTTCTGCCGACCGGCCGCAGCGCGCGCTACACGGGTGGGCTCTCCGTAGCGCGGTATCTGAAGACGGTCACGTTCCAGCGCGTGTCGCACGCGGCGACCGGCCGGGTGGCAGCGCCCGTCGAGACGATCGCGGACTACGAGGGCATGGTCGCCCACAAGTCGACCGCGACCCGTCGCCTTCAGGCAGTGAATCAGTAGACATACCCGCGGCGGCATGCCGCAGCAGAGCCGGTCATCGGTTCCTTTTTCATAGGAGAAGACAGTGAACGATCCGACGGTCCATATCCCGAGCCATCCCGCATCAGCTCCGTCCGGAGGCGAGGCTCCCGTCCCTCTGACATCCTCGTCGTCCGCGCGTGGAGTGGAGGTGCGCTCGATCGACTGGGTCCCGCTGAACGCGCGAGGCGGCAAGCCGTGGTCGCTGTTCCCGCTCTGGTTCATGTC
Organism: uncultured Microbacterium sp.; assembly: GCA_937988695.1. Classification (GTDB taxonomy): domain Bacteria; phylum Actinomycetota; class Actinomycetes; order Actinomycetales; family Microbacteriaceae; genus Microbacterium. The sequence goes on along the minus strand of CALKHM010000201.1, from coordinate 2,944 downwards.
CAACGCCAACGTCACGACGCTGGCAACCGGGATGCTGGGCGCAGCGCTGGGCGCGACGTTCCTGTCCTCGCTCACGGCGATCGTGCTCGGTGTCGCGGTGGGAACGGTGTTCACGGCCTTCCACTCGGCGCAGGGGCCGCAGCTCGGGCTTCCCCAGATGATCCAGTCGCGGGCGCAGTTCGGCTACCGCGGTGTGCTCATCATCTGCGCGATCGTCGTGTTCAGCCTCGTCGGCTTCAACATGTTCAACCAGATGCTCGGTGCCGAGGCGCTCGACATGACGGTCGGCGTGAAGGCTGACGGCCTGTGGTACTTCCTCATCAGCGGCCTGGCGGTGGCGCTGGCCATCTTCGGGTACCACTGGATCCACACCACGCAGAAGTGGCTGACCCTGCTGTTCCTGCTCACCTTCGGCGTGTTCACGGTCGCCGTGATCGCGACGATCGGACTGGATGCCCACCAGCTGACCTTCGGGGGCTTCACCTGGACGAGCTTCCTCGTCCAGTTCGGCGCGGCCGCGGCATACGCGCTGGGCTGGGCGCCCTACGTGTCCGACTACTCGCGTTACCTGCCGCCTCAGACGAGCCCGGCGAAGGCGCTGTGGTACACGTACGGTGGCGTGTTCGCGGGAGCCGTCTGGCTCATGGCCCTGGGCGCGCTACTGGCGGCGCTGTTCGCCAAGGCGTCGCCCCTGGAGGCCGTCAAGCAGGCGGCCGACCAGATCCTTCCGGGCTCCGGCTTCTGGCTGCTTCTGGCCGCCCTTCCCGGCCTCATCGCCGTGATCACGGTGAACATCTACGCGGCCGCCATGGAACTGATCACGATGGCCGACTCCGTCAAGCCGATCCGGCCCACCCGGACCGTGCGTGTGGTCGCCTGCCTGCTGATCGGGGCCGCCGCGTTCGTCGGCTCGCTGGTGAGCACGGGTGAGTTCCTCGACAACTTCTCGAGCTTCCTGGTGATCCTGCTCTACGTCCTGGTCCCGTGGACCTCGGTAAACCTCGTCGACTACTACTTCGTGCGCCGTGGGCAGTACGCGATCCGCGAGATCTTCACGCCCGGCGGCCTCTACCACAACTGGGGCTGGCGCGGCCTGACGGCATATTGCGCAGGCATCGTGGCGATGATCCCGTTCGCGGTGACGGTCTGGTACACCGGACCGGTCGCGCAGGCGCTCGGCGGTGCCGACATCGCGATCTTCGCGGGGCTCGTCGTCTCGGCGGTCGTCTACATCGTGCTCGGACGCACGCTGGACCTCGGAAACGAACGGGAGATCGCCCTGCGCAGCCGTGAGAACTACGACGAGGAGGCTGTGCTGTTCCGGAGGGCGTCCAAGCCGTGACCGACACCGTGGGATTCACCCCGGACGTCACCGAGACCGCGCGCATGATCGCGAGCGGTCGGACGTCGAGCGTGGATGCCGTGGGCCGTGCGCTGGCCAGGATCGAACAGGTCGACACCGCGGTGGGCGCCTTCACCGTCGTGCTCGCGGACCAGGCGCGGTCGGCGGCAGCCGCCGCCGACCGCGCTCTCCGGGAAGGCGAGTCGGTGGGGCCGCTGCACGGCGTGCCCCTCGCCGTCAAGGACCACATCTGGATGCGAGGCGTTCTGGCTACGAACGGCTCACGGGCGTATGAGAGCTTTCGGCCGCCCGTCGATGCCGTCCCCGTTGCGCGGCTCCGGGCAGCGGGGGCGATCCTCATCGGCAAGACCAACAACCCGGAGTTCTGCTATCGCGGCTTCACCGACAACGACGTGTGGGGACCGACCCGCAACCCGTACGATCTGACGCGCACCCCCGGCGGGTCCAGCGGCGGATCGGCCGCAGCCGTCGCTGCCGGGATGGTGGCCGGCGCACTGGGCACCGACGGCGGGGGATCCATCCGGCTGCCCGCCGCCTTCTGCGGGGTGGCCGGCCACAAGCCGACGTTCGGCGTCGTCCCCAAAGACCCGGGGTTCCACGGCTGGAAGACGCTCTCGGTGACCGGGCCGATCGCGCGGAGCGTGCGCGACTGCGCCCTGCTGATGGACGTGATCGCCGGTCCCGACCCCGCCGACGACCTCTCGTTCCCGAACCCGCAGCGCGGATACTCGATGCTGCTCTCCGCTCCGGACGAGGTGATCGGCGCGCTGCGCATCGCCTACAGCGACGATCTCGGCTTCGCGCCCGTCGACGACGACGTCCGGCAGTGTTTCGCGCAGACCGTCGCGGCCCTGCGCGAGGCCGGTCTCACGCTGGTCGCCGCGCACCCGCCGACCGGAGACCCGAACGACCTGTGGAACGACATCGCGGTGTGCGAGGGGTTCTCGTCCGAGGGCGCGCTGCTGGCCGACTGGGAGCATGCGATGACGCCGGGAACCGCGCAGATCATCCGCGCGGGCGAGCACAAGCGCGCCGTCGACTATCTGGACGCCCTCTACCGTCGAGCGGCCTTCACCGAACAGTGGCTGCGGTTCTTCGACGAGTTCGACGTGCTGCTCACTCCGACCGCTCAGGTCACCGCCTTCCCGATCGGACAGGAGACGCCCGAGACGGCCGGCGGGCTGCCCGTCGATCCCTTCTTCGACGCCTGGTCGGCGATGTTCTATCCGGCGAACCTCGCGGGTCTGCCCGCCACCACGGTCCCGATCGGGCTGTCGCCCCGCGGTCTGCCCATCGGTCTGCAGGTCACCGGAAGCCGCTTCGACGATGCGCGAGTGCTCGCCGCCGCGGCGTTCGTCGAGAGCGTGTGCGCGCCTTCTGACCGGCGCGGCTCCTGACCGCCCGCAGGGCTCGGGTCAGCTCGGGTCCAGGCGCAGCACGTTCGCCTCGCCGACCGTGAGGTCGTCGACCAGGCGCAAGGTGCGGGCCAGGTCATCGAGTGCGCCGGTGATCGTTCCGAACCGCTCCCGGTCCGCGCACACGGCGGTGAGGGTCACGAAGTGCGTGCCGGCGTCCCAGGTG
>CALKHM010000200.1 GCA_937988695.1 uncultured Microbacterium sp. | reverse complement strand
CCCGGCATCCTGCAGGATCTCATCGCGCGACGCATGCGGGATGAACTCGTCGGGCAGGCCCAGCTCGTCAACGGCGGTGTCCACACCCGCCTCGCGCAGCACCCGACGCACCCGCGTGCCGATGCCGCCGACCCGGATGCCGTCCTCGATCGTGATCACCAGGCGATGGGATGCCGCCAGCTCCACGATCGACGCGGGAACCGGCACGGCCCAGCGCGGGTCCACGACGGTCGCGCCGATGCCCTGGGCTCGCAGCCGCGCCGCCACATCCACGGCGACGTGCACCATCGGCCCGATGCCCACCAGCAGCACATCGGCGGACTCCCCGCGCACCAGCACGTCGACGCCGTCGTCGAGCCGCTCGATGGCCGGCAGGTCGGGTGCCGCGGCGCCCTTCGGATAACGGATCACCGTGGGCCCATCGCCGACGGCGACCGCCTCGCGCAGCTCCTCGCGTAGTCGCGCGGCATCGCGGGGCACGGCGATGCGGATGTGCGGGACCACCTGCAGCGTCGCCAGATCCCAGATTCCGTGGTGGCTCGGGCCGTCGGGCCCGGTGATGCCGGCCCGGTCGAGCACGAACGTCACACCCGCCCGGTGCAGGCCGACGTCCATGAGCACCTGGTCGAACGCACGCGAGACGAACGTGGCGTAGAGCGCGACTATCGGGTGCAGGCCGCCGAATGCGAGGCCCGCCGCCGAGGCCACCGCGTGCTGCTCGGCGATGCCGACGTCGTGCACACGGTCGGGGAAGCGCTGCGCGAACGGGAGCAGGCCCGTCGGTCGCAGCATCGCGGCCGTGACCGCCATCACCTCCGGTCGCTCCTGGCCGATCTGCTCGAGCTCCTCGGCGAACGCATCCGTCCACGACGCCGACGTCGAGCCGGTCAGCGCCTGACCGGTGCGCGGATCGATCCTGCCCACCGCGTGGAACTGGTCCGCCTCGTCGTGCAGCGCCGGCTCGTACCCGCGGCCCTTCTCGGTGATGGCGTGCACGATCACGGGTGCGCCGTAGCGCTTGGCCAGCTGCAGGGTCTCGATGAGTGCCGGGATGTCGTGGCCGTCGACGGGGCCCAGGTACTTGATGTCGAGGTTCGAGTAGAGCGCCTGGTTCCCGGTGAAGCGGGAGAGGAATCCCCGCGTACCGCCGCGCAGGCCGCGGTGCAGCGCGCGGCCGGGTCGCCCGAATCGGCGGAACAGGTCTTCGGAGCGCTCGTCGAGCTGCCGGTACGTCTGGGCGGTGCGGATGCGGTTGAGGTACCGCGCCATCCCGCCGATGGTCGGAGCATAGGAACGCCCGTTGTCGTTGACCACGATCACGAGGTTGCGCTCGTTGTCGTCGGAGATGTTGTTCAGCGCCTCCCAGGTCATGCCACCGGTGAGCGCACCGTCACCGACCACCGCCACGACGTGGCGGTCGCGGCGTCCGGTGCGCGCGAACGCGCGGGAGATGCCATCCGCCCAGCTCAGCGAGCTGGACGCGTGCGAGGACTCGACGACGTCGTGCGCGCTCTCGCTGCGTTGCGGGTAGCCGGCCAGCCCGCCGCGCTGCCGCAGCCGGGAGAAATCCTGCCGCCCGGTGAGCAGCTTGTGCACATACGACTGGTGCCCGGTGTCGAAGACGATCGGGTCCGCCGGCGAGTCGAACACACGATGCAGTGCGATCGTGAGCTCCACCACGCCCAGGTTCGGCCCCAGGTGACCGCCCGTGCGCGCGACGTTCTCGATGAGGAACGCCCGGATCTCGCCGGCCAGCTGCGCAAGCTGCGCATGGTCGAGATCGTCGAGATCACGAGGGCCCGAGATCATCGGCAGAATCGCCATCGGTCCCCTTTCCTGCCGCCGACGACCACGCGCGACGGCGGCTGCGCGGTCCAGTCTAGACCGCGCAGCCGCCGTTTCCCGATGTGCTCAGGCCAGCGAACGCAGCACGTACTGCAGGATGCCGCCGTTGCGGTAGTAGTCCGCTTCACCGGGCGTGTCGATGCGCACCACGGCGTCGAACTCGACGGGGGCCTTGCCCTGCACGGACGCGTCGGTGGGCGTTGCCACCACGTGCACGGTCTTCGGCGTCGTGCCCTCATTGAGCTTCTCGATCCCGGTGATCGCGAACTCCTCGGTGCCGTCCAGGCCGAGCGAGTCGGCCGACTCGCCCGCGGGGAACTGCAGCGGGATGACGCCCATGCCGATGAGGTTCGACCGGTGGATGCGCTCGAAGCTCTCCGCGATCACAGCCTGCACGCCCAGCAGCGTCGTGCCCTTGGCCGCCCAGTCGCGCGACGAGCCCGAACCGTACTCCTTGCCGGCCAGCACCACGAGCGCGGTTCCGGCGGCCTGGTAGTTCTGCGAGGCGTCGTAGATGAACGACTGCGGACCACCGGGCGGCGTGAAGTCGCGGGTGTAGCCGCCCTCCACGCCTGCTCCGCCGCCTGCCGAGGCCAGCAACTGGTTGCGCAGACGGATGTTCGCGAAGGTGCCGCGGATCATCACCTCGTGATTGCCTCGGCGCGACCCGTACGAGTTGAAGTCCTTGCGCTCCACGCCGTGCGCGGCCAGGTACGCCCCGGCCGGGCTGTCCGCCTTGATCGCCCCGGCCGGGGAGATGTGGTCGGTGGTCACCGAGTCGCCGAGCTTGGCGAGCACGCGCGCGCCGGCGATGTCGGTCACCGGCTCGGGCGTGGCCCCCATGCCGTCGAAGTACGGGGGCTTGCGCACGTAGGTCGACTCGTCGTTCCATTCGAACACTGCACCGGTCGGCGTCGGCAGCGACCGCCAGCGGTCATCGCCGTCGAACACCGAGGAGTACTCACGGTCGAACATGTCCGTCGAGATCGACGAGTCGATCGTGGACTGCACCTCCGTGGCATCCGGCCAGATGTCCTTGAGGAACACCTCGTTGCCGTCGCCGTCGGTGCCCAGCGCGTCGGCGTCGAAGTCGAAGTTCATCGACCCGGCCAGCGCGTAGGCGATCACGAGCGGCGGCGACGCGAGATAGTTCATCTTCACGTCGGGGTTGATGCGTCCCTCGAAGTTGCGGTTGCCGGACAGCACCGCGGTCACGGCCAGATCGCTCGCGTTCACGGCGGCCGAGACCTCTTCGATGAGCGGTCCGGAGTTGCCGATACAGGTGGTGCAGCCATAGCCCACGGTGTAGAAGCCCAGCTTCTCGAGGTCGTCGGTCAGCCCCGACTTGTCGTAGTACTCCGTGACGACCTTCGATCCCGGGGCGAGGGTGGTCTTCACCCACGGCTTGACCTTCAGGCCCTTGCGCACCGCGTTGCGGGCCAGCAGCCCCGCCGCCAGCATCACCGACGGGTTCGAGGTGTTCGTGCACGACGTGATCGCCGCGATCGTGACGGCGCCGTGGTCGATCGTGTACTTCTCGCCGTCGGCGGCCGTCACCGGGGTGGGCTTGGAGGCCGTGGCCGGCGCATGCGAATGGTGCGAGTGGTGGTGGATGCTGTGCTCGTCCTCCGGCGAGTTCGCCGGCGGGTCGGATGCCGGGAACGACTCGGCGACCTCCAGATCGACGAGGTCGTGCTCGGCGTCGGCGTAGTTGAGCAGGTCCTGCTCGAAGCGCTGCTTCGATTCGCTGAGCAGGATCCGGTCCTGCGGGCGCTTGGGGCCCGCGATCGAGGCGACCACGGTCGACAGATCGAGCTCGAGGTACTCGCTGAACGCGGGCTCCACGGCCGGGTCGTGCCAGAGGTGCTGCTCCTTCGAGTACGCCTCGACCAGGGCCACCTGCTCGGGGCTGCGACCGGTCAGGCGCAGGTAGTCCAGAGTCACGTCGTCGATCGGGAAGATCGCCGCCGTCGAGCCGAACTCGGGGCTCATGTTGCCGATCGTGGCGCGGTTGGCCAGCGGCACGGATGCCACGCCCTCGCCGTAGAACTCCACGAACTTGCCGACCACGCCGTGCTTGCGCAGCATGTCAGTGATCGTGAGCACGACGTCGGTGGCCGTCACGCCCGCGGGGATCTCGCCGGACAGCTTGAAGCCGACCACGCGCGGGATGAGCATCGACACCGGCTGGCCGAGCATGGCGGCCTCCGCCTCGATGCCGCCCACTCCCCAGCCCAGCACGCCCAGCCCGTTGACCATCGTGGTGTGCGAGTCGGTGCCCACCAGCGTGTCGGGGTACGCGCGCAGCACGCCGTCGACCTCGCGGGTGAAGGTGACGCGGGCCAGGTACTCGATGTTGACCTGGTGCACGATGCCGGTCCCGGGCGGCACGACCTTGAAGTCGTCGAAGGCCGTCTGTCCCCAGCGCAGGAACTGGTAGCGCTCGCCGTTGCGCTGGTACTCGATCTCCACGTTGCGCTGGAACGAGTCGGGGGTGCCGAACAGGTCGGCGATCACGGAGTGGTCGATGACCATCTCGGCGGGCGAGAGCGGGTTGATCTTGGTCGGGTCGCCGCCGAGATCGACCATCGCCTCGCGCATGGTGGCGAGATCGACGATGCAGGGCACGCCGGTGAAGTCCTGC
>CALKHM010000199.1 GCA_937988695.1 uncultured Microbacterium sp. | reverse complement strand
TCTACGACCAGGCGCTGGACGAGGCGCTGTGCTTCGGCTGGATCGACGGCCAGGCAAAGACGCTCGACGACGAGCGGTCGATGCTGTGGTTCGCGCCGCGATCAGCGCGCTCGGCGTGGGCGGGAACGAACAAGATCCGCGTCGAGCAGCTGATCGCCGAGGGCAGGATGCGCCCGGCGGGACAGCGGCTCATCGAGCTGGCGAAGCAGAACGGCATGTGGACGGTGCTCGACGGGCCCGAAGCGGGCATCGAACCGGCGGAGCTGACCACAGCGCTGGATGCCGTCGCCGCTGCCAGAGCGCAGTGGGACGACTGGCCGCCCGGCGTCCGCAAGGCGGCGATGACCTCGATCGCCTTCGCCCGCCGGCCCGAGACGCGGGACGCCCGGATCGCGAAGATCGTGGCGGATGCGGCATCCGGCAGGAGACCCGGGTGAGCAGCCTCGAGCAGACGCTGCTGTTCGCGGCCACGACGCTGGTGCTGGCCGGCACCCTCGTGGCGTTCATCGTGCAGTACATCCGCCACAACGGGAAGCACCGCGACTGACCCCCTCCCCTCCCACTCCTTCGCCGAGGTTGCCCCCGTCACGCCGAGGTTGCCGTCGGTTCGCCGAGGTTGCCCGCACCCGTACTACGCCGACGGGCGCAGCACGAGCGCGGCCGCGCCGATGAGCGGTCCGTCGCCGCCCAGGCCGCTGCGCACGACACGTGCCGATCGCGGGTACGACAGCATCGCGGCATCCTGCAATGCGGCGCCGACGAGGTCGATGTAGTCGTCGGACACGTGCGAGAACCCGCCGCCCACGGCGAAGACCTCGACGTCGACGAGCGTCGCGATATCGGCCAGTGCGCGGCCCACCGCCCGAGCCGAGCGCTCGATCGCGGCGCGCGCCACCGGGTCGCCGGATGCCGCGGCCCGCCCGAGCTCCTCGCCGGTGGCGCCGTCCCAGCCCTGAGTTCGCGCCCACGCCACGCTCCCGGGTCCGGCCGCCACCTCCTCGAGCGAGAGCCCGTCCGCGGAGTGCGTCTGGCCGAGGTGTCCGGCGTTGCCGCTGCTCCCGGCGAACAACCGGCCGTCGACGATGAAGCCGCCGCCGATCCCGGTGGACACGACCAACGCCATCGACACGCGCGCGTCGCGGGTGGCTCCCACCCACGCCTCCGCCAGGGCCAGGCATCCGCCATCGTGCCCGAGGCATATCGGCACGTCGCCGACCCCGGCCCGCGCGGCTGCGTCGGCGACGACGTCCCGCAACGGCATCCCGCGCACGCCCGCCATGTTCACCGGCACGATCACGCCGGCGTGATGGTCGATGGGCCCCGCGCTGCCGATCCCGGCCCCGCGCAGCGAGCCGCCGACCCCGCGCACGGCACCGCGCACCACCTGGATGAGCGCACCATGCAGTCGGTCGGGCGTGACGTCGCGACCGGTCGGTCGCCGGTTCCGGGTGCCGGGCACCACGGCGCCGGTGCCGTCGACGAGGGCGGCTTCGACCTTGGTGCCGCCCAGGTCGACGGCGAGTGCGAGCTCCGGCATCCTACGACTTCACCGATCCGCTCATCAGCCCGCCGATGAAGTATTTGCCGAGGATGACGTACACCAGCAGGGTCGGCAGCGATGCGATGAGCGCACCCGCCATCGACGCACCGTAGTTCGACAGCTGCGCTCCCTGCGACAGGTTCACCAGAGACAACGACACCGGCCCCTGGTTCGCATCCGACAGGAACAGCGCGAACAGATAGTCGTTCCATGCCGACGTGAACTGCCAGATGATCGTCACCACGAAGCCCGGGAGCGACAGCGGCAGGATGATGCGCCAGTACGATCCGAGCATCCCCGCGCCGTCGACCCGGGAGGCCTCCATGAGCTCGCCCGGCACGCCCTCGTAGTAGTTGCGGAAGATCAGCGTGCAGATCGGCAGACCGTAGATGATGTGCACGATCAGCAGGGTGAGGATGCTGCTGGGCATGCCCAGCGTGGTCTTCATCTGCACGAGCGGCACCATGATCGCCTGATACGGGATGAACATCCCGAACAGGATGAGGGTGAACACGACGTTCGCGTACGGGAACTTCCAGCGACTGAGCACGAACCCGTTCATCGAGCCGAGCACCGCCGAGATGATCGCCGCCGGGATCGCGAGCAGGAACGTGCGCGCGAGCGGGGCGGCTAGTGCGCTCCACGCCGCCGACCAGTTCTCGAACCCGGTCGCGCCGTCGGGCCCGGCCTGCCAGGGCCAGCGCAGGGGAAGAGCCCAGGATGTCGCGGCCGAGACGTCGGACGGCGGCTTCAGACTCGTCACCAGCAACACGTACACCGGCATCAGCACGATGACCACGAACAGCAGGAGCAGCACGTACTTGACCGTACGGCCCGTGCGGGCGCGAGTCCTGCTTCCGGTCGGGATGCTGCCGGCCAGGCTCGTGCGGCGCTCGATTCCCGTTGCCACGGTCATCGCCGGGCCTTCCTTTCCGCGCGGGCCGTGAAGACCAGGTACGGCACGATGAACACGCACACCAGCAGCAGGAGCACGGTCGCGATGGCCGACGCCTTGCCGTACTCGGCACCGGTCAGGGCCACCCACATGTAGGTGGCCGGCACCTCGGTGATGTACACCGAGCCGGTGACGGCCATGATGAGGTCGAAGACCTTCAACGACATGTGGGCGACGATCACCAGGGCCGACAGGGCCACGGGGCTCAGCTGTGGGAAGATGACGTGCCGGTACAGCTTCCACTCCGACGCCCCGTCCATGCGCGCTGCCTCACGCAGCTCTTCGGGAATGCCGCGGAAGCCGGAGAGGAACAGCGCCATGACGTAGCCGGCCAGCTGCCAGATCGCCGGCATCGCCATTGCGGCCATGCCCCACAGCGGGGCGTTATACCAGTCGTTCTGCAGGCCGCCGAGGCCGATGGTCTGCAGCAGCCGGTTCAGCCCCGACGCGCGGTCGTCCTTCGCGGAGCTGAGCAGCCAGCGCCACACGACGCCGGAGGCCACGAACGAGACGGCCATCGGGAAGAGGTAGATGGAACGGAACGCTCCTTCGGCGGTCACCCCCTTGTCCAGCATCCACGCCCAGAGGAACCCGAACAGCATCGTGCCCACCATGAAGAACAGGGTGAAGATGCCGAGGTTGGCCAGCGAGTGCAGGAAGCGCTGCTCGGTGAGCAGGTCGACGAAGTTCTGCAGCCCGACGAACTCGGATGCGCTCAGCGCCGAGTCCTTCGTCATGGCCGTCGCCACGTTCACGCCGATGAGGATGTAGACGAAGATGCCGACCAGCACCACGGTCGGCGAGATCAGCAGCAGCGGCGGCCCCCAGTTGCGGATGCCCTTGCGCATCGTGTCCTCCTTGACGTGAGGGTGCGTGCGGGGCGGCGCGATCGCACCGCCCCGCACAGGGAACGGATGTTACTGTCCCAGACCCTTGGTCTGCGCCTGGACGAGGGCGTCCTGCAGCGCCTTGCCGTCCTTCGTCGACACGTACTGGCCGATCGCCGAGGTGATGTCGTTCAGCCACGAGATCTTCACCGCCGCACCGTGCGCCAACGAGCTGACCACGGTGTCCTTGGCGAACGAGGCCATCGCGCCCTGCTGGTACTCCGGGTAGTCCGCCGCCTTCGCGTCGGTGCGAGCGGGAATCGAGCCCTTGGCGAGGTTGAACGCCTTCTGTCCGTCGGCCGAGCTGATCGTCTTGAGCCAGTCCTTCGCGGCGTCGGCGTGCGGCGCGCCCTTGGGCAGAGTGAACGAGTCGGCGAGGAAGTCGAACGTGCCGTCGGTGCCCGGCGTCGGCCAGGTGGTGAACTCCTTGCCGTACGTCTTGCCCTTCTGGTCGAACTCCGCGAGCGCCCAGTCACCCATCACGTTGTACGCGGCCGTGCCGTCGATCACCATGTCGGTGGCCACCGGCCAGTCCTGACCGGTGCCGTCGGTGTTCGCGTACTGCAGCAGCTTGCCGTAGTAGTCGATGGCCTTGGTCACCTCGGCGGAGTCGAACTTCGTCGAGCCGTCCCACAGGCCGGAGTAGCCCTCGGCGCCCAGAGTCGACAGCAGCACGTTCTCGAACAGCTGCACCTGGGTCCAGTCGGTGGCCACCGACAGCGGGGTTTGTACCCCGGCATCCTTCAGCTTCTTCATGTCCGCGAGCCAGGCATCCAGATCCGCGGGGGCGACCTTGGGGTCGATGCCGGCCTTGGTCAGCAGGTCGGTGTTGACCCACACGACGTTCGCGCGGTGGATGTTGCTGGGCACCGAGTAGATCTTGCCGTCGACGGTGAGCCGGTCAAGCAGCGTCGACGGGAAGACGTCGGTCAGCCCGTTGTCCTTGTAGAAGGAGCTCAGGTCCTCGAGCTTGTCAGCCTCGATGTAGTCGGTCAGCTCCGCGCCGGCGTGCGCCTGGAACGAGTCCGGCGGGTTGTTGGCCTTCAGACGGGATGCC
>CALKHM010000198.1 GCA_937988695.1 uncultured Microbacterium sp. | reverse complement strand
TCATGTCCGAGGCGCCCGCGACGCGCGCGGCCTCCACGAACTCCCGCTCGCGCAACGACCGGGTCTGGTTGCGGATCACCTGAGCCATGATCATCCAGCCGGTCACCGCCAGGAAGATCATCATCACCACCCAGCTGCCGTGCGTGAACGGGTACAGCAGGATGAGGATGAAGAACGTCGGCAGCACCAGCAGCAGGTCGATCACCCACGCGATGGTCTTCTCGCCCCATCCGCCGAGGTATCCCGCGGTGGCGCCGAGGATCCCGGCGATCAGGGTCGAGGCGGGCCCAGCGATGAAGCCGATGACCAGGGACTTCTGCAGTCCCGAGACGATCTGGGCGTACAGGTCGTGGCCGAGGATGTCGGTGCCGAACCAGTGCAGCACCGTCGGCGGATAGTTCATGTTGTCGATGTCCTGGTCCGTCGGCGACCACGGCGTCAGGAAGTGGCCGAACAACGCCCACAGGATGAAGAACACCAGCACCGAGGCGCCGATCCAGAATCGCGGAGTGTGCTGCAGTCGGCGCCAGATGACGCGGCCTCGCGAGGCGGGCTTGGCGGCGAGGGTGGTCGTCGTCGGTTCCGGCTCGACGATCAGGTCGTCGCCCTGAGTGAGCAGGTCGGCTTCAGGCATGGCGGACATGTCAGCGCCTCACTCTCGGATCGAGGGCCGCATAGAGGATCTCGGACAGCGTCGACGAGCACAGGATCAGGATGGCGACGAACAACGTGGATCCTGCGACCGAGTTGATGTCGTTCTGCTGGATCGAGGTGATCGCCAGCTCCCCCATGCCGTGCCAGCTGAAGACGATCTCCAGCATGGCGGAGCCGGCCACGAGGGTGCCGAAGCTGTAGGCGAAGAACGTGGACATCGGGATCAGCGCGATGCGCACGCCGTGGCGCACCAGCGCGGATCCGCGGGTGCGCCCCTTCGAGCGCGCGGTGCGGATGTAGTCCGCGCCCAGCACGTCCAGCATCGCGTTGCGCTGATACCGGCTGTAGGATGCGGCACCCGCGATCGCCAGCACGATCGTGGGCAGCAGCGCGTGCGAGACGCGATCCCAGAACTGACTCCAGAAGTCGGGCGCGGCGCTTGCCGAATACTGGCCGCTGAAGGTGATCAGCTGCACGCCCAGCAGGTTGTTCAGCTCGGTGGCCAGGATCATCAACAGGATCGCCATCACGAAGATGGGGGTCGCGAAGACGATGTACGAGAGGGTCGTCACGACCTGGTCGCTGAGCTTGTACTGTCGCACGGCGCCCCACACGCCCAGGATCACGCCCAGGACCGCCCCGAGGATCGAGCCCACCAGCAGCAGCTGGAGGCTGACACCGGCGCGCACGGCCAGCTGCTGCGAGACGGGATGGTTCGCGACGGTCAGACCCAGGTCGCCGTGGAAGATGTTGATGAACCATGTCCAGGTGCGCTGGATCAGCGGGACCTGCGGATTCACGCCCCAGGTGTTCAGCAGCTGGTCGATGGACGACTGCGGAGGCCGGGGATGACGGCTCTCGAACTGCCACACGGGGTTCAGGCCGACGCTTGCCAGCATGTACGCCAGCGACGAGGCCACGGCCGTCAGGATCAGGTAGTTGATGATCCTGCGCACGATGTAGAGGGTCATGCCGCACACCCCGACAGGGGCCGCCGATGTGACCGCGGGCGCAGTGCGCGGGGCACACCGGCCGCGGTGTTTTCCGTGATCACGTTCGTGAACATTCCTTGCTCGTCGAGCGCCGACTCGTGATCGACGACGATGTCGATGCCGATGTTTCGTCGGCGTCGGCCCGTATCGGGCCCGCGCCCACTCTAATCGAGATCGTGCATTCTTCCTGTCTTGTCATCAATTCTTTATCCGGAGGGCTACCGCGCGCGACACGCCGTGCGATCGTTGCAAATACGTGACACCCAGTGTCACAGAAGGACGGACCCCGTCGCCAGCACCAGCAGGATGACGCCGACGACGGCGGCAGGCCTGTCCCAACCGCCGCGCACGGCGTCGGCCTCGCTGCCGGACGACGACGGTGCGGCCTGCCAGGCCGCCCGCAGCGTATCCAACGCCGCATCCGACGAGTCGCGGGCAGCCCGGCTTCCCACCCGAGGGGCGAACGGGCTCCCCCAGCAGTCCACGACCGTCTCGTCGTCGAGCACGAGGCGCAGCTGCAGCCGCCGGTCGATGTCCGCGACGCGCGACCAGGGGACACGGGTGAAGCGCAGCAGGTTGCGGGCGGTCACCGCGTTCCGGTCGATCAGGATGCTCATCCGGTACAGCAGCACCCACGCACACCAGCACACGAACAGCAGCACCAGGCCCGCCCGCAGCGCCACGTCGAAGCGGCCGCGCAGCAGCGCGTCGCCGGTGAAGATCACGGAGAGCACGACGACCGCCCAGAACGCGATCTGCGACTGCAGCGCACGCAGCGCGACCGGCCGATCGCCCAGTTCCTTCGTCATCGCGAACCCCTCGTCATTGCCGTCGTTGCGTGTCATTGCGGTGTCATTGCGGCGACGAGGTGATGACGACGGCGAAGACCGCCCACACCACCAGCACCGCCAGCGCGATCAGCGCCGGGACGTCCCACCCGTGCCGTACGGCCTCGTTGCCGGTGGCATCCGCCTGCTCGTACAGCCGTTGCACGTAGTCGTATTGCGCACGGCTGTTGGCGGAGGTGTCCTCGACGCGCCCCGGGCGGCGTCCACCGCGTCCCTGCACCGGACCGCCGATGGCCCGCACGTGCGAATCGTTATCGAGGTCGAAGATGACCTGCCAACGCCACTGCAGACCGCGCACACGGGCCCACGGCATCCGCACGACACGCAGCATGTTCTGCATCGTCGCACCCTGCTCGTCGACCTCCAGCGACGACGCGAACGCCGACACGTACACGCCCCACAACGCCAGCAGCGGCCATGGCGCCAGCAACGCCGTCTCGGCAACGCCCCCGCGGATCACGGCGTCGCCGAGCAGGAACAGCACCACGACAGAGCTGGCGGCGAGCATCGGGATGGCCGAGCCCGGCCGGAAGACGCTCCGGCCGGGCCCTCCGGCAGGCCGCCTCCGGCCCGGTCTCCGCAGACTCAGCGCGGACCACCGCCCAGCGGGATCGAGGCGCCGGGGATCGCGTCCAGCAGTCGCTGCGTGTACTCCTGCGTCGGGTTCGCGAAGATCTCGTCGACGGTCCCGTGCTCGACGACCTTGCCCTTCTCCATCACGCACACCTCGTCGGCGACGACGCGCACGACGGCCAGGTCGTGGGTGATGAACAGGTAGGTGAGATCCAGCTCGCTCTGCAGCTCGGCGAGCAGCTTCAGGATCTGGTCCTGCACGAGCACGTCCAGCGCCGAGACCGCCTCGTCGAGAACGACGATGTCGGGCTTGAGCGCGAGGGCGCGCGCGATCGCCACGCGCTGACGCTGACCGCCGGACAGCTCGTTCGGGTAGCGGCTGGCCAGCTCCTGCGGCAGCGACACCTGGTCGAGCAGCTCGATGACCCGCTCGCGACGCGAGCGCTTGTCGCCGACGCCGTGGATGTCCAGCGGCTCGGCGATCGTGTTGCCGATGTTGCGCAGCGGGTCCAGCGACCCGTACGGGTCCTGGAACACCGGCTGCATGCTGCGACGCAGCGCCAGCACCTCGCGGGCGTTCATGCGCGCGGTGCTGCGGCCGTCGATCTCGATCTCGCCGGAGGTCGGGTCCTCGATCTTCAGCACCATCTTCGCGACCGTCGACTTGCCCGATCCCGACTCGCCGACCAGGGCCAGCGTCTTGCCCTTCGGGATGTCGAAGCTGACCGCGTCCACGGCGCGGAACGGCACCGAGCCGAACCCGCCGGTGCGGATCTTGTAGTCGCGGGTCAGCTCGCGCACCCGCACCGCGGGGACGGCATCCGTCCCCTGCTCGTGCTCGATGCCGCGCCGCTCCACCTGTGCCTGGATGCGCTGCGAGGCGATCGACGGAGCCGCCGCCACCAGCTTCTGGGTGTAGGGGTGCAGCGGGTTCTCGAGGATCTCCCGGCTGGGACCTGCCTCGACGATCTCGCCATGCTGCATCACCACGATCTTCTCGGCCCGCTCGGCGGCAAGCCCCAGGTCGTGCGTGATCAACAGCACCGAGGTGCCCTTCTCCCGCGTGAGGGTGGCCATGTGGTCGAGGATGACGCGCTGCACCGTGACGTCCAGAGCGCTGGTCGGCTCATCGGCGATGAGCAGCTTCGGGTCTGCCGCCAGGCCGATGCTGATCAACGCGCGCTGCCGCATCCCGCCGGAGAACTGGTGCGGATACTGGTGCAGCCGGCGTTCGGCATCGGCAAGGCCCGCCTGCTTGAGCACCTCGATGGCGCGCTGCTTGACCGCGTGCCGGCCGTGGGCGATGCCGTTGGCGCGCACGGCCTCCTTCACCTGGAAGCCGATCGACCACACCGGGTTGAGGTTCGACATC
>CALKHM010000197.1 GCA_937988695.1 uncultured Microbacterium sp. | reverse complement strand
CGTCAATCTGTATCACGACGCCGGTGCCGGGCAACCGGCGAGCCAGCTCGGAGCGCTGCGCGGCCACGCCCTCGATGAACGAGGCGGCCAGATCCGCCACGGCACCGGAATCCAGCAGTGCCCGGTTGCCGCTGGGCGTCTCCAGCTGCGCGGCCAGCGTCCACGGCCCGACCGCCTGGATCTTGATCCAGGCCGCTCCGGCGAAGTGCCGCTCCGCGGCGTCGGTATCCCAGGCCAGGAAGTCGGCGGCACGCCGCACGTCCCGGCCCGGCCGTCGCGTCAGCCGCCACCCGCTGGGCACCACCTCGGCCGGCATGTCGATCAGCATGGCGGCGGTGCGGCCGATCATGTCGGCGCCCGCGCCGCGCTGCGGCAGCTCCACCAGGTGCGGCAGGTCCGGCAATTCGCCGGCAATCAGGGCCGCCGACTCCATCGGGTCGGTACCAGGCAGCGAGCCGACGCCGGTGGCGATCCCAGCGCGCCACGGGGTGTCAGGCCGGCGCGGGTCCGGCGGGGTGCCCGCCGCGGCGTCCGGGTCGCGCTGCACGGCCCGGTCGCTCACCCTCTCGGCGTGCCGGGGCCGCATGCCATCGTCAGCCATGGCCATGCCCGGTGTCCACGATGGTGCCGGCGGCCAGCACCTCGGTGTCGGCGTCGTCGTACAGCGCCGCGGTCTGCCCCGGCGCCACCCGCGCGCTGATCACGACGCTGACCGTCGGGCTGAGCGTGTTCGACGCGTTGACCACGCTCGGGGCGTCGATGCCGGTGACCGTGATCGACGGTTTGTTCCAGATCCGGCTGAGGATGCTGTCCCGTCCGATGGGACGCACCCCGGCGGGCAGTCCCGCCTCGTCGCGAAGGGTCTGCTCGGTGTAGTCGGGGGTCGCGGCATCCCGCGTCGTCAGACCCTCGACGGCCACGGCGCCCTCGGCGTCCCACAGCGTCGACAGCAGCGTCACGGTCGCCATCATGGCGTCGGGAACCGCTCCCCCGAACATGCCGGAGTGCGATGCGTGCTCGAGCGTGCGCACGGTCAGGGTGAACCGCGCGTTGCCACGTAGTGAGACGGTGACGGCGGGGGTGGCGGCGTCCCAGTTGCCGGAGTCGGCGACGACGATGACGTCCGCCCGCAAGGCGTCGGCGTTGTCGTCCAGGAACTGCGCGAACGAGCGGGAGCCGGCCTCCTCCTCACCCTCGATGTACAGTGCCACACCGAGGTCGAAGTCGTCGCCGAGCGCGGCGCGCAGCGCGCGCAGCGCGCCGATGTGCACCATGATGCCGGCCTTGTCGTCGGCGGCGCCCCGACCGTACAGGCGGCCGTCGCGCACGGTGGGCTCGAACGGCGACGACTCCCACAGCGCCTCGTCGCCCGCAGGCTGCACATCGTGGTGCGCGTACAGCAGGATCGTCGGGCGTCCGTTGCGGGCCGCGCGACTGGCCAGCACCGCCGGCATGCCGCGCTCCTGGGTGCCCTCGATCGCCGCGTCGCGGATCTGGACCCGATCGAACACCCCGGTGCCCTCGGCAAGCACCCGCACCGCCTCGGCGCTGCGCTGCACCTGCGCACGATCGAATCCCGGGAAGGCGACCGATGGGATGCGCACGAGGCCGCCGAGGTCGGCCAGCGCCGCCGGGACGGCGTCGGCTGCGGCGGTGCGGACGGCTTCGGATCGAGGCAGTGCGGAGGTCATGCGGGTAATCTTAAAGGCACCCATCCATCGATCCCGAGGTTCATCCGTGTCCAAGAAGACCCCCGCCGACGAGCAGGACGTCACCGATCAGACGCCGAACAGCGGCAAGGGACGCCCGACGCCGTCGCGTGCCGAGCAGGAGGCCGCCCGCAAGCGTCCGCTCGTGCCGGACACGAAGGAGGCGCGTCAACGTCAGAAGGCCGATCTGGCCGCCCAGCGCGAGCGTGCCCGCGTCGGCATGGCCGCCGGCGAGGACAAGTACCTGCCGGCCCGTGACAAGGGACCGCAGCGCCGGTTCGTGCGCGACTACATCGACGCCGGCTGGCACATCGGCGAGCTCGTCATGCCGCTGATGATCCTGGTGATCGTGGTGATGATGATCAACGCGCCGTTGATCCAGGTGTATGCGATGATCGTGCTCTGGGCGTACGTCGTGCTCGTGGTCATCGACATGGTCATCATCTCGCTGCGGGTGAAGAAGGCCGCGTCGAACAAGTTCGGCGATCGCCGGGAGAAGGGCCTGGGCTGGTACGGCGCGATGCGCACGATCCAGATGCGGTGGATGCGGCTGCCCAAGCCCCAGGTCAAGCGCGGTCGGTACCCGGCGCGCTAGCCTCGCGTGTCCCGGCGACGAGCGCACGGTTGATCTGTCGCGCCCAGAACGGACCGCGATACAGGAACGCCGTATAGCCCTGCACGAGGTCGGCACCGGCCTCGCGTCGCTCACGGACGTCGTCGGCCGTCTCCACACCGCCGACGGCGACCACGGTGAACTCCCGTGGGACCACCGCGCGCACCTGGCGCAGCACGGCCAGCGCACGCTGCTTCAACGGGGCGCCGGACAGCCCGCCCTCCCCCGCCGCCGCGACCACGGCCGGATCCGTGACCAGGCCGTCGCGCGAGATCGTCGTGTTCGTGACGATGATCCCGGCGAGCCCTTCCTCGACGGCCATCGCGGCAATCGCGGCGATCTCGTCGTCCGGCAGGTCGGGGGCGATCTTGACCAGCAGCGGCGTCGTGCCGACGGCATCCTGCACCGCCTGCAGCAGCGGCCGCAGCGTCTGGACGGCCTGCAGCCCGCGCAGGCCGGGCGTGTTCGGCGAGGACACGTTGACTGCGAGATAGTCGGCGAGCGGGGCCAGCAGCGACGCGCTGCGCACGTAGTCGGCGGTGGCGTCGGCGACGTCGACGACACGGCTCTTGCCGATGTTCACGCCGATGACCGCCCGGGGCCGGCCGCTGCGGCGGATGCGGCGCAATCGCTCGGCGGCCGCCTCGGCGCCACGATTGTTGAAGCCCATCCGGTTGACGACGGCGCGATCGGGGATGAGCCGGAACAGGCGAGGCTTCGGGTTGCCGTCCTGTGCGATCGCGGTGACGGTGCCCACCTCGACGTGGCCGAAGCCCAGAGCCGACAGCCCGCGCACGCCGATCACGTTCTTGTCGAATCCCGCCGCGACGCCGAACGGCGAATCGAAGTCGAGTCCCAGCGCGCGGGTACGCAGCGACGGGTCGGGGGCGGTCAGCGCCCGGGTCGCCCACGCGAAGGGGCGCATCCCGAGCACCCGGATGACGAGCATGCCGCAGTGATGGGCGAATTCCGCGTCCAGGCGCGACAGGAAGGTGCGAAACAGGAAGGGATACATCGGTCTCCGGGGTCAGACTCGACCGTGGTCGGCACGCAGCTGGGCGATGGAGGCCTCGAAGTCCTCCAGGGAATCGAATGCCTGGTACACGCTGGCGAACCGCAGATAGGCGACCTCGTCCAGCTCACGCAACGGCCCCAGGATCGCCAGCCCGATGTCGTTCGCCTCCAGCTGCGAGGCGCCGGTGCCGCGCAGCGCCTCCTCCACCTGCTGCGCGAGCATGGCCAGATCATCCTCGGTGACCGGACGCCCCTGGCACGCCTTGCGCACTCCCGCGACGACCTTCTCGCGACTGAACGGCTCGGCGACCCCCGAGCGCTTGACCACGGTGAGGCTCGCGGTCTCGACCGTCGAGAAGCGGCGGCCGCATTCCGGGCACTGGCGGCGACGACGGATGCTGAGCCCATCGTCGCTGGTGCGCGAGTCGATGACGCGGGAATCGGGGTGACGGCAGAAGGGGCAGTGCATCAGCGGAAAGACTACCCCGCGAACCTGGCGGTCACCGCCTCGCCGTGCGCAGGCAGCGCCTCGGCGTTCGCGAGGGCGACGATGTGGTCGGCCACCTCGCTGAGCGCGTACCGGGTGTACGCGATGACCTGCTGCGGCCGCAGGAACGTCGCTGCCGACAGCCCCGCGGCGTAGCGCGCCTGTCCGCCCGTGGGCAGCACGTGGTTGCTGCCGGCGAGGTAGTCTCCGAGGCTGACCGGCGAGTCGGGCCCGATGAAGACGGCGCCGGCGTTGACGTAGTCGTCGGGTCGCGGATCGGCCTGTTGCAGCTCGAGGTGCTCGGGCGCGTACGCGTTGCTGAACGCC
>CALKHM010000196.1 GCA_937988695.1 uncultured Microbacterium sp. | reverse complement strand
CGGCGGGCCGAACGACTGCACGAGGAACACGTCGCAGCCGCGGACCGAGACCTCGAAGCGGGTCAGGATCTCACCCGACGCGAACGTGCGGTACTCGGTGGGGACCAGCTCGGTGCCCAGCGCCGTGGCGACCTCGACGGCCAGGGCCCGGTGTGAGCTGCCGGAGGCGACCACGAGGCGTTTCTTGGTCTTGGCGACCAGGCCGGGTGCTATCCCGCGGTCGCGATCGAGGTCAACCTTCTTGTCCTTGTGGCCCATCGCCGGCTTTCTGTGCGGACCGCGCGCGGGAGGCGACTTCCGCCGCTTTCGTGCCCGGTCGGTTCTTCTCAACCCACCCCTCGATGTTCCGCTGGGGTGCCACGCTCAGGGCCAGGGCTCCGGCGGGCACGTCCTTGCGGACGATCGCCCCGGCCCCGGTCTTGGCGCCGTCCCCCAGCCTAACGGGCGCGACGAGCACCGTGTGCGCACCGGTATGGACGTCGTCGCCGATCTCGGTGCGGTGCTTGTGCACGTCGTCATAGTTCGCGGTGATGGTGCCGGCGCCCACGTTGGCGCGCTCGCCCACCGTCGCGTCCCCGAGATAGATGAAGTGCGGCACCTTGGTGCCCTCGCCGACCTGCGCGTTCTTCGTCTCGACGAACGAGCCCATCTTCACGTCGGCGGCCAGCACCGTCCCCGGCCGCAGGTGCGTGAACGGCCCGACGCTCACCCGCTCGCCGATGACGGCGAGGTTCGCGTCGACCCGGCGGACGGTGGCACCGGCACCGACCTCGCAGTCGGTCAGCGTCGTATCCGGGCCGATGGTGGCGCCGGCGGCGATCGTGGTCGCGCGCAGCACATGCGTGTTCGGCAGCACCGTCACGTCGGGCGCGAGCGTCGCGGTGACGTCGATCCACGTGGTGGCGGGGTCCTGGACCGTCACGCCGTCCAGCTGCCAGCGCCGCACGGTGCGGGCGTTCAGCAGCCGGCCGACCTCCGCCAGCTGGGCACGGTCGTTGACGCCGTACGTCACCGTCACGTCGTCGACCACGGATGCCACGACCCGGTCGCCTGCGC
Source organism: uncultured Microbacterium sp. (assembly GCA_937988695.1). Lineage (GTDB taxonomy): Bacteria > Actinomycetota > Actinomycetes > Actinomycetales > Microbacteriaceae > Microbacterium. The sequence goes on along the minus strand of CALKHM010000196.1, from coordinate 6,469 downwards.
GCCGCAGCAGCGCGGCGACCTCCGTGAGATACCTCTCGCCCTGGGCGTTCCGGGTGCCCAGGTGCGGCAGATGGGTTCGCAATGCGTCGGCGCGGAACACGTACATGCCGGCGTTGATCTCGTGCACGGCCGCCTCGGCGTCGGTGGCGTCCTTCTGCTCGACGATGCGGTCCACCTCCCCGGCGGCGTCCCGGATGACGCGCCCGTAGCCGTGCGGGTCGTCGACGACCGCCGTCATGAGCGTGGCCGCCGCACCCGCGCCGCGGTGTCCGGCCAGCAGCGACGCCAGGGTCGCGGCATCCGCCAACGGGCAGTCGCCCGACAGCACCAGCACGTCGCCGGTGAAGCCCTGCAGCTGTTCCAGGGCCGCCTCGACCGCGCGGCCGGTGCCGGGGATTTCGTCCTGGTCGACGATGCGCGCCGTCGGTGCCTGCTCGGCGACGGCGGCGACCACGAGGTCGCGCTCGTGCCGCACGACCACGAGCACCTCGGCCGCGCGAAGCTGCCGCGCGGTCTCCAGCACGTGTCCGACGAGCGTGCGCCCACCGATCGGGTGCAGCACCTTCGGCAGCGACGACTTCATGCGCGTGCCCTGACCTGCGGCCAGGATGACGACGGCGAGGGAGTGATCGGTGTTGTCAGCCATGCTCCGCCGCCAGGACTCGAACCTGGACCTCACAGCTCCAAAGGCTGTCGTGCTGCCATTACACCACGGCGGACCGCCGCACCCGCGGCCGGAACAAGTCTGCCAGATCTGCGCCCCCGCTCCGGCTGGGGAAGAATGGAGCAATGGCGCAGTTGAGCGACGAGGTCGACAGGATCGTCGAGGCATGGGACCGGCAGCGGCCCGATCTCGACTTCTCGCCTCTAGAGGTGCTCTCCCGTGTCGATCGGCTCTCGCGTCACCTCGACCGCGCGCGACGCGATGCGTTCCGGCGCAGCGAGCTCGAGCCGTGGGAATGGGATGTGCTCTCGGCGCTGCGGCGGGCGGGCGAGCCGTTCCAGCTCACGCCCAAGCAGCTGCTGCAGCAGACGCTCGTGTCGTCGGGCACGATGACCAACCGCATCGACCGCCTGGTCGGCCGCCGGCTCGTGCATCGCGAGGCCGATCCCGGCGACGGCCGCAGCATCCTGGTGGTGCTCACGCACGACGGGAAGATCCGGGTGGATGCCGCCATCACGCGTCTGGTCGATGCGGAGGCGGTGCTGCTGTCCCGGTTGTCGCGCACCGACCGCGAACGGCTGGCGGCCCTGCTGCGCAAGCTCAGCCTCGGCTTCGACACCTGATCAGTCGATGTCTGCGGATCACGCCAGCTGCTCCCGAGCCCGGCGTGGCGGCAGATGGCGGCGCGGCGGGGAGCCGGACGTTCCCCACCCACAGGCGACCCCGCCTGCCTCGTACCGGACGCCGAAGCCGAGGCCGCCCTCTAGCGCTGCATCTCCCCCTGGCGCTGCACTGTTCCTCTGATGCTGCACTGTTCCTCTAGCGCTGCACTCTCCCCCTGGCCCTGCACTGTTCCTCTGATGCTGCACTGTTCCTCTGATGCTGCAGGGAAACTCTGGCGCATCAGCGGGAAAGTGCAGCTCCGCGGAGAAATCTGGCGCATGAGCAGGATGCTGCCGCATCAGGCGCGGGGTCGGGCACGGGGGCAGCGGGGTCGGGCACGGGGCAGCGGGGTCGGGCACGGGGCAGCGGGGTCGGGCCACGAGGGTAGCGGATCGAGCACAGCGCGCGGCCGGGCACGGGGACAGCACGGATTCGCGGCACACGCCCGGGGTCGCCGGCCGTGCGGGACTCAGTCGATGACCGGCGGGTGCGAAGCGATCCTGCTCGACGGCAGCCAGCCCGCCTCGTCGCCGCGGTCGAAGAAGTGCCGGAATGCATAGATCAGCGGATGCCACCGACGGGGGTCGATCTCGCCGGTGCCGTCCTGCACGATCGCGGGATCGGCGTGCACGCGGACGACCTCGGCCTCGACCATGAAGTACGACTCGTCCAGGCCCGGCGTCATCCGGCGCACCACGGCCTCGAACTGCAGGGCGCATTCCTGCACGCGCGGCGCGTCGACGAGCTCGGACGCCTGCGGGGTCAGCCGCGCTGCGCCGAACTTGTCGGGCTCGTAGGTGTAGCGATCGGCCTTGGCCTCGGGGACGGGGTCCCGGCCGGTCAGCCGCGACAAGCGCACCAGCGCGGACCACAGCGGCGCCGAGGGGTAGTTGACCGTGATCCCCGGACGGTCCGCCATGTTCTGCGCCGTCTGCCCATCCGCCTCGATGCCCAGGCACAGCATGGATCCCAGCGCCCAGGACGACGACGCCGCGGCCAGATTCGGCGAGCCGTCGGCGTTGACCGACCCCACGAGGAAGGCCGGCGTGCCCACATAGAGAACATGCGGATGGGCGACGACATGGGTCATGGCCCGAACGTACCAGCCGCGATGCGAGTCCCGGCTCGAGATGACGCGGCATGATGATGACATGGCCGATGACGACGAGGTGCCCCGGCTCGAGTCGCTCGAGGATGCGGGGGGCGACGCCGCGTGCTGGCTGCCGGCCCTGTGCGCGCAGTGCGGCGCGATGATCGAGGGCCCACCGGGAGCGGCCTGCTGGCGCTGCGGCGGCACCCGCCGCGAAGGCGACGACTGACGCGGCGGACGACGTTTGCCAGGACCCCGGGCGGACCGCCATCGCCTGCGGAACGCGCTCAGGCCGGTGGCCTAGCCTGGGAAGGCTATGGCACATCTTCTCGGGGCGGAGTCCCTGCACCTGGAGTACCCCACCCGTGTCGTGTTCGACGCGGTGAGCCTCGGCGTCGACGAGGGCGACCGCATCGGCATCGTCGGCCGCAACGGCGATGGCAAGTCGAGCCTGATCGGCATGCTCACCGGTCGCGTCGCCCCCGACGGCGGTCGCGTCACGGTGCGCGGCGGGGTGCGCATCGGCGTGCTCGAGCAGCACGACTCCCTCGACGACGACGAGACCGTGAGCCACGCGATCGTCGGCGACGTTGCGCAGCACGAGTGGGCGGGTGACGCACGCGTCCGCGACATCATCGCCGGGCTCGTCGCCGATCTGCCCTGGGACGGGCGCATCGGGATGCTGTCGGGCGGACAGCGGCGTCGCGTGGCCCTGGCCGCACTGCTCACGCAGGACCTCGACGTCATCGCTCTGGACGAGCCCACCAACCATCTCGACGTCGAGGCGATCTCCTGGCTTGCACGGCACGTGAGGGCGCGGTGGACCGACCGCGCCGGCGCACTGCTGGTCGTCACGCACGACCGGTGGTTCCTCGACGAGGTGTGCACGGACACCTGGGAGGTGCACGACGGCATCGTCGAGCCGTTCGAGGGCGGGTATGCCGCGTACATCCTGCAGCGCGTCGAGCGCGACCGGCAGGCAGCGGCGATCGAGGCGCGCCGGCAGAACCTCGCGCGTCGCGAGCTCGCGTGGCTGCGCCGGGGTGCCCCCGCACGCACCTCGAAGCCGAAGTTCCGCATCGACGCCGCCAACGCCCTGATCGCCGACGTGCCGCCGCTGCGCGACTCCGTGGCGCTGCAGGCGTTGGCGACCGCACGGCTCGGCAAGGACGTCGTCGATCTGCTCGAGGCATCCGTCGCCTTTCCCGATCCCGACACCGGCGTCGCCCGTGAGGTGCTGCACGGCGTGCAGTGGCGGATCGCGCCCGGCGAGCGCACCGGCATCCTCGGTGTGAACGGTGCGGGCAAGTCCACGCTGCTGGGACTGGTCGAGGGCACCGTCGCGCCCACCGGTGGCCGGGTCAAACGCGGCAAGACCGTGCAGGTCGCCGCGCTCTCGCAGCGGATGGACGAGCTCACCGAGCATCTCGACAAGCCGGTGCGTGTCGTGCTCGACAAGCTGCGCACGACCTACACCTTTGGCACCGGCTCGAAGGCCGCCGAGCTCACCCCCGGCCAGCTGCTGGAGCGGATGGGCTTCTCCAGCGCGCAGCTGTCCACCCCGGTGAAGGACCTCTCCGGCGGGCAGAAGCGCCGGCTGCAACTGCTGCTGGTTCTGCTCAGCCAGCCGAACGTGCTGATCCTCGACGAGCCGAACACTCAGGAACCGTATGTGGTTCGGACACCTTCATTCTACCGCTCCGAGGGGCGGTCATGGGGTGCTTGCCGCGCCCGTGCCGCGCATCGTGTCGCGCGGCCGAGGCATCCTGGCCGGACTTCGCGGAAGGCCGGTGCGCGGTAGTGGCTGCGCCATTGGTGGTGGGGGAAGCCCTGCACTTGGAGTATCCGACGCGAGTGGTGTTCGACTCGGTGACGGTCGGCGTCGAGGAAGGCGATCGCGTCGGGATCGTGGGTCGCAACGGTGACGGCAAGTCGAGCCTGCTGGGGATGCTCAGCGGCTTGATCGAGCCGCAGGCGGGCCGTGTGACGCGGCGAGGCGGGGTGCGCTTCGGGGTGCTGTCGCAGTCTGACGACCTCGACTCCGCTGCGACGGTCGCCGGGTCGATCGTCGGTGACCGGCCGGAGCACGAGTGGGCCGGCGACGCCAAGGTCCGCGACGTGATCGGCGGGCTGGTCGCCGATCTGCCGTGGGAGGCGAGGATCGGCGAGCTGAGCGGCGGGCAGCGTCGCCGGGTCGCGCTGGCCGCGCTGCTGATCGGCGAGTGGGATGTCATTGCTTTAGATGAGCCGACGAACCATCTCGACGTCGAGGGCATCGCCTGGCTGGCCGGACACCTGCGGAACCGCTGGGCCAAGAACTCGGGCGGCCTGCTGGTCGTCACCCACGACCGCTGGTTCCTCGATGAGGTCTGCACCGAGACGTGGGAGGTGCACGACGGGACCGTGGAGCCGTTCGAGGGCGGCTACGCGGCCTACGTGCTGCAACGGGTCGAACGGGACCGGATCAACGCCGCCACCGAGGCCAAACGACAGAACCTCATGCGTAAGGAGCTGGCGTGGCTACGCCGGGGAGCCCCGGCTCGCACGTCCAAGCCGAAGTTCCGCATCGACGCCGCCAACCAACTGATCGAGGACGTGCCCCCGGTTCGTAACCCGATCGAGCTGCAACGCCTCGCCGTCGCCCGCCTGGGCAAGCAGGTGGTCGATCTGGAAGGCGCGGGCGTGCGCTACGGCGACCGCGACGTGCTACGCGAGGTGACCTGGCGGCTCGCCCCCGGCGAGCGGACCGGGATACTCGGCGCGAACGGGAGCGGCAAGTCCACGCTGCTCGGTTTGATCGCCGGAACCGTGCAGCCCACGTCGGGCCGGATCAAGACGGGCAAGACGGTGCGGCTCGGCCTGCTCGACCAGCATTTCTCCCAGCTCGCGGACATCGGCGGCGACCGGGTGCGCGAAGTGCTGGCCCGCACGCAGACGACGTTCGCGATCGACGGCAAAGACCTCACGCCGGCGCAACTGCTGGAACGCCTCGGCTTCGCCCGCCCGCACCTCTCCACGAGGGTCGCCGAGCTGTCGGGCGGTCAGAAGCGGCGGCTACAACTCCTGCTCCTGCTGCTGAACGAACCTAACCTCATCGCTCTCGATGAACCTGCGAACGACGTTGACGCGGACATGCTGGCCGCGATGGAGGACCTGCTGGACTCGTGGCCGGGAACTCTGATCGTCGTGTCTCACGATCGCTACATGCTGGAACGGGTCACCGACCAGCAGTACGCCATTCTTGATGGACGCTTGCGGCACCTGCCCGGCGGGGTGGACGAGTACCTGCGGCTGCGGCGCGAGCAGTCGTCATCGCGCACGAGTAGTCCGATCACTCCGACGGCCGGCGACGAGGGTGCGGGCGCGTCCGGACTCTCCGGTGCCGAACGACGCACCGCGCAGAAGGAAGTCGCCTCGATCGAACGCCGTCTCGACAAGCTCCACGCCGAGGTGAAGACCCTGCACCAGCGCATGGCCGACCACGACCAGAACGACTACGAGGGTCTACAGAGGCTCGCGGACAACCTGCGCGCCGTCGAGGACGAGACGGCCGAACTCGAAGAACGTTGGCTGGAACTCTCTGACCTGATTGATTAGGCCAGTCTCTCGGCGTAGTCCTCGGGGAGCACGGCGGCGTGCCTGGACTCGCGTCGCTGACGCCGTTCCTGTGCTCGGACGGTGAGAAGCACGATGAGGCTGACGGGTCCGATCCAGAAGAACTTGAGGGCGTTCCACGCGAACAGCAGGACCAGCAGGTAGAGCCAGCCAGGGCCGCCACGGTCGATGATCGTGTAGCAGATCGCCGTGGCGAAGTAGTAGCCGCCGCCCAGGATCAGCATGGCGGGGATGCCCCACTTCAAGCCTCGGCGGCGGTAGCGGATCGCGCCGAGCAGCAGATTCGTGGGCGCGTGCTGGAACCAGCCGTAGCCTCGTGCGCTCAGGTTCATGGATGTGCGGAGCATTGCGGGCCTCTTTCGTCGTCATAGCGCGACGGGTATCCGTCGTGGAGGCGGCTATGAACCGAGTGCCCGCAAGGGGCCGTCCCGAAGGAC
>CALKHM010000195.1 GCA_937988695.1 uncultured Microbacterium sp. | reverse complement strand
CCGCCGGGAGGCCGTGCGGGGTCTGGAGGGCGCCTTCTCGGTGCTGTTCACCCAGCTGCGACGCGCGTATGCGCAGGCCTCGGAGGCGGTGAGCCCGGGACTGCTGCCCGGGACGTTCAAGGTGTTCACCGTGATCGACCAGATCGGTCCGGTCAGCGCGTCCACTCTCGCCGAGCGGATGGAGACCGACAAGGCGCTGATCAGCCGTGCCGTCGGCGAGCTGGAGGGCTGTGGCCTCATCGAGCGGGCACCCGACCCCAACGACGGCAGGATCCGTCTGATCTCGGTCTCACCGCTGGGTCGCGAACGGCTCCAGGCCGTGCGCTTCCCGTTCGTCGACCGGCTCGAGGTGGCGCTCCAGGACTGGCCGATGGAGTCCATCGCACGGCTGACCGAACTGCTGCGCGCACTGGCCTCCGGCATCCTGCCGACCACATCGCCGGACTGACCGCGGCGCCGCTCGGCTCGCGCCGGACCTCGTATGACAGCGTGTGTCCGTCGACTCGCCCGAGCCCATGCATGTGCATAGTGTCGGGATACGTGACAGACATCGACACGCAGACACCGCTGCTGATCCGCACCGCACGAGATGTGCACGCCGTGCTCGCCGAGCACGGCTCGCGGGGTACGCGCACTCGGGCCATCATCGTTCTCGCGCTGGGCGGCATCTTCATGGATGCGTACGACTTCTCGTCGATCGCCTTCGGCATCACCGCGATCAAGCAGCAGTTCGGCCTGGACGGGTTCATGACCGGGTTCGTGAACGCCGCCATCATGATCGGCGCGGTGGTCGGTGCGCTGCTGGGCGGCGTGCTGGTGGACCGCTTCGGACGCTACAAGCTGTTCATGGCCGACATGGTCTTCTTCGTCGTGGCCGCGATCGGCTGTGCCTTCGCGCCGCACGTGTCGGTGCTCATCGTGTTCCGCTTCATCATGGGGCTCGGCGTCGGGCTCGACCTGCCGGTGGCGATGGCGTTCCTCGCCGAGTTCTCCAAGCTCACCGGATCGGGCAGCCGTGCGCAGCGCGTGAACGCCTGGTCACCGGCCTGGTACATCGCCACGGGCTTCGGGTACCTCGTGGTGCTCGTGGTCTTCCTGCTGCTTCCGTATGACCAGCACGCGATCCTGTGGCGCATCGTGGTGGGCTTCGGAGCTGTCCCGGCTCTCGTCGTGCTGATCGTGCGCCGCCGCTACCTCGCCGAGTCGCCGCAGTGGCTGGCCGAGCAGGGCGATCTGCGGGGCGCCGTGGATGTCATGCGCACCCATCACGACCTGAACGTGCAGCTGGCACCGGATGCCGCGACCATCGGCCGCGCCGGTCGCAGCGGACACTGGCGCAACATCGGCGAGCTGTTCTCGCGCCGCTACCGGCTGCGCACGCTGGCCGCGCTCTCTGTCTCGGTGTTCTCCACGATCGGCTACAACGCTGTCGCCTACGGCACGCCGCTGATCATCTCCCTGCTGTTCCTGCAGAGCGAGATGGTCACGATCGTCTCGGCGCTGGTGATCAACCTGGTGTTCGGCGCCGTGGGCGGCATCCTCAGCGTGGTGACCGTGAACCGCGCGGGCGCCCGCCGGCTCACGCTGCTCGGCTTCGTCGTGCAGGCCGCATCGCTGTTCGTACTGGCCGCCGTCGGCGTGCCGACCGGTGCACTGGTCGTGGTCGCGCTGGCGATGCTGGCCGCGTTCGTGTTCGCGCAGTCGCTCGGCCCGGGCGCGAACCTCATGAGCTACGCGACGCTGTCGTACCCGACCCGACTGCGCGGGGTGGGCGTCGGCTTCAACCAGGCCGTGCAGCGCAGCTTCTCGATCCTGTCGCTGTTGTTCTTCCCCGTGCTGGCAGCCGCCGTGTCGACGAACGTGTTCTGGCTCCTCGGGCTCGCGCCGCTGGTCGGCGCCATCGCGATCGCGCTCATCCGCTGGGATCCCACCGGAAAAGACGTGGATCAGGAGGACGACGCCGCCTGAGGGCCGGGCGCGGCCAGCACCCGGCGTCCCTCGGCCACGACGGCGTCGGCGACCGCCTCCAGCAGCGGCGACCGCAGATTCCACTGCTGCCAGTACAGCGGCACGTCGACCGGCTCGCCGCCCAGCCGTACGAGCGACCCGTCGGCCAGACCCGCCTCGGACTGGAACGTCGGCAGCAGTCCCCATCCCAGGCCGAGCGATACCGCACGGGCGAAGTCGCTGGACGCCGGGATGTAGTGCCGCGGCGAGGCGACGTCGGCGCCGCGCCCGCGCAGCCAGCGTTCCTGCAGGTCGTCGCGACGATCGAAATCGACCCGCGGCGCGCGTACGAGCGCCTCGACGGTGGCACCGTCCGGCAACCAGGCCGCGACGTACTCGGTCGTGGCGACGGCCTCGTATTGCATGACGCCCAGCGAGACCACGCGGCAGCCGGCCACCGCTCGCGCGCGCGAGGTCACCGCGCCCATCACCGTTCCGGCCTCCAGCATCGCGGCGGTGAAGTCCTGATCGTCGCGATGCAGGTCGAAGTCGAGAGGATGCCGCCGGGTGAGCCGCGCCAGCGGCTCGAGGAACCACGTGGCCAGCGAATCGGCGTTCACCGCCAGCGCGATGGTGACACGCGTGGAGTCGTCGGCGCCGAAACCGGATAGAGCGTCATGCTCGATCAAGGCGAGCTGACGGGCCAGTCGCACGACCGACCGCCCGGCATCCGTCGCCCGCACCGGTTTGCTGCGCACCAGCATGACCTGGCCGAGCTGCTCTTCGAGCGCTTTGATGCGCTGGCTGACCGCCGACGGCGTCACATGCAGACGGCGGGCGGCGGCATCCAGAGTGCCCTCGTCGACGACGACGGCGAGGGTCTCGGCCAGATCGAAGGGGATGCGCATCATCAGGCAGGCTAATGCATCATAAGGATCGTGAGCTGTACTTCATCGAAACACGCATCTAGCGTCGAAGCGTGCTCACCGCCACCCTCGCCGGTCTCGGACTCGGTCTCTCGCTCATCGTCGCCATCGGCGCGCAGAACATGTTCGTGCTGCGGCAGGGCTTCCGGCGCGAGCACGTGCTGGCCGTGGCGCTGATCTGCACCGTCTCGGACATCGTGCTCATCGTGCTGGGCGTCTCGGGCGTCGGGCTCGTGCTGCAGGCGGTGCCGTGGCTCGTCGAGGCCGTGCGCTGGGCGGGAGCCGCGTTCCTCACGGTGTACGCGCTGCTCGCGCTGCGGCGGGCCTGGCGCCCGACCGGTCAGGGCCTGCGGGCCACGTCCGATGCTGGCGATGGCACCTCCGCCGGCACAGTGGCCACGGCCACCCGCACGGCGCTCGCTCCGGTGATCGCCACCTGCCTCGCGCTGACCTGGCTGAACCCGCACGTGTACCTGGACACCGTGTTCCTGCTCGGATCGGTGGCGGCGACCCACGGCGACGCACGCTGGTGGTTCGCGCTGGGTGCGGCCTGCGCGAGCACGATCTGGTTCTTCGCGCTCGGCTACGGCGCACGACTGCTCGGCCGGTGGCTGGCTACCCCACGCGCGTGGCGCGTGGTCGACGCGGTGATCGGGGTGATCATGCTCGCGCTGGCGGCCGGGCTGCTGATCCGCCCCTGACCTGCCGCGCGGTCCTGCCGGG
>CALKHM010000194.1 GCA_937988695.1 uncultured Microbacterium sp. | reverse complement strand
CCTGCTCGTCGGCGGAGTACAGCGCCGACCCGAAGGCGTCGTCGACCTCGCCGCCACCGCAGCATGAGCCGTTCTCAGCCGGGCTGCAGCAGGGTTGGCCTGCGCCGAGGAGGCCGAGGGCATTGCGACTCCCGCGGGTGACCGCGGCCGCGGCTGCGGCGTAGCGGGCGCGGACCTGCTGGCGCGTTCCATCACCGGTGTCGGTCATGATGCATCTCCTATTGAAGAACGTCGATGTGACCATCGTGCACGATGCATCGACATTCGTCAATATGTTGGCTACGATGAGGGCATGAGCGCCAGGGCCGAACTCACGATCACCCCCGTGGGGATCGCCGCGTGCAGCTTCCCGCTCACCGGCAGCGTCCTCGACGACGAGTCCGCGCGCCAGCTCGCGCGAGTGTTCAAGGCGCTCAGTGACCCCACGAGAGTGCGTCTGATCTCCCTCATCGCGTCCGCCGACGATGCGCAAGCGTGCATCTGCAACCTCACCGAACCTGTGGGGCTGAGCCAACCGACCGTCTCGCACCACATGAAGGTCCTCGTTGAGGCGGGTCTTGTCACGCGCGAGCAGCGTGGCAAGTGGGCCTATTACGGCCTGGTGGGCGACGCGTTCGAGGCGCTGCGCAGCGCGGTCGGCTTCCAGCGGATGCCGAGCGGAACCGGTGGGAACGGCTGACCTGATCGAGCCGATCCACCCCGGAGAGATCCTGATGGAGGACGTCATCTGTGGTGGAGTTCCGCCTCGACGTCGCAGTCTTACCCGCGCGGACCGGCCGATCCCCGGGGCGCGTGCTGTGTGCGGCCGTTGTTGGCCGTCCGCTTCGCGGCGTTCTTGATCCGACCCGGACCGGCGTTGCTGTTCGACGTCGGCTGGGCGGCAGCCTGCTGAGGGGCTGTGTTCGTGCTGGCCCGGTCGGAGACCGGTTGCGTCGAGGTCGCGGAGGTCGTCGCCGTCGACGCGGTCGGCGTCGCCGGCACGGGAGCGGGCAGGAGCACGACGTGCGCAGGCTCGGGTGAGTCGGCGGAGACTCCGGGATCGCCCGCGGTCATCCACAGCATCCCGGGGACCGTGATCAGCGCAGTCGCGCCCGCCGCGACCACCGCCGTCATCCACCGGCCGCGCGGCCGGCGTCGGGCGTGTGCGGCCATCCGGACCACACCCGCGGTGCCGATATCCGCGGCGGGTTCCTGCACCGGCGCGGTGGAGTCACGCCGCGCCGGAACGGGGGAAGGCAGCACCGGGACCTGCACCACGGGGTCCCCGGTATGTCCGGCGAAATTCGCGACCGTCCGTGCGACCTCCGACGCGGCAGGACGCCGTGCGGGGTCCGATTCCGTCATCCGCTTCAGAAGCTGCGACCACTGCGGGCCGACCTCGTCCGGCACGCGGGGAGCTTCCAGCAGCCGCGCCAGCACGGCCGAGATGCCGGATGCCTCGGGGAACGCGCGCTTCCCGGTCAGTGTTTCGAGCAGCACCAGGCCGAGGGCATAGACATCCGCGGCCGGGCTGGCCGCGGCCCCGCGCAGCTGCTCGGGTGACAGATACACCGCCGTTCCCACCACGGTGCCGGGAGAGGTCAGCCGTGCGCCGTCGAGCAGGGACGCGACTCCGAAATCCGCGAGCTTGGCCTGGAAGGGCCGGTCCGGCTGTGCCGCCGGTGCCAGCAGCACGTTGGACGGCTTCACGTCGCGGTGCACGATGCCTGCGGCGTGCGCGGCGGCAAGTCCCGCAGCCAGGTCTCCGGCCAGATGCGCGCATTCGTCGGCAGAGAGCGGACCGGCAAGAAGCCTCTGCGCGAGCGTCGTCCCGGCGACGAACTCCATCACGAGATAGCCGGTGCGCCCTGGAACCAGACGCGCGTCCAGCAGCGTGACCAGCGAGGGGTGGTTGAGGGCCGCCAAGGCGCTCGCCTCGTTGCGTGCCCGCTCCGGCGAGGCGAGAACGTCCGAGCCGGGGCGCATCATCTTCACTGCTACCGTGCGCCCGAGCACGACGTCCTCGGCACGGTAGACCTCGGCCATCGCGCCTTCGCCCACGCGCTCATGGAGCTGGTAACGACCGTCGAGCATGGCCGAGGTGGGTACCGGATCGTGCGGTTCGCTCACGATCGCCTCCTCCGCTGATGGTGCAGTCATCGTGCGACGCTATGTCCTGAGCGTGACGTCGGTCTTCCCTCTTGACATCGCGCGTGCGGTGTGCCAAATGCGCGCGTGTGGACGGCGAGGTCGTTCTCTCGCCGTGAGCGCGGTGTCCGCGGTCGGTGACAGGATGACGGTATGCCCGAGTCGCCGGAGGTGCAGGCGCTCGTCGAGTGGCTCGACGGGCGCTTGAGGGGATGCCGCATCCACGGCATCGATCTCGTGGAGTTCCGCGCTTACAAGACGCGCGCACGTCCGTTGACGTCGGCCGTCGGGCAGACGATCGCGGGGGTGAGCCGGCTCGGCAAGTTCATCGACCTGCGGTTGGACGACGGGCATCTGGTGATCTCACTCGGCAGACACGGCTGGGTACGGTGGACCGACGCGGGTGCCACGCCGCCGGCGGACGGCGCGCCGGCGTTGGCGGTGCTCGCCGTCGATGGCGGTGCGATCGAGTTCACCGACGCCGGGTCGTGGGTCTCGCTCGGCCTGTGGCTCGTGAACGGGCCCGCCGACGTGCCGGGCATCGCGAAGCTCGGCCCGGACCCGCTCGGTCCCGGGTTCTCGCGAGACGCGGTCGATCGCGCCGTGGCCCGCCGGCGCAAGCAGCTGAAGGCCATCCTGCAGGAGCAGGAGTCGTTCGCCGGCATCGGCAACGCATACTCCGATGAGATCCTGCACCGCGCCCGGCTGTCGCCGGTCGTCCACGGCGACACACTGACCGGCGACGATCTCGAGCGGCTCTTCGAGGCGATGCGTGACGAGCTCGCCGAAGCGACGAGCGCTCGCCGGGGCATCCCGATCGATGCGCTCAAGCAGGCGAAGGCGGCCGCGATGGCTGTGCACGGACGCGCGGGACAACGATGCCCGGCCTGCGGCGGGACCGTTCAGGAGCTCGCATTCGGCGGCACGACGGCGCAGTACTGTCCGAGCTGTCAGACCGATGGGCAGGTCCTGGCCTGATCCCGCAAGGGGGATGCCAGCGCGGCTGACCGGCTCTACTGTTCTGAGAATGGGACTCGAGGAAGAGGCGCGGGGCGCCGCCCGTCGGGCCGACGCCGCGCCGGCCCTCGAATGGCTTGCGCGCGCGGGGTTCGCGGCCATCGGCACGATCCACATCCTCCTCGGCATCCTCGTCATCGCGGTCGCTTCCGGGGCGCCGGCCGACAGCAGCGAATCCGGCGCGCTGAAGGCGATCGCCGGCGCACCGGCAGGGTTCATCGTCCTCTGGGTGCTCGCGATCACCCTGTGCTGCCTCGCTGTCCGGGAGGTGCTCGACGGCGTCCTCGAGCGTGGCGACCTCGAGCACAGATGGCGGCGACGCATCTCCGAGTGGTCTCGAGCGCTCGTCTACCTCGTGCTCGGCGGCGTCGCTGCGGCCGTGGCGCTCGGATCGCGGCCGAACCCCCAGCGATCGGGCCAAGACATCAGCCGCAGCCTGCTGGCGATGCCCGGCGGGGTGTACCTGCTGGCCGCCATCGGCGTCGGCATCGGGGCGGCGGGCATCGCGTTCGCCGTCATCGGCATCCGCCGCGGCTTTCGCAAGAAGCTCGTGCTGCCGGCCGGCGCGCCAGGCCGGCTCGTCGTGGTGCTGGGCGCCGTGGGCTATCTCGCGAAGGGCGTGGCACTGGTCATCGTCGGCGTCATCGTGGTCGTGGCGGCTGTGCGGTTCGATCCGGCCGCAGTGGGCGGATTGGATGCCGCGATGTCGGCGCTTCTGGCCGTTCCCTTCGGGCACGTTCTGACCTCGGCCGTCGGCGTCGGCTTCGTGGTCTACGGCGTGTTCTGCGTCCTCCGGTCGTGGTTCGCGAGGCTGTGAGGCCCGGCCTGCGCCACGCGATCTGCACAGCACGGCAGGATGTCGGATTCGGTGCTCGCCGGAAGCGTGTCGGAATCGATCGGCGG
>CALKHM010000193.1 GCA_937988695.1 uncultured Microbacterium sp. | reverse complement strand
CCGCCGGCAGACCGGAACCGGCTCGATCGGGGTCTGGCACGAGACCTATCAGGTGCCGGTGTCCGATCTGGAGACCGTCTACAACGACATGCCGGTGTTCGGGCTGGCCGCCGCGACCACGCATCGCGCGGTCGGCAAGGGCGAGCACACAGCCCGACAGCGGCTGGGGCGATGACCGCCCGGTGCACCACGCTCGTACGACAGCACGTTCTGCGCAGAGAATCGCGTGATTCCTGCGAGGAACGCGTCATTCTGCGCGGCTGTGGGGGGCGGATGCCGCAGCCAGCGCCGCGCGAGCTCCCGCCGTCGGCGTGATCGCGACCAGCCCGCGGTAGAGCGCGATCAGCGTCGCGCGGTCGAGCACGCCGGTGCGGGCGCGGTCGCAGTGCACCGACTGGATCGCGGCCTCGAGCTGGAACCGGCCGAGCGGTCGGCCGAGCGACGACGCGCGATGCAGCAGGGCTTCGCCCTCGGCGATGAGCTCCCGATCCCACAGGGTCGTGTCCTGCTCGTCGAGCGGGGGCCAGGGATCGCCCACGCGCGCCGGCGCCCGTGACTGCGCGAGCGTCAGCAGCGCGGCCAGTCCCCACGCCTCGGCGTCGGTCTGCAGCAGGGTCGCGGTGAGCACCGCCAGCCAGCGGGCTTCGTCGGCGATCGACGCGCGGATGCCCTCGTCCTGGTCGAGCCAGCCGATCGCGTAGGCTCCATAGATCGCCTCGAGCACGGCCGTGGTGCGCCCGGGCATGTCGGGGCGGGTGGGGAGGGCGAAGGGGATGCCGGCGTCCCGGATCTTCCGCTTCGCGCGCACCAGCCGTTGCGCCATCGTGCGCGCAGGCACGCCGAAGGCTGTCGCGATGTGCGCGGCATCGAACCCGAGCACGGTCTGCAGCATGAGCGGGGTGCGCACCGCGGGGTCGATCGCGGGGTGAGCACACGCATAGAGCAGCTCGAGCCGCCGGTCCCCGATCGCGTCGGCGCGCTCGAGGAGCGCTTCCAGGTCGCCGACACCGGCCGGCGAGGATGCCTCGTCAAGCGGCGTGCCGGTGCGATGCGCGGCGGAGCCGAGCACGTCGCGCAGCCGATTGCGCGCCACGGTGAGCAGCCATCCCTGCGGATTCGCGGGAACTCCAGCATCCGGCCAGGTGCGCAACGCCCGCTCGAGGGCGTCGGCGAGGCAGTCCTCGGCGAGGGCGAGGTCGCGCGTGCCGGATGCCAGCAGCGCGACGAGCCGACCGTACGAGGCGCGCACTGCCCGCTCGGCGGCCGCTTGTGCTTCGTGAGTGCTCATGCCGTCGTAGCCGGCCCGGTCCGCTACCGCACGGGCGCGGCATCCGTCCACGCCCCGTCGACGAAACGCGTCGCGCTCGGACGGATCTCGACCGCGCCCCACGCCACCGACGGTGCGCGGCGGGCCCAGTCGATCGCCTGGTCGAGGTCGTCGACCTCGACCACGAACGTGCCGCCGAGCTGCTCCTTCGTGTCGGCGTACGGGCCGTCCTGGATGAGCAGCTCGCCGTCGCGTTCGCGCACTGTGGTGCTGACCGAGCTCGGTTGGAGCACCTCGGCGCTGCGCAGCACCCCCGCGGCATCGAGGGCTTTCGCGTATGTGTCGAACGCGCGCATGCCCTCGGCGAGGGCCTGTGCGCCCAGGTCGGCGGCGGTCATCTCGGGGTACTGCAAGAGGAGTGTATATCGCATGATCGGTCCTTCCCGCTGGATGCTGACACGATGATGACGATCGGACCGTCCCGGAATCGACACGGCGGCCGACGGGCATCCGCCGTGCTCAGCTGCCGAGGTCGTCGAGCATCCTGCGCTGCTCGTCGGTGAGCCCGTCGTTCAACTCGCGGCGCCCGGCCTGCTGGGCAGCCGAGGCAGTTCCGGCATCCCTCGCCGAGCCGCCGGTGGCGCGGTCGTAGAGCGCGGATGCCTGAGCCTCGACCCGGTCGTCGATGACGTCGTAGATGGCCCAGCCGATCAGCAGGATGATCGGCGGCAGCACATAGCCCCAGAGCCAGCCCGAGATATGCACACCTGACAGCAGCACCGTCAGGAGCCACACGACGAACGCGACCGCGGCGGCCAGGAAGCCTTGCACGAGCTTCTCGCCAAGTGCAGTGCGTCGCGCCGCAGATGTCGCCGCGATCGCCCGGAACCACGCTGAGACCAGGGGTTTGACCCAGATGACGAGCGCCGTCATGACGATGCCGGCCCACAGGGCGGACCAGCCCACGTGTGCGGGCGTGAGCCAGCCGACGATCAGCAGGACGACGATGTTGAAGACCAGCAGCGAGGCGAACCGCACGATCCACTTCTTCATGCGTTCAGGATGACATGTCCGGCGCGGTCTCGCTGAGCGCAAGGACTGCGCCGCGGGCCCTGTGCGAGCGCGGCGGTGTGTGGCGGGCCCCGTGCGAGTGCGGGGGTGCGTGGTGCGTGGCGCGGGTG
>CALKHM010000192.1 GCA_937988695.1 uncultured Microbacterium sp. | reverse complement strand
ACCTGGGTCGGGATCGTGCCGATGAACGTGATCCTCGCGATCCTTGTGGCCATCGGTGCGGGCGTGCTCATGTCGACGACCCGCTTCGCACGCGAGAGCTACGCGATCGGCAGCTCGGCGGCGGCGAGCCGGATGGCGGGCATCAACGTGACCGCCGCCAAGATCCTCTCCTTCTCCCTGGCCGGCGCCCTCAGCGGCCTCGCGGGCCTCGTCTGGGTCAGTCAGTACCAGTCGGCCCGAGGCGACAACGCCGACGGCAGCATCCTGTTCGTGGTGACCGCGGTGGTCTTGGGCGGCGTGCTCATCCAGGGCGGCTCCGGCCGAGCCGTCGGCGTCTTCCTCTCCCTCGTGCTGCTGGCCACGATCCAGACCGGGATGCAGCTCGCGAACATCCCCGGGACGAGCCAGACCCTCGTCATCGGCATCCTGCTGGTGGCCAGCATCGGCGTGCCGCACATCGTCGCGGTCACCCGCCAGCGCCTGGCACGCCGCCGGGCCGCGAACCTCTCCCGTGCCGGCGGCAGCTCGCCGGAGGTGAACGCCGCAGCATGACGACACCGACCTTCGTCACCCCCACCGACCACTGATCGGGCACCACAAGAAAGGCAATCACATGCGAAAGATCACATCCACCCGAGGCCGGATCGCCGCCGGAGCCGCGACGATCCTGTCGGCCGTGCTGCTGCTGGCGGCATGTTCGTCGACACCGCCGACGACCTCCTCCGACAACACCGGCGCGAAGAAGGCCGGCGACGTGAAGATCTTCATGGCGCCGAAGTTCACCGGCCTGGCCTACTTCGAGGTCGCGAAGGACGGCGGCCAGGAGGCGGCCAAGGACCTCGGCTTCCAGTTCAAGTACATCGGATCCGACAAGCCCGAGGCCACCGAGCAGATCGCGACCCTGACCAACGCGATCCCGCAGAAGCCCGACGCCCTCGTGGTCAGCGCCATCGACCAGGATGCCGTGGCACCCGCGCTGAAGCAGGCGATGAAAAGCGGCATCAAGGTGGTCACCTACGACGCGGACGCGGCCACCGACGCGCGCGACCTGTTCGTCAACCAGCTCAGCTACAAGCTGGCTGCGGAGACCATGCTGAAGGCGGCGAAGCTCGACTCCCCCGACGGCGGCCTCGTCGCGTTCATCTCGGCCTCGCCCACGGCAGCCAACCACGCGGCTCACGTCAAGTTCATGAAGGAGCTCATCGACACCGACCCGGAGTACAAGGACTTCAAGTACATCGACACCGTGCAGTTCGCCGGGGATGACGCGAAGAAGAGCCAGGACATCGCGCTGAACCTCATCCAGGCCCACCCCGATCTGAAGGTCATCATCTCGTCGTCGGCCGTCTCGGCGCCCGCCGCCGAGCAGGCGATCGTCAACGCGGGCCTGCAGAACAAGGTCTACGCGACGGGCTTCGCGCTGCCCAGCTCCGTGAAGGACTTCATCAAGAACGGCGACGCGAAGGCGTTCGCGATGTGGGACCCGGCAGAGCTCGGCTACGTGGCGACGGCGGCAGCCTTCCAGCTGGCCACCGGCAAGATCACCTCGGCCGAGGGCCAGGTCGTCGACGCCGGCAAGCACGGCAAGTACACCGTCGGCAAGGACGGCGAGGTCGACTACAACAAGCCGCTGATCTTCACGAAGGACAACATCGACAACTACAACTTCTAGTCGCGGCGCACACGGGCGCGGCGGGATCATCGCATCCCGCCGCGCCCGTGTCGTCTGTGCGGCACCGGCATCGCCTGCCCAAGGTCCTCGCTGGGCGGAAAGCTATGATCGGACCCATGACTGCTCCGGGCCCGACGCCGCATTCTGCGCAAGGCCCGACAGTGCATTCCGCCGCGCACCCGACAGCGCACGCCACGCGCCGGGTGCACGTGATCGGCAGCATCAATGTCGACACCATCCTCGCGATGCCCACGTTCCCCGCTCCGGGAACCACCGTGATCGCCACCGACTCGCGGCAGTCGCTCGGTGGCAAGGGCGCCGGGCAGGCGATCGCCGCCGCACGGTTCGGCGCGCACGCCGGGCTGACCGGCTCGGTCGGGGCCGACGCCGAAGGCGAGTTGGCGCGCGCGGTGCTGAACGACCAGGGCGTGACAAGCAGCCTCGTGCGCGCGAGCTCCCTGCCCACCGGCCGCGCCTTCGTCTATGTCGACAGCGGCGCAGAGAACGAGATCGTGGTCGATCCCGGCGCGAACAGCGACCTGCGAGCGCTCACGGATGCCGACCGAGAGGCCATCCTTGCCGCCGACGTCGTGCTCACCCAGCTGGAGGCGGGGTGCGCGATCGCGTTCGAGGCCATCGAGTTCGCCGCCGACAACGCCGTCACCGTCATCCTCAACGCCGCACCCGCACGGGACCTGCCCGCGCAGGTCCTCGAGCGGGTGGACTTCCTCATCGTCAACGAGCCAGAGGCGACGGCGCTCAGCGGTGACGCCGACGCGGTCTCGGCCGGCGAAAGGCTGGCGGAGGCCGCCGGCACCGTCCTGGTCACCCTGGGGGCGCGCGGCGGTCGCCTCCATCGCCGGGGCACGACGCCACAGAGCTTTCCTGCCCTTCCGGTCACGCCCATCGACACCACCGGCGCCGGCGACACCGCATGCGGGGTCTTCGCCGCCGCGATCGCCCAGGGCTGGGATCCGAGCGAGTCGTTCCGGGTCGCGCTGGTGGCCGGCTCGATCGCCACCACCGCGCGGGGCAACGCTCCGTCGATCCCCGATCGCGACCGCATCCTCGCGACGCTCCCGCCCGTTCGCGGCGAGGCCGTCCGGCTACCGTAGGAACGCCGCGGCGACCCCGGAGTCCACCGGGATGCTCAATCCGGTGGTCTTGGCCAGATCGCCGCACAGCAATGCGGCGACGGCGGCTGCCACGTCGTCGGGCACGACCTCGCGCTTCAAGATCGTGCGTCCGGCGTAGTAGCTTCCCAGGTCCGCGCGCGCGACACCGTACAGTTTGGCGCGATCGTCGCCCCAGCCGCCCTCGAACAGTCCCGATCCGCGCACCACGCCGTCCGGGTTCACGCCATTCACGCGGATGGAGTGCTCGCCGAGCTCCGCGGCCAGCAGCCGCACCTGGTGGGCCTGGTCGGCCTTCGCCGCCGAATAGGCGACGTTGTTCGGCCCCGCGAAGACGGCATTCTTGCTGGAGATGTAGACGATGTCACCGCCGAAGCCCTGCGAGATCATCATGATGGATGCCTCCCTGGAGACGATGAACGACCCCCGCGCCATGACCCCGTGCAGCGTGTCCCAGTCCTCGTCGCGCGTCTCGGCCAGGGACAGGCTCCGCGACAGTCCGGCGTTGTTGATCACGATGTCCACCCCGCCGAACGCCTGCGCGGCCTCGGCGAGGGCATGGCGGACGGCGGTCGAATCGCTCACGTCGACCTGCACCGCCGCCGCGACGTCGCCCCTGTCCGCAGCACCGGTCTGGACCGCGATCTCATCGGCCACCTCGCGCGCACGCGCCGGGTCGAGGTCCGCGACGACCACGCACGCGCCCTCCCGTGCCAGGCGCAGGGCGATCGCGCGGCCGATGCCGTGCCCGGCACCGGTCACGAACGCCACGCGCGACGCCAACGGCTTGGGCTTGGGCCGGCGGGCGAGCTTCGCCTCCTCCAGGCTCCAGTACTCGATGCGGAACTTCTCCGCATCCGGGATCGGCGCATATGTCGAGACGGACTCGGCCCCGCGCATCGCGTTGATCGTGTTGACGAAGTACTCACCCGCCACGCGTGCCGTGTGCTTGTCGGGGCCGAAGCTGAACATCCCCACGCCCGGGATGAGGAAGATCGCGGGATCGGCACCTCGCATCTTCGGCGAGTCCGGCGTGGCATGCGCCGCGTAGTAGCTCGCATAGTCCGCGCGATAGGCGGCGTGCAGCTCGGCCAGGCGCTTTCCGACCTGCGTGAGATCGGCGTGGGCGGGCAGATCCAGCAGAAGCGGGCGCACCTTCGCGCGCAGGAAGTGATCGGGGCAGCTGCAGCCGAGCGCTGCCAGCCGCGCGCACTCGCGGCGACTGAGGAAGTCGAGGACCGGGTCGGCGTCGATGTAGTGGCCGACCACCGGCGCGTCGGTGGCCGCGAGCCCCCGCAGCAGGGGGGCCAGATACGCAGCCCGGGCATGCCGCTCCTCCGGTGCCAGCGGCGCATACCCGTCGCGGACCGCTCCGAACGGCTCGGGCACGCCGTGCGCGGCCAGGTACTGCTCGGCCCGCGCGACGATCTCCAGGGAGTGCTCGCGGCAGTCCGCACTGGACGCGCCCCACGCAGTGATCCCGTGCCCGCCCAGGATGCAGCCGATGGCCTCGGGATGCTCGCGCTGGATCCGCGCGATGTCCAGCCCCAGCTGGAACCCCGGACGACGCCATGGGACCCAGACGACGCGGTCGCCGTAGATGCGTCGCGTGAGCTCCTCGCCGTCGGCGGCCGTGGCGATCGCGATCCCCGCATCGGGATGGAGATGGTCGACGTGCGGCGCGTCGACGAGCACGTGCATCGACGTGTCGATGGACGGCGGGGCGACGGCCTTGCCGAACGTGCAGTAGTCGAAGAGCCCGACCATCTCGTCCTCGTGCTCCGGTCCGCGGTAGACCCGCGTCAAGGCCAGCACGCGGTCGCGGCGCAACACTGCCAGCCCGCTCTCGGTCAGCGTCGCCAGGTCGCCGCCCGAGCCCTTGACCCAGACCACCTCGAGGTCGGATCCGGAGGCGGGATCGACCACGCTGCCCTTGGCCGAGGTGTTCCCGCCGCCGTAGTTGGTCGTGCGCGGGTCCGCGCCCAGCACGTGGCTTCTGTCGATCAGGTCCGTGACAACGCTGTTCAGTTGCATCCTTCTTCTTCTCTGTCGGTCCGTGCGCGTCACAGTGCCCGGCGGCGCACGGCCGAACGCAGCTGCGCGTCGATGAACCCGCGGGCGTGCTCGGCGAGATCGACGTTGTCGTCCCAGAGATCGCGCCAGATCGCCAGTGTGTAGGAGAGCTCGGGCATGATGATGCGCGATGAGAAGCTCTCGAACGTGATCGGGCCGGTGTAGCCGATCGCCGCCAGGCCCCGGAACAGCGAGCCGAAGTCGACGTTTCCGGTTCCGAGGTAGCCGCGGTGGCTCTCCCCGACATGCACGTACCCGAGGTGCTCGCCGGCGGTGAGCACGGCGGCGTAGTTGTCGCTCTCCTCGATGTTCATGTGATACGTGTCCAGGTGGATCACCAGGTTGTCCCGCCCGACGTCGTCGATGTACTCGACCGCCTGCGCGGCGGTGTTCAGCATGTTGGACTCGTAGCGGTTGACCAGCTCGAGCCCGATCTGGATGTCGGAGCCCGCGGCCGCATCGCACAGCCGCTGCAGCGCGGCGACGGAATTGTCGCGACCGCGTGCCGAGACCGGCGCGCTGTACTTGCCCAGCGCGCCGTAGAGCACGCCGCCGACGTACGACACGCCGATATCGCGTGCGACGGCGTACGCATCGTGCAGCAGCCGCTCCCCCGCACGCACCCGGCCGGGTTCCTCGCTGCTCACGTCCGTCTGCGCGGACAGGCCGAACGAGGCCGTCGCCTGCATCTCGTACTCGTCCAGAAGCCGGCGCGTCATCTGCGCGTCGACCTTCTGCGGATCCATCAGCAGGATCTCGATGAGGTCGTAGCCCGTCGCCTTCGCGCCCTCGATCGACGAGCGCGCCTCGGCCTCGGACCAGCCTCCGGCCCACACCAGCCCGTGGACTCCGATCTTGTTCGCATAGGCAGACATCTGAACTCCCTCTTCTGGCCCGGACACGGCGATCGACGAGACCGGCAGGCGACGCCCGGCCCGCATGCTGTCAACCTAACCGCGCTTCAAGGCAGAATCAAGCATGCGTTCACATCATGCACATATGTTCACAGCGGCTGTTCACTCCAGACGCACTGACCACCGGGTGCGCTCCCGCGGCACCCGGTACCGCTCGGGCAGCGCGGGACCGACCGACGCCGAGCCGATGCCCTGCTGCGCGTGGTCGACGTTCAGCCACACCTGCCCGCAGTCCACGAGCTGATCCGGACGCGCGGCGCGCTGCAGATCGAGCGAGCGCCATCGCCGTGCGGTGAAGTCGAACTGCGGTCGGCCCTCCACGCGCAGCGTCCCGCCCACCCCGCGCACGCGCAGCCAGCGGGTGTGCACGTGGTTGCCGTTCTCCTGCGGCACGGGATACGGCGTCTGCAGCTCGTCGATGCTGCGGACGTACCGACCCTGCTGCGAGCCCTCGTACGAGTCGGCGTACGTCTCCCCCGGCCCGCGTCCGTACCACTCCACCTCGCGCATCGTGCCCGGCAGCCGGAACAGCAGCCCGAGCCGCGGCACCCAGATGTCGTGATGCCGGTACGGCGTGTCGGTCCACGGTCCGTCGAAGTCCACGTCGACATCGAGCACCACGCCGTCGCCGTCGGCACGCCACAGCATCGTCCAGACCAGGCCGTGCGGATGCGAGCTCGGTGCGGTGCGGCCGCGCACGCGCAGCAGTCCGTGGTCGTGCTCGACGGCGTCGATGCGATGCAGCATCCGGTCCATCCCCACCGCCGCCCAGGTCGAGGCGATGTCGTTGAGCTCGCCCTGGCCGTGGTCGTTCTCGGTGGGCGCACGGTGCACGTCGATCCACGGGCCGTCCAGGTCGAGGTCGCCGAGCCGACGCAGCCGACCGGATGCCGCGTCGAACAGCGCGGTGCCCACGACGATCTCGCCCGGGGATGCCGCCGGCGCCAGGGAGGGCGCCGCCCGCGCGTCCAGGACTGTCGCCTGGGCCGGTTCGCCGGCGTGGCCCCGGCCCTCGCCGTCCGCCGGCTCCTCCCGGCGGGCGCCGGCGAGGTCGATCTGACCCCACGCGACGACGTGTCCGGCGGCCGCCCACGGCGCGTCGGCGGCGAGCACCGCCTCGACCGTGAGCACGGCGTCGGCGGCCGCAGTCGTCGGAGCGGGCACCCGCGCCCACGCACCGGGCGCGACCGGCGGCACCTCGAGCATCCCCGCCGCCAGCACGTCGCCGTCCACCTCGATGCGCCAGCGGAACGCGAGATCACCGGTGTCGCCGTCATGCCGCGCATTGTGCACGACGACACGGCGTGCGTCTGCGCCGATGCGCACGGGCTCGTACGCCTTCGCGAGCTCGACGAGGCCGGGAGTGGGCGTGCGATCGGCGAAGACGAGTCCGTGCAGGCTGAACCTGCCGCCGCGCGGCTCGTAGCCGTCGACGTCGTCGCCGTGCATGAGGAACGGTCGCCCGGCGGCATCCGTCGCATGGAAGCCATGGTCG
Source organism: uncultured Microbacterium sp. (assembly GCA_937988695.1). Taxonomy (GTDB): domain Bacteria; phylum Actinomycetota; class Actinomycetes; order Actinomycetales; family Microbacteriaceae; genus Microbacterium. The sequence continues at coordinate 10,851 of CALKHM010000192.1, read as the reverse complement.
ATCCACTCCCACACGAACCCGCCGCAGATCCGCTCGTGGCGCTCGATGATGCGCCAGTAGTCACCGAGCGAGCCCGGTCCGTTGCCCATCGCGTGCGCGTACTCCACGAGCAGGAACGGCAGACCGCGCCGGCGCTCGTCCTCGGCGTCGGTGACGCCCTCCGGGCGTGCCTCCGCCCGCCGGCCGATGGTGTCGAGTTCTTCCAGCGACGGATACATGAGCGAGTAGAAGTCGGAGTCGCGATAGCTGGGGTCGCGCTCGTACAGCACCGGGCGTGACCGGTCGCGGGCGGCCAGCCATCGCCGCATCTCGCCGAACGTGCTGCCGGAGCCGCTCTCGTTGGCCAGCGACCACACCACGATGCTCGGATGGTTCTTGTCGCGCTCGACGGTGCGCGTCAGCCGGTCCATGAGCGCGTCGCGCCAGCGCGGCTCGGCGGGCGGATTGCCCGCCCATCCGGCGAAGATGAAGCCGTGAGTCTCCAGGTCGCACTCCTCGACCACCCACAGGCCGTATTCGTCGCACAGGCGCAGGAACTCCGGATGCGGCGGATAGTGGCTCGTGCGCACGGCGTCGATGTTCGCGCGCTTCATCATGACGACGTCCTGCCGCATCGTGTCGGGATCCAGCGTGCGTCCGGTGTCGGGATGGTGCTCGTGCCGATTGACGCCGCGGAACACCAGCGGCGCGCCGTTCGCGTACAGCACGCCGCCCCGGATCTCGACGCGCCGGAACCCGATCGACAGCTCGACGGTCTCGCCGGCCGAGCGCAGCGTGCCGCGGTACAGACGCGGAGCATGCGCGCTCCAGGGCTGCACCGGGACCGACGCCGACTGTCCCGTCGGCATCCGGATGCCGAGCTCGGGCACCTCGACGAGCGCGTCGACATCGGCGGTGACCCGCAGCGTGCCCAGCCCCGTGTCCGAGTCGTAGTCGGCGTGCACGACATGGTCGTCGATGGCGTGCGCGGGCCGCTCGATGAGCTCCACGTCGCGGAAGATGCCCGGCAGCCACCACATGTCCTGGTCTTCGAGATAGGTGCCGGCCGACCAGCGATGCACGCGCACGGCCAGCACGTTGCGCCCGGGCCGCAGCGGCGCGTCGAACTCGAACGGCAGCCGGCTGCCAGCCGACCAGCCCAGCTCCCGCCCGTTGAGCCAGACCTTCGCGCAGGAGTCCACGCCCTGGAAGCGCAGCACGGCGCCGGCCCATCCGTCCGGCGCCTCGAAGACCAGCCGGTAGTCCCCGGTCGGGTTCTCCCGGCTCACGTGCGGAGGATCCAGCGGGATCGGATACGACGTGTTCGTGTACAGCGGCCCCTCCGGCGTCCCCCGCATCGAGCGCGCAGGCCCGCCCGCCAGGGGCGTGAACGGCTCGAGCACCCAGTGCGAGGGCACCCGCATCCGATCCCAGCCGCTGTCATCGAAGCCGTCGTGCACGAACGCGTCGCCGGTGCCCTCGGCGCCCGGCGAGAGCCGGAACCGCCACGTGCCGTTCAAGCTCACCACGCGTGCGTCGCCGCGGGCCTGCGCGCGCGGTGCACGCCTGCCGGCCCCCGGTGCCGTGCTCTCCCAGTAGGCGGTCATCGGACGTCCTCCTCACGGTCGGCGATCGGGGTGGGCGCGGCCGGGAACCCGGCCAACCGCTCCCAGAACCCGTCGGGAACCTGCGCGTCGGCCAGCGCGCCCAGCGCGGCCAGCCGCGCCGGCGAGGACACGCCGACGATGGTGGCGTGGATGTCGGGATTGCGAAGGCTCAGGTGCAACGCGGCCGCAGGCAACCCGATGCCGTACTGCGCACACAGTCGCTCGAGCGCGCCGACCCACTGTCGCAGGGCCGGCGAGGCCGGCCGGTACGCGTATCCTGCGGCACTCGCCGAGCCGTGCGCAAGGAGGCCGCCGCCGAACGGCGCGGCGTTGAACACCCGCATCCCCTGACCGGCGGCTCGCGCGAACAGCTCCGCCGCGCTGCGATCGACAAGGGTGAAGCGGTTGTGCACGAGGATCGCATCGAACGCGCCGGTGTCGGCATAACGGGTCACCAGCGGCACCGGGCCCGCCGCGATGCCGATCGCATCGACCACGCCGCGCTCGCGCAGCTCGACGAGAGCCTCGATGGCGCCGCCCCGGCCGGCAGCCTCGGCGAAGGTCACGGAGTACGGGTCATGCAGGTGCACAAGCGGCAGACGGTCGCAGCCGAGGCGCCGCAGGCTCTCGTCGAGCGATCGCAGCACGCGGTCGCGGTCGAGGGCGCCGGTGGCCGGATCGGCGTCGACCTTCGTGATCACAGGGACCGTCTCCGTCCCCGCGAGCTCGTACAGCGCACGGCCGAGGACGGCCTCGCTGCGCCCGGCGGCGTAGGCGTTGGACGTATCGACAGCCGCGTAGCCGCTGAGCAGCAGTGCGCGAGCGGTGGCCACGGCGGCATCCTCGCCCGCGGTGGCCGGCACCGTGTCACGTCCGAGCCCGGACGTGCCCAGCGCGATGCGCGATCGCATCGACCGAGAGGAGGAGGGCACAGACTCCGCGGTCATGACTGCATATCCATTCTCTGCTGCATATGGTCTCGACTGTACCGGCGGCATCCGCTCCCGGCAATGCCGACGAGTACGAGGCCATGTATCCGTCCCTGCGACCGGGGCGCCGCTCAGGACGCGGGTGTCTCCGTCGCCGCCCCCAGCAGACGTGACGTCGCCGTGGCCATGTGCACGGCCATCGCCGATGCGGCGGCATCCTCGTCGGCCGCGCACACCGAACGGAAGACCGCCTCGTGCTCGTCGACGGCGATCCCCGCGTCACGCTCGTCGTGCACGGCGCGGTCCGCGTAGACCTGCAGCAGAGAGCGCACCACGTGCAGCTGGTCGACGAGCACCGGGTTGCCGGCGGCACCGGCCAGCGCGTTGTGGAAGTCGGCGTCGGCCCGCGCGAAGGCCACCAGGTCCCCCGCGCTTGCTCGCATCCGCTCCAGGTGCCCCGCCAGCGCCTCGTGCGCGGCGTCGTCGGCGCGCGAGGCTGCCAGCCGGGCCGCGAAGATCTCCAGTCCGCTGCGCAGCTCCAGCAGCTCCCGGGTGTTGCGCTCGCCGATCAGCAGACCCCAGCGCAGCGTCTGCGGCAGCATCGCGCTGGCCTGGCCGCGAAGATACGTTCCCGACCCGGGGCGCACGTCGACGATGCCGAGGATCTCGAGGGCGGCCAGCGCCTCGCGCACGGCGGACCGGCCGACCCCCAGGGTGGAGGCCAGCTGACGTTCCGGGGGCAGACGCGTTCCGGGAGCCAGCGAGCCGCTCGTGAACAGATCCAGCAGGCGCCGGGCGACCTCGGACACCGGGGTGCCGGCGGGGAGGGCGCCCAGCGCCGCCGTGATCTGCTCGGAACGATCATCGGGGAACGCAGGCATGCGAACAACCTACAACGCGGAGGCCGGAAAACCTCTTGCAATTGGTCAACCGGTTTGCCAAAATAAGGGCACTGGAGATCATCGCCGTCGATCAGGAGGCACCGTGCATTCGTCCTCTCCCCTCGCCCGGACCGCAGTGGAAGCCCTCCCGGCGTCGGTCGAGCACGAGAGCACGGGATCCTGCTGATGGCTGCCGTCACGGTGGGCGTGAGCCTGAAGATGTACTTCGGTCATCGCCAGGCCGCGCAGTGGTTCGCACGGGTCGCCGAGGTCGCGCGGGCCAACGCCGCCGTGGCACGCGGCGACATCGTCGTGTTCGTCATCCCCACCTACCTGCAGATCCCCGCCGCCGTCGCCGCCTTCGCCGGCACCGGCGTGCAGGTGGGCGCGCAGGACGTGGCCGCCGCCGACGCCGGCGCGTTCACCGGCGAGGTGAGCGCTGCCGAGATCGCCGAGGCGGGGGCGACACTGGCCGAGGTCGGCCATGCCGAGCGCCGCCGCCTGTTCGGCGAGACCGACGCAGTGGTGGCCGCAAAGACCGCCGCCGCCCTGCGCAACGGGCTGACCCCGGTGCTGTGCGTGGGCGAGCCCGAGCGGCAGGATGCCGCGGATGCCGCCGCCGCCACGATCGCACAGGTGCGCTCGGCCCTGGCCGACGCAGAACCCGGTGCGGTCGTGGTCGCCTACGAGCCGGTCTGGGCGATCGGCGAGGCGCAGCCGGCCCCTCTCGCGCACATCCGCGCGGTCGTGGCAGCCGTGCGCGATGCCGTGCGCAGCCTGCGCCCGGGCTCCGTCGTCGTCTACGGCGGGTCGGCGGGTCCGGGGCTGCTCGGCGCCCTCGGCTCCGACGTCGACGGGCTGTTCCTCGGCCGCTTCGCACACGACCCAGCCGCCCTGGCGGCCGTGCTCGACGAGGCATCGGCCCTCGTCGCCGGCGAGGTGGTGGCATGATCGGCCTGGGCACGTACGCGTTCTTCTGGCAGCACTCCGACCGTGCCATGCAGCCGCTGTCGCTGATCGGCGCGTTCGAGGCCACCCGCGCGCTCGGCGTCGACCTCTTCCAGATCTGCGACTACGCCCCGCTGGAGCGCATGACCGACGCCGAGCTGACCTATGCCGCAGCCGCCGCTCGGGACCTTGGCCTTGCGATCCAGCTGGGCACGAAGGGCATCGAACCCGCCCGCCTCGCGCGCTTCCTGGAACTGGCCGCCGTCTTCGACGCCGCGCTCGTGCGCTCGATGCTGTACGGCCCCGACTCGCGACCGACCCTCGCCGAGGCCGAGACGCTGCTGCGCGCCGCCATCCCCCGGTTCGAGGCCGCCGGTGTCACCCTCGCACTGGAGACGTACGAGCAGGTCGCCACCGACGACCTCGCACGCCTGGTCGAGCGGATCGGAAGCCCGCGCCTGGGCGTGTGCCTCGACCCCGCCAACGTCGTCGCACGGCTGGAGCTGCCGCGCGCGTGCGTCGAGCGCACCGCGCGGATCACCGCGAACGTGCACGTGAAGGACTTCGCCTTCGCCCGGCAGCCGGGCTGGGTGGGCTTCACCTACAGCGGCGCTGCCATGGGCACCGGGCTGCACGACTACCCGCACCTGCTGCGCACGGTCCGCGCACGCGAGCGGGGCATCGACGAGATCGTCGAGCACTGGCTGCCCTGGCAGGGCGACGCGCAGACCACGATCGAAACCGAGCGGGACTGGACCCGCATCACCCTCGAATACCTGAGGAGCACATCATGACAAGCACCGACACCCACAAGATCGCCGTCATCGGCGCGGGCGGGAAGATGGGCATGCGCGTCTCGAACAACCTCGCCCGCACCGCGCACACCGTCTGGTACGTCGAGAACTCGCCGGCCGGGCGGCAGCGCACGATCGACGCGGGCCGGGAGCTCACCGATGCGGGTCCCGCCGTCGCCGACGCCGACATCGTGGTGCTGGCGGTCCCCGACCTCGCGCTCCAGGCCGTGACGGCCGACCTCGTGCCGCAGATGAAGCCCGGCGCCGTCGCGCTGACGCTCGATCCCGCCGCCGCGTATGCCGGGCTGCTCACCGATCGTGACGACGTCGTGCGCGCGGTCGCGCACCCGTGCCATCCGTCGATCTTCCTGCAGCGCACCACCGCGGAGGAGTACGCCGACACGTTCGGCGGCATCGCCGCCCCGCAGGACGCGATCGCCGCCGTGGAGTCCGACGATCCGGCGGTCAGGGACCTCGTCGAAGCGACCGTGCGCGCCATCTACGCACCGGTCATCGACGTGCACTTCGTCACGATCAAGCAGCTCGCGCAGCTCGAGCCCACGCTCGTGGAGACCGTCGCATGCATGATCGGCGCCCTGCTCAACGAGGCGCTCGACGAGGCGATCCACACCATGGGCGTGCCCGAGCCCGCGGCACGCAGCATCCTGTACGGCCACACCCAGGTGGCGCTGGCCAACGGCCTGCGCGGCGACAACCCGTTCAGCGACGCATGCCTGATCGCGATGGACTACGGTCGCGAGAGCATCATCAAGGAGGACTGGAAGAAGATCTTCCGCGACGACGAGCTGGACCGTAACCTCGCCCGTATGCTGCACCTCGACCACATCGAACGCTGAGGAGTCGTCATGGGATCGCTTCGAGGCAAGACCGCGCTGGTCACCGGGTCGGGCAGCGGCATCGGACGCGGCATCGCCGAGCGGTTCGTGCGCGAGCAGGCGCGTGTCATCATCGCCGACCGCGACGAGGATGCCGCGACCGCCGTCGCGGCATCCCTCGGGTCCGCGGCACGCGCGGTCGTCGTGGACATCTCCGATGAGGCGTCGGTCGCCGCCGCGTTCGATGACCTCGCCCAGGCCGGCTGGGCGCCCGACGTCGTGGTCGCCAATGCCGGCGTGCAGCTGTTCGGGCAGGACGCGAAGGCTGCCGAGCTCGATCTGTCGGTCTGGCGACGCACCCTCGACATCAACCTGACCGGCACGTTCCTCACCATCAAGCACGCGGTGCGCTCGATGCTGCGCGGCGAGGGCGGATCGATCATCCTCACCGGCAGCCCGACCGGCCTGAACGGGGAGGGCGCCGAGTTCACGGCGTACAGTGCCACAAAGGCTGGCATCCACGGGCTCGCACGCACGGTCGCCGCAGCGTATGCGAAGGACAACATCCGGGTCAACACGGTCGTGCCCGCCTACACGGAGACGTCGCTGGTCACCACGATCACCGACGATGCCGAGGCCCGCGCGGCGATCATCGGCCGCATCCCGCTCGGGCGCGCCGGAGCACCGCGCGACGTCGAGGGGATCATGGTGTTCCTCGCCTCCGACGACGGCGCGTTCGCCACCGGGTCGCTGTTCGCCGTGGACGGCGGGATGTCGACGCTCTGATGAGCTGGCACACCCCCTCTCGCGCGTGGGCGAGCGGTCCGTGGACGCTGGCTCTGCGCGGCGACGAGCTCGCCGACATCTCGTTCGACGGCCGCGTCGCGCTGCGCAGCATCCGTGCGGTGGTGCGGGACCGGGACTGGGAGACGGCCGCGCTCGTGGTCGACGACATCGTCGAGGACGACACCCTGCAGTTGCACGTGCACACCGAGGGACTCGGCGCCGACCTCGCCGGGACGCTGCGGGTGTCGGTGACGGCCTCGCGCCTGACCGCACAGCTGGACCTGCTGGTCCGCGACGAGTTCTGGACGAACCGCACGGGCCTGGTCGTGCTGCATCCGCTGGGAGCCGCCGGCGCCGCCGTGCACGTGCGGCACTCGGACGGCACGCACGAGAACACCCGGTTCCCCACCCAGATCAGCCCGCACCAGCCCGTGCAGGACATCGCCGAGCTCGCCTGGACCAGCGGGGGCCTGGACGTGGACGTGCGCTTTGCCGGCGATGTGTTCGAGATGGAGGATCAGCGCAACTGGACCGACGCCTCGTTCAAGACATACAACCGGCCGCTCGCACTGCCGTTCCCCTACCCGCTGGCGGCCGGCTCGCACGTGCGGCAGTGGGTCGAGGTGCGGGCGCGCGCGACGCCCGGTCCGGCGCCGGCCGCACCCGCCGACATCGTCGTGCTCGAGGAGGGTGCGGCGTTCCCCGAGATCGTGCTCGGTGCCGCGACCGCACCCGACCCGGCACCACGCGTCCAGCCGGTGGGCACGGCCGTGCTCGTCGAGCTCGACCTGGCTACGGCGAACTGGCGTGCTGCGCTGGAGCGTGCGAGCACGGCCGGGCTGCCGTTGGACGTGCGGTTCGTGCTCGCCGACGCGGATCCCGCCGCGATCGTCGCCGGAGCCCACGCGCTGCGCGGCCGGCCGCTGGCCCGCGTGTCCGCGTTCTGGCCGACGGGGCCTGCTCGGCACGTCTCGGACGGCGCGGCCACTGCCGCGCTGAGAACAGCACTGGCCGAGGCCGGGATCACCGTCGCCGTCGTCGGTGGCGCGAGATCGCATTTCACCGAGCTCAATCGCGAGCGGCATCGCCTGCCCGACGACCTCGACGGGATCGTCTTCAGCATCACGCCGCTGTTCCACAGTCTGGGAACCGAACAGCTCGTCGAGTCGCTGGCCGTGCAGCGCCTGATCGCCGCGCAGGCTGCAGGCCATGCCGGCGGCGCGCCCGTCTTCGTGGGCCCGGTGACGCTGCGACCGCACTTCAACGATGTCGCCACCACGCCACCGCCGATGCCCGCCCACGACGACCTGCGTGAGGGCTACGGGCCGCAGCTGATCGACGCCGACGACCACCGGCAGGATGCCGCGGAGCTGGCGGCCTGGCTCATCGCCAGCGCCGCGGCCCTGGCCGTACCGGGTGTGGCCGGCATCTCCTTCTTCGAGGAGTGGGGCCCGCGCGGCATCCGCGCCGCCGACGGACACGACCTGCCGGTCGCCGCCGCCGTGCGCGCGCTGGCCGCGCTGCACGGCACGCGGCTGCTGCACGGGACGAGCCCCGATGGCCTCGTCTGGGCGATCGGCGGGGCCGACGACGAGGGGGAGACGGTCCTGGTGGCCAATCTCGACGACGTCGCACGGACCCTCGACGTCCGCACGCCGCGCGGCACGGTCGGCACCGTGCTCGAGCCGGGAGGCTGGACGCGGCTGCCGACGGATTAGCCTCGGCACGCCGGCGGCCATGCGCACCCGCGGGAGTCAGATGCCGCCGATGACCAGGCCGTCCAGGAACTCCTGCAGCGCGTCGGCCATGTCCACGACGTCGCGGTCGAGCAGCCACTGCACTTGCAGCCCGTCCATCATCGCGATGGTGGCGATCGCTGCACGCCGCGCAGAGATGCCCGGTGCCAGCCGGCCCTCCGCGATGAGTCTCGCGAACGTGCGCTCCAGGCTCTCCCGCACCCAGTCGTACCGTCGTTGGAAGTACTCGTGCGCGGGGTGCGCGGGTGCGGTGGACTCCGCGGACAGCGTGCAGTACAGCTCGACCACCCCGGGCACCGACGCGTTGTGCCGCGCGAGCGCGACGAGCCCTCGCAGCGTCTCGGCAGCGTCCTGCGCCGCCATGTCGACGAGGGCGCGGGATCGGTCGTCCTTGAGCTCGAGCACGGCGGACAGCAGCACGCTCTTGCTCTTGAAGTGATGCAGCAGCCCGGCCTCGCTCATCCCCACCCGCGTGGCGATGTCGCGCAGCGAGCCCGCGTTGTAGCCCGACGCGAACACCTCCAGCGCGGCATCCAGTATCGCCTCGCGCGTCGCACTCGATTTCGCGTACTCGCCACGCGGCCCTCGGCGCTTGCGCACGCCGGTCGCAGTCTTGGTCATCGTGTTCACCGTACCCTCCGCATCCGGCTTCGCCGACGGACGCCCACGCAAGCAGTCTGCACCCGTTTGTAACAAAAACCTAGCGGTCGCTAGATTTTTGCCCGAAAACCTAGTGCTCGTTCGGAATTACTGCTAGCGTCCCCGGAAAGAGGCGATCCGCAGGGGTATCGCCCACACCGAAAGGGACCAAGGATGTTCCGTTGGAAGGCCACAGCAGCAGCCGCCATCACGGTCGCCGCCCTCGCACTCGCCGGCTGCGCCGGCGACGGCGGAGGCGACGCGCCCGGAGACTCATCGGGCGGCACGCTCACCCTCGGCGCGATCGTCGCGCCGCAGACGTTCGACCCCGCCGGCGCGCAGTGGGGCAATGCCGCGCCGTTCTACCAGGCCGTGTTCGACACCCTCCTGCTGATGAAGCCCGACGGCAGCGTCGAGCCGATGCTCGCGTCGAAATACGCCTACAACGACGACAAGACCGTGCTCACGCTCACGCTGCGCGACGACGTGACGTTCACCGACGGCAGCAAGCTGACGGCAGCGGTGGTGAAGAAGAACCTCGAGCGGTTCCAGAAGGGCACCTCGCCCGACGCCTCCACCCTGTCCGAGGTCAAGAGCATCGAGGCACCCGACGACACCACCGTCGTGCTCACGCTGAAGGCCCCCGACCCCGCGCTGCTGAACAACCTGACTCGCGATGCGGGCCTGGTCGCCAGCGAGAAGTCGCTGACCGCCAGCGACATCGCCACCAACCCGGTGGGCTCGGGGCCGTACGAGCTGGACACCAAAGACACCGTGACCGGCACGTCGTACACCTACACCAAGAACCCGGACTACTGGAACAAGAGCCTCCAGCACTACGGCAAGCTCGTCATCAACGTCTACGGCGATGCCACCTCGGCGCTGAACGCCATCAAGTCGGGCGAGGCGAACGGCGTGAAGCTGATCAACAATGACAGCCTCTCCGAGATCGAGGCCGCCGGCTGGACGATCAACAAGAACGAGCTGGACTTCGAGGGCATCATGCTCTACGACCGCGGCGGACAGATGAACAAGGCCATCGGCAACGTCAAGGTGCGCCAGGCCATCAACATGGCCTTCGACCGTGCGGCTCTGCTGAAGACGATCGGCAGCGGCTACGGCACCGTGACCGAGCAGGTCTTCCCGAAGAGCTCCGCGGGCTTTGACGCGGCGCTGGACAGCACCTACAAATACGACCCGGCGGGCGCCAAGCAGCTGCTGGCCGAGGCGGGCTACCCGAACGGCTTCACGCTCGAGATGCCGTCGACCTCGCTCCTGGGCGCCAGCACCTTCAACCTGCTGGCCGAGCAGCTCAAGGACATCGGCATCACGGTCAAGTACACGGATGTCGGGACGAACTACATCACCGACATGCTGGCGCCGAAGTTCCCCGCCGCGTTCATGGCCCTCGAGCAGAACCCGGACTGGCAGCTGATCCAGTTCATGATCTCGCCCACGGCGACGTGGAACCCGTTCCACTACTCCGACGAGGCCGCCAACGCGCTGATCTCGAAGATCCAGACCGGTGACACCGCGGCCGTGAAGGACCTGAACACCCTCGTCGTGCAGCAGGCCTGGTTCGCCCCGCTGTTCCGCATCCAGGGCAGCTTCGCCACCGACGACCGCACCAAGGTCACGGTGCTGAACACGAACGCCTTCCCCGCCATCTACGACTTCACGCCGAAGTCCTGACGT
>CALKHM010000191.1 GCA_937988695.1 uncultured Microbacterium sp. | reverse complement strand
ATGCGCGTTGCGCGGCCTCGCCAGCGGCGCGGAACTGCGCACTGCCCACGATCCGGTCGGCGGCGTCCTCATCGACGTAGGGGTTCTCGAACAGGCCGAGCGCAAACTTCTCGCGCAGGATGCGTCGCGCCGAGGCATCCAGGCGTGCCTGGTCGACCTCGCCCGAGGCCACCAACTCGATCAGCAGCTCGGGGCACGCCTCGCCGCCGAACTGATCGACGCCCGCGTCGAGCACCTTCATCATGCGCTCGCGCGGCGAGAGGTGCTCGGCGCCCCACGCCCGTGCGGGGAACGGCTGCCCGAAGATCTCCGCGTCGGTGATCAGCCCCCAGTCCGTGCACACCAGCCCGTCGAATCCGAGCCGGTCGCGCAGCAGGCCGGTGACCACCGCCCGGTTGAACCCGAACCCGACCTCTTCGTACTCGGTGCCCACCGGCATCCCGTAATACGGCATCATCTGACGTGTGCCGGCCGCGATCAGCGCGGCGAACGGCCGCAGGTGGCGCTCGAACTCGCCACCGGGGTACACCTGCTCGCGCCCGTACGCGAAGTGCGGGTCCTCGCCGTCCTTCTGCGGGCCGCCGCCGGGGAAGTGCTTGGTCATCGTCGAGACGGATGCCGCCCCGAACGATGCGCCCTGGAAGCCCCGGACGTACGCCGCCCCGAGTCGCGCGGTCAGCTCGGCGTCTTCTCCGAACGTCGACGACTGGCGCGACCACCGCGGCTCGGTGGCCAGATCCACCTGGGGATGCAGCGCCACGCGCAGACCCACGGCGAGGTACTCCCGCCGGGCGATATCGGCGAACCGCTCGACGGTCTGCTCGTCGCCGATCGCCGCGAGGCCCAGCGGCTCGGGCCACTGCGAGAAGGGACCGGCGAGCATGCCGGTGCCGGGGTTGTCGGTGAACGAGTGCCGCGGATCGGTCGAGAGGGTCACCGGGATCCCCAGACGAGTAGATGCGGCCAGCCGCTGCAGCTCGTTGTGCCAGTGCGCGATCTCGCGGGCTGTCGCCGCCGAGCCGACGAGGTTGAAGTGCGACATCCTGCGGCGCTCGACGAGATCGACAGCCGACGGCATCCCGAACACGGCGTCGGGCTGATCGAGCTCGCCCATCCCGATCATGGTGTGGAAGAAGAGTCCGGCCTTCTCTTCGAGGGACATCTGCCCGAGCAGCAGATCGACGCGCTCGTCGATGGGCAGCCCGGCATCCAGCCAGGGGCGGGCGGTGGTGTCGGTCGCCGTCATGTCACTCCTTCGATGCCGCCGTCCACGTCGACGGTCATCCAGAGTGTAGCGTGAATCCAGACCGCGTGGTAACTGAAAAGAGACCGGCTGGTCAGCCAGCTATCATGATCGCGGAGGCAACGTGACGGCAGCGGTCCACCGCATGAGCCGGGCAGCACGCGCCGAGCTCACCCGCGAGCATCTCGTCGAGGCTGCTCGCCTGCTGTTCGCCGAGTGCGGGTACCGATCGGTGTCGTTGCGCGACATCGCCCGTGAGGCGGGGGTCAGCCACCCCGCGCTGCTGCGTCACTTCTCCGGGAAGCAGGAGCTGCTCGCGCACGCACTCAGCCGTGTCGACGAGGAGGCCGGCGCGCTGACAGGCGCGGCCACCGGTCCGCGCGGCGAGCTCGCGTTCTCAGCCGTCGCCGCGCGGAACGACGCGATCCCCGGCTACCTGCCGTTGTTCGCCGGGCTCGTGGGCGAGGCATCCGTCGCCGGCCACCCCGCGCACGACACGATGCGTGCGCACGGCGACAGGTTCTTGCACGCGGCCACCGCGGCGATCATTGCGGCCGCGCGAGGCGGTGCGGTCGGCCCCGGCCGGCACGCCGACGGCGAGGCCGTCCGGCTCATGGCCGCCTGGGACTGCCTGCAGGTCATGCAGCTGTACCTGCCCGACCGTGTCGACACCGCCGCCGCGGTGGCGCGGCATGAGCGACTGCTCGCCTTTCCCGCCGGATGGCGGGAGCCCGCCGCCGCGCCCGGGGCGCGCGGCTGGACGGCGCGCGCCGACCGCGGCGGCGAGGGCGTGCGGGATGCCGGTGCCGACCGCGACGGCGAGCGAGGTGCCGGTGCCGGTACCCGCAGCACATCTGCCGCGCCGCCACCGAACGGCGCCGAGCCGGAGTCACCGGCGGGCTACCGCACCGGCCGCGCCAGGCGCGCGCGCATCCTCGACGACGCGATGACGCTGTTCGCCCAGGAGGGATACGCCGATACGAGCCTGCGTGAGATCGCCGCACGTGTGGGCGTCTCCAAGTCAGCGCTCTACCACCACTTCCCGTCGAAGGACGCCCTGCTGCTGGCCGTGCTCGAGGAGCGCGACCGGCGCATCGACGCGGCGACCGCCGCCCTGCAGGCGCGGGGCGCCGCCGCGCGCCTGCGGGCACTTCCCCTCTCGGCGGATGAGAACGCCCACCGGCAGCCGGGCCTCGTCGAGGTCTACGCGGTGCTCTCGTGCGAGGCGATCCCCGCGACGCATCCTGCACACGCCCACTTCGCCCGGCGCTTCGCGCGCGCGCTCGACACGTTCGAGGCGCTGTTGCGTGCCGCTGCCGCCGCGGGCGATCTGTCCGCGCATCGCGACCCCGCGCACGAGGCTGCCTGGCTGCTCGCGCTGTGGGACGGGCTGCAATACCGGTGGCTGTACGACCGCGACGGCATCGACGTCGGTGCGCACCTGCGCGCGCACCTGCGCGACGTGCTGCCGGGCGAGGGCGCCTGCTAGAGTGGCCGGGTCCTTGTCTCCGACGTGAGGAATGGAATGACCGAGATCGCCGCCGCGTGCTGACGCTGCGCTGATCCGTCGTCTTCGACGTGTCGCGCCGTCACCGAACAGTCCGCTGCCTCTGCAGCACGTTCGCGCGCCGACCGTCGATCTCCCTCATCCTCGTCTGAGGACGCCCGGGCATCGGTGTCGGCGCATCCCGACATCGAGGAGGACCATGTCCACCCCATTCATCGTCCTGGACCACGTCTCATTCGCGTGGCCCGACGGATCCGTCGCGCTGCGCGACGTGTCCGGCGCGTTCGCCGGTGGTCGCACGGGACTGGTCGGCCGCAACGGCTCGGGCAAGTCCACGCTGCTGCGGCTGATCGCGGGAGCGCTCACCCCCACGAGCGGTCGCGTGACCGCGGCATCCGACATCGCCCTGCTGCCGCAGCAGCTCACCCTGCACACCGGACGGCCAGTCGCGCAGCTGCTGGGGATCGCGGCGCGACTTGCCGCCGTGCGTGCCATC
>CALKHM010000190.1 GCA_937988695.1 uncultured Microbacterium sp. | reverse complement strand
CGTAAGGCGGCGGCTGGCCGTGATCGGCGGGGCCGTCGCCGTCTCCGCACTCACGCTGGGTGCGGTCTTCGCCGCCGGTGGCGGCGCGTACGCCTTCGGCTTCGTCGGCGACCAGACCGCCCGCGGCCTGCAGCTGGAGGCGCCGGTCAGCGCGTTCTACCTCTGGCGGGCGGTCGCGCACATCGACGGGTCGTTCATCTTCTACGACCCGCACATCCTGACCTTCCAGGTCACCGGGCCGAACGTCGATGTCGTCATCGCGCTCATGACGCCGCTGCTGGTCGTGGCCGTCGCGGTGGTCGCGGTGCTGGGCGCCGTGAAGGCCTGGGCCGGGGCGTCCTTCGTCCGCCTCTTCCCGACGCTGGCCCTCGCGCTGGTGAGCGCCTTCATCGTCTTCAACAAGGTCGGATCGCCGCAGTACCTCACCTGGATCGTGGTGCCCGTGCTGGTCGGCCTCGTGATCGATCGTCGCCGCTGGCGGGCGCTCGCCGTGCTGGCGCTGGTGATCTGCGCGCTCACCCAGCTCGTCTACCCGATCTTCTACGGCGGCCTGCTCGCCGCGCATGCGGGGCCGGCGGCTCTGCTGACCGCGCGCAACGTGCTCATGGCCGCGCTGTTCGTCTGGAGCCTCGTGCGGCTCGCACGTGTTTCGCGACGGATGCCGCTGCCCGCGCAACCGCTTCCCCTGCGCCCCGCACGCCCGACCCGCCCCGCACGCCCGGTCCGCCCGTCACGCCCGGCGCGGTAGCGTCGAAGGCATGCTGATCGCCTTCTCTGTCGCTCCCAGTGGCACCGGCCGCGCCGACGGCTCGGTGCACGACGCTGTCGCCGCCGCCGTTCGGGTCGTCCGCGAGTCGGGCCTGCCGCACCGCACCACCTCGATGTTCACCGAGCTCGAGGGGGAGTGGGACGAGGTCTTCGACGTGGTCAAGCGGGCCACCGAAGCCGTGCTGCCGTTCGGCTCCCGCGTCTCGCTCGTGCTCAAGGCCGACATCCGCCCGGGCTACACCAGGCAGATCGACGCCAAGGTCGAACGCCTCGAGACGGCGATCGACGCGCAGGGCTGACCCGGCAGCGGGTCTTGGCCGCAGCGTAGGCTGACGGCGTGATCGAGATGGACCGCGCACTGCGCGACCTGCAGTCCGCGGTCGGTGCGCGTCGCGGCCCCGGCCCCGATCCGGATGCCGCGATCCCGCACGCCGGCACTGCGGTGCTGGTGCGCGACGGCATCGACGGGCCCGAGGTGCTGATGATGCGGCGTCCCGAGCACGGCTCGTTCGCCGGCGCGTGGGTGTTCCCCGGCGGGCGCGTCGAAGACGTCGACGTCGTCGAGGGCGCCGACCCCGTTGACGACGCGCGGCGCGCCGCCGCACGGGAGACCCGGGAGGAGGTCGGGCTGTCGGTCGATCCCGGCCTGCTCGTCCCGATAAGCCGGTGGGATCCGCCCGCGGGCATCCCCAAGCGCATCCGCACCTGGTTCTACCTGGGTCTGGCCGACCGCGGCGATCTGACCCTCAGCGCAGCGGAGGTCGCGCTGACGCTGTGGGTGCGACCGGAGGACGCGCTGTCGCGTCATGCGGTGGGAGAGCTGACGCTCTACCCGCCGACGTGGGTGACGCTGCACGGACTGATGGGAAGCGCGTCGGGCGCCGCGATGGTGCAAGCGGCGCGGGCCCACGGCGTACGCCTGTTCGCCAGCACCGTGCGACGCAGCGACCGGGGCACCGTCTTCGTGTGGCAGCCGGATGTCGCGCACGACCCCGCCGTGCCGCTGGATGCGCCCGGCGCACGGCATCGGCTGGATGCCGGGGCGCTGCCGTGGCAGTACGTGAGCAGCGCCGTCCCGGGCATGCCGGTCGCCGGCGCGGCCGGATGATGCGCGCGTTCGAGGACCTCGTCGCCGAGGCGGAGGTCGCCGACATCGCGGGGTGGAGCTTCGACTGGCTCGACGCACGCGCGACCGAGGAGCGCCCAGGATGGGGCTATGCCGGCCTGCTCGCGCGCCGGCTGGCCGAGGTCGATGCGGCGCTGGACGTGGACACCGGCGGCGGCGAGGTCGTCGCGCAGGCGCCGGTGCTGCCACGGCGGCTCGCGGTCACCGAGTCCTGGCCCCCCAATCTGCGTCGTGCGCGGGCGCTGCTCGTGCCCCGCGGAGTGGATGTCGTCCAGAGCGTTCCGGGACAGCCGCTGCCGTTCCCGGATTGCTCCTTCGAGCTCGTCTCGGCGCGGCATCCGGTGGCCCCGGACTGGGCGCAGATCCATCGCGTCCTGGCCCCTGGCGGCCGGTATCTCGCCCAGCACGTGGGCCCGCGCTCGGCCGCCGAGCTGAGCGAGTTCTTCGTCGGCCCGTGGCCCGAACAAGACGCCCGCTCTCCCCAGCGCGAGGCCGCCGCGGCACAGGCGGCAGGACTCGTCGTCGATCGCGTGCGCACCGCGCGCTGCCGCATGGAGTTCTTCGACGTGGGGGCGGTGGTGTGGATCCTGCGCAAGTGCGTGTGGTGGGTGCCCGGCTTCTCCGTCGAGCGCTACCGCGACAGGCTCCGGGAGCTGGACGCGCGGCTGAGGGCGGGGCATCCGTTCGTGACCTGGTCGGCGCGGCACCTGTTCGAGATGCATCGCCCGGCGTGATCATCCGGCCCGGCCACGGTGCGGTTGCGGTTCGCTCAGGTCTCCAGGAGTCGTCGCAGATGCGCGCCGACCAGGTCTGTCTCGATGAGGAAGCCGTCGTGACCGAAGTCGCTGGCCAGGACCACCGCCTCGTTCCCGTCGAGGGTGTTCGGGATGCCGCGGGCGATGCGGTGCTGCCCCTCCACGGGGAAGAGCCGGTCGGTGTCGATGCCCAACACCAGGGTCGTCGCGGTGACGGTGGCCAGCGCGTCCTCGATCCCCCCGCGCCCGCGCCCCACGTCGTGCGAGTCCATGGCCTCGACCAGCCGGATGTAGCTGTTGGCGTCGAAGCGTCTCGTGAACTTGTTGCCGTGAAAGTCGAGGTACGATTCCACGGCGAAGCGGCCGTCATGGCCGAGCGGTGACACGTCGGACTGCCAGGAGCGTTGGAACCGCTGGTTGAGCTCGGTGGGACTGCGGTAGTTCAGCAGCGCCATGCGCCGAGCCAGGGCCAGGCCGCGATGCGGTCCGTTGCCGTCACCGGCGTCGTAGTAGTCGCCGTCCGCGTAGCGCGGGTCGATCTGGATGGCCTCCAGCTGCACCGAGTTCAGGGCGATCTGGTCGGCGGTGTTGAACGGCGGAGACGAGAGCACCCCCAGCCGGGCCACGCGCTCGGGCGCGGTGATCGCCCACTCCAGTGCGTGCATGCCG
>CALKHM010000189.1 GCA_937988695.1 uncultured Microbacterium sp. | reverse complement strand
CAGGGTGTGTGAGAGCATGTCAGCCCGCCCGTCGCTCGTCGACCACGCGCTTGGCCTTCATCTCGGTCTTCGGCAGCGTGTCGGGCGCCACCACCTCGACGGTGCTGCGCACCTCGCAACGCGATCGCACCTCGCGCGCGATGGTCTCGGCCACTGCCGGGTCGTCGTGTTCGACGATCACGGTCATCACGTCGAGCCCGTCGGGCTGTGTGGTCAGCCGGATCTGGAACTCGTCGCCGGTGCCGGGGATCGACCGCACGACCTCCTCGATCTGCATAGGGAAGAACTTGATGCCGCGCAGGTTGATGAGATCGTCGGCCCGGCCGGTCATGCAGCCGATGCCCTTGAGGTGGTGGCGGCCGCACGCGCACGGCGCGTCGGAGAGCCGCGTGTAGTCGCCCACGAGGAAGCGCAGCTGCGCGGCGCTCTCCGAGTTGAGGTTCGTGCACACGCTGATGCCGCGGACGCCTGCGGCCACCGGCGCGAGCGTGTCGGGGTCGACGCTCTCCCAGACCTGGATGTCGTCGAGGAAGTGGATGAACGGCTCCGGGCCGGACTGGTACTCCGGGCAGGAGTAGCCGCCGCAGTGCGGAGACGCCTCGGTGCATCCGTAGAACTCGACGGCGGTGGCATCCCACAGCTCCTGGATGCGCGTCATCGTGCCGGGCACGCCCGAGAACGGCTCACCGCCCTGCACGATCCAGCGCACCGACGTCTCGGCGGGATCCACACCCTGCGCCTGCATCGTGCGCGCCAGGTACAGCGCGTACGACGGCGTGCACACCAGCACCCGGGGCTGGAAGCGCTGGATGATCGCGGCACGCGCCTTGCCGTCCATGCCGCCGCCGGGGATCACCGGAATGCCCATCTTGCGCAGCGCGTACTGCACGCCCCACGCGAACACGTGCGGGCCGAAGCCGCCCATCACGAACGCCGCGTCGCCGGTGCGCAGCCCGCCCGAGTACAGCGCGCGGGCGTTGGCCTGCTCCCAGAGCGTGAGGTCGACCTGGGTGTACCGGAACACCCGCGGCACGCCCGTCGAGCCCGACGACGAGAACAGCATCCAGCCGCGGTCGTCCCACTCCGCCTGGCCGCACGTCGAATACGTCCCATACGGCGGATGCTCCGCGGCATCGGCCATCATCTCCTGCTTGGTGACCACCGGCCAGTTCGCGATCATGGTGTCCACCGAGCGAATGTCGGTGGGCGCGACGCCCAGCCGGTCGAAGCGCGCGCGGTAGAACGCGCTGTTCTCGTACAGGAACGGCGCGACGGCAGCGATCTTCTCGTCCTGCACCTCGCGGATCCGCTCCCGCGACCAGGTGTCCATCGGCGACCAGTACTGGGGGCTGTGCGCAGCGGAGCGGTCCTCGTGGTACTTGTCCAGGACCTCCCGCCAGGCGGTGCGGGTGCTCTCGGCGCGGGTGCTCGGTGCCATCGGGTCCTCCTCGACGCATGACGACGTGCGCCCCCATCATTACCACCGAATCCGCCCGGGTGCCCGAGGCCTTCCGTTGAACGGGTGCGGTAGGTTCGCGTCATGCCGGATTCGCCGACCACCTCCGTCCAGCGCACGGGCGCGCTCCTGCAGCAGGGCGCGGCCTCGCTCGTGCTGCGGGAGGCGTTCTTCCGGGTCCGCCGCTTCGACGACTTCCAGCGCCGGCTCGGCCTGTCCCGGTCGGTGCTGGCGCGCACGCTGAAGGCACTGGTCGAAGAGGGCATCCTCCAGCGTCGTCAGTATCAGACCCGGCCCGACCGCTACGAGTACCGGCTCACCGAGGCCGGCCGCGAGCTGTACCCGGTGTTCCTGGCGATGAAGGCGTGGGGCGACCGGTGGCTGGGCACCGACGGACCGCGTATCACGCTGCGGCACACGGTGTGCGGCAGCGTGAGCACGCCGCAGATGACGTGCGACGCGTGCGGGCGGCCGGTGCACGCCCGCGAGATGACCTACGAGATCGCCTGACACTGCGCGACCCGCACGTGCTAGAGTCAGTTCTCAATCAGAACTCACCGATGGGGGTGCCGGATGGCCGAGCGCACACTGCAGTCGATCCTGGACGACGAGGGCGGCATCGTCGACCGGTTGTTCGCCAATCCGCCGAAGTCGGCGCTGAACGTGTTCGGGGCGATGATGCCCACCTCGGTCGTGCGCGCCGAGTACACCACGTGGCGCGATGAGCAGTTGTCGTGGCGGCAGGGCGTGGCACTGCACGACCAGAGCTACCACATGAACAACCTGCGCGTGCGCGGAAAGGACGCGCTGCGGCTGTTCTCGCACCTCGGGGTGAACTCGTTCGCCACGTTCCAACCTGGCGCAGCCAAGCAGTTCGTCGCCTGTGCGCCCGAGGGACATCTCATCGGCGACGCGATCCTGTACTTCCTCGCCGAGGAGGACCTCCTGCTGGTGGGCAACCCGGCGACCACCGACTGGGTGCAGTTCCATGCCTCCACGGGCGCGTTCGAGGTGGACTGCGAGCTCGACCCCATGTGGGTGCTCAACCGCGAACGGCGGCGCAGCGTGTATCGCTACCAGGTCGAGGGACCGAACGTGTATGCGCTGCTGAACGAGCTGCACGACGGCACGCTGCCCGAGATCCGGTTCTTCCGCTCCGCGACGATTCGCATCGCCGGCCGCGAGGTCACCGCCATGCGGCACAGCATGGGGGGCGTGCCGGGCCTGGAGCTATCCGGTCCGTGGGACGATCGCGAGGCGGTCAAGACCGCCCTCGTGCAGGCCGGGCAGGCGCACGGTCTGCGGCGGATCGGATCGCTCGCGTACTTCAGCACTGTGATCGAGTCGGGGTGGTGGGCCGTGCCGTTCTCCGCGATCTACACGAGCCCGCAGCTGCGCGAGTACCGCCAGTGGCTGACGACCGACCACGCGGCGGTGCGGATGTCGCTGGGCGGCAGCTTCTACTCAGCCGATCCCGCCGACTACTACCTGACACCCTACGACCTCGGCTACGGGCACATCGTCAAGTTCGATCACGACTTCGTCGGGCGTGAGGCGCTCGAGGCGCTTGCCGACCGGTCGCATCGCCGGAAGGTCACGCTGCTGTGGCATCCCGATGACTTCACCGGCGTGTACCGGCGACTGACCGACGACGGCCCGACGGCGATGCACGTCGACCTGCCGGTGTCGGCGACCGCTCGGATGCACTACGACCGGGTGGAGGACGCCGACGGCAACCTCGTCGGATTCGGCACCTATCCCGGCTACAGCTACAACGAGCGGGCGATGATGTCGTTGGGCAGCGTCGAGGAGAGGTTCGCCGAGCCGGGCACCGAGCTCACCCTGGTGTGGGGTGAGGACGGCGGCGGAGCGCGCAGCGCGGGATGGATCGAGCCGCACGAGCAGATCCGGGTGCGGGTGACGGTGGCCCCGTCGCCGGTCAGCGACGTGGCGCGCCAGTACCGCCGCGTGCAGACCGCCGGCGCGACCTGGCAGTGAGAGCCACGAGGACTGGGCATGGCACGGGCATCCGATGGTGAATCCGCACTGCACAAGCATCTGCGGGTGCTGGAGGCGTTCGATGCGTTCCGTCCGTATCTGACGCTGTCCGAGATCGCGCGGCACGCAGGGCTGGCGGCATCCACCGCCCACCGACTGGTGGCGCAGCTGGAGGAGGAGGGACTGCTGGAGCGTCTGCCCGACCGCTCGTATCGGCTGGGTGTGCGGCTGTGGGAGTTCGCCGCGCGCACGCCCGGCGCGCTCGGACTGCGGGAGCTCGCCCGTCCCTGGATGTCGGGCGTGCACGCCCGCGTGCGTCAGCACACCCAGCTCGCGGTGCGCAGCGGCCGCGACGTGCTGTTCATCGAGCGGATGTCGACGACGGATGCCGTCATCAACGCCACGCTCATCGGCGGGCGCACCCCTCTGCCGGTCTCCTCCAGCGGGCTCGTTCTGCTCGCACACGCCGGCGACGACCTCGTCGACGACGTCATCGCCGCGGGGTGGCCGCGGTTCACCGCGCACACGGTCCGCGACGGCGACGCGCTGCGTGCCCTGCTGCGCCGGGTGCGCAGCCAGGGGTTCGCGGATCTGCGCGGGCACATCCACGACGTCTCGCGCGGCATCGCCGTACCCATCCGCGGACCGCACGAGGTCGTCTATGCGGCCCTGGGCGTGGTCGTGCGCAATGACGATCGCTCGGCGCAGGCGCTCATCGAGATGCTCACGATCGCCGCCGCCGGCATCAGCCGCGCCCTGCAGGAGGCCTACCTGCCCGATGACGAGGTGGGACACCGGCGGATGCGCCCGTTGTTCAGCGGGTCACGGGCCTCGTTGGACTACTTCGCCGGTCTCGACGAGGAGCACGCCGCCGTCGTGTGAGCCGTCCGTCGTCTAGCCGGGATGACCGGCGGTGCCCTGCCCGGTTC
The DNA here is from genome assembly GCA_937988695.1 of uncultured Microbacterium sp. Lineage (GTDB taxonomy): Bacteria > Actinomycetota > Actinomycetes > Actinomycetales > Microbacteriaceae > Microbacterium. Next base: position 29,747 of record CALKHM010000189.1, on the reverse strand, counting down.
GGGCGTGGTCGTCGCTGGATCGTGCCGCGCGATCGCGCACGACCTCGTCGCGCAGGGCTGCCATGTCGACCTTGCCGGTGGGCGTGCGATCCAGTCCGTCCCGGAACAGGACGTGCCGCGGCCGCTTGTAGCCGGCCAGCCGAGCGTCGACGAAGGCGAGCAGCTCCTCGGCGGTCACCTCGGCGCTGCGGGCGACGACCGCGGTCACGACCTCGCCGAAGCGCGGATCGGGCGCTCCCAGCACGACCGCGTCGGCCACCGCGGGGTGCGCCAGCAGCACCTCTTCCACCTCGAGCGGGTACACCTTCTCACCGCCGGTGTTGATCACGCCGCTGCCGCGCCCGAGGAACTCGATGTGCCGGTCGTCCTGCACGCGCACCCAGTCGCCGGGACAGACGAATCGCACCCCGTCGATGACCGGGAACGTCTCGGCGGTCTTGACCGGATCGCCGTGATAGCCCAGCGGCAGGGCGCCGTGCTGGGCGAGCATCCCGAGCGCGCCCGGTTCGTCCTGCACCTCGCGCAGCTGTTGATCGAGCACGACCGCGTTCGGGAACGGTCTCGGGCGTCCGGGCAGATCGGCGGCGCCCTCGGTCGTGGTCGAGGCGTACACGCCGCCCTCGGTGGAGGCGATCATGTCCAGGATCGTCATGTCGCCCAGCGCGTGCAGCCGCCGCTTGGTGTCGGGGCTGAACCGCATGCCCGAGCTGATCACGGTGCGCACCGACGGCAATCGGAGCTCCTGTCGCTCCGCGGCCTCGACGAGGGGGACCGCCACGCCATCCCCGGCCACGATGATGCGGGTGGCGGATGCCGCCACCGCGAACCGCACCGCTTCGTCGGCGTCGAGGCGGGCCGAGGAGGTGACCAGCACCGTGCCGCCTAGCGACAGCGTGTTCATCGAGGTGGTCAGCGCCGTGCCGTGCAGGAACGGGGCCAGCGGCAGGGTCACCACCCGCGGGGTCTGCGGGTCGGTGGCGATGCGCACCGCCTCGTCGATCGTGCGCGGCCAGTCGAGGCCGGCGACGGAGTAGGTCGGCGCCAGCTGTGCCTCGAACATGTCCTGCTCGTCCCAGCGCACCGCCTTCGGCCGCCCGGTCGTGCCGCCGGTGTACAGCCACAGCTCACCGTCGTCGGGTGGCACGGGCAGGGTGGCCGGTGAGGCCACGGCGTCGGCCCATGTCACGCCCGCGGCATCCGCAGGCGCGTCGTCGGCCACCCACACGACGGCCATCGCGGCCGTCGCACGCTTGCTGGCCTCGATCGCCACCGTGGCCAGCGAGGCGGGGGCGACCAGCGCCCGGGCGTCGCAGTCGTCGAGAAGGGCGGTGACCTCGTGGGCGCGCAGCCGGTAGTTCAGCGGCACGGGGACGAAGCCGGCGGCCAGGCACGCGAACACCGTCACGAGGAACTCCGGGCGGTTGTGCAGCAGCAGCGCGACGCGGTCGCCCGCGCTCAGTCCGTTCCTTGCCAGCGTCGCGGCAAGGGCTCCTGCGTCGCGCAGGAACCGCTGATAGGTCCACTCGGTGCCGTCGATGGCGCTGACCGCGACCCGGTCGGGAACAGCCGCGGCGATCGCCCGCCAGAGATCGGCATAGTGTGCGCGCATCGAGGCCTCCTCGTCTCGTCGTGCGGAACGCCCGGATCGGAGGGGACCCGGCCGTGCCGAGCCCGCTCCGATCGCGCGCGGCGTCTACCGAGCGCCGGTCGTGCGCCAGCCGCCGTGGTACTCGGTACGGGCGGTCTCGGCGTACGGCACCGGGCTGACCACGGCGCGCACGGCGATCTGCTCGTGCGGCTCGACGGTCTTCTTGGCGGTGTTCGGGCTCTCACCCCACAGCACGCGCACCTCGGCGCCGATCGGAACGTCATGGTCGACGGTGGCCAGCGACAGGCCGCGCCTCTCGTTGGCGGTGATGCCGGTGAACATCGACAGACCCACGGTGTTCCCGTCGGCGTCGATCACGGCGTCGAAGTTGCTGGAGCCGTAGTTGGCGTTGGGCAGATCGAAGAACTGGTATCCGGGGCCGGTGCGATCCAGCACCGAGGTCAGGATCTTGCCCAGATCCTCGTCGTTCCAGGCGAGCGTGACCTTCTTGCGCTGCGTGGCCGGGTCGATCTTCTCCAGCGCGTCGCGACCGATGAAGTCGTGGTCGAACTTCACGAACGAGCCGTAGCCGAGCTCCCAGGGGTTCATGTAGTAGTCGTCGATGTCGTCGGAGACGAAGGAGCCGTCGATCGCGTTGATGGCCTCGTAGCCGTCGGCGGGCAACCACTCGCGGAACCGGCGCTCGATCTCGCCGCCGGTGTAGATGGCCGGCAGCGGGGAGGGGATCCAGCCCGACTCCAGCGTGTTCGACGAGTAGGCGCGGGCACCGCACGGCTCGATGCCGAACTCGGCCCCGGCCTGCAGGATCGCGTCGCGGATCTTGCCGTGGTCGGCATACGGGCCCCACAGCTCGAGCCCCGGCATCCCGGCCATGCCGTGGCGGAGCGTGCGCACCGGGGAGCCGGCGATGGTCATGTGGCCCATGTGGAAGAACTTGACCTCCTCGACCGGGCCGCCGGCGAGCTTCTCGATGATGGGCCACGCGTTCGGTCCCTGGATCTGGAAGCGGTAGTAGTCGCGGTGCACGGCCTGGCCGTACGGGCGCGAGGGGGAGCGGTCGTCGTACCGGGTCTCGACGTCGTATCCGCCGGTGGAGGCGTGGAACTGCAGCCAGTTGGCTCCCGGATTGCGGCCGACGTACACATAGTCGTTCTCGGCCTCGTGGAACAGGATGCCGTCGCCGATCACGCCGCCGTTGGAGGCGGTCGGCACGAACTGCTTCGCGGTGTCCACCGGGAAGTTTGCGAACGAGTTGATGCCGGTGTCGCTGAGGAGCTTGAGCGCACCGGGCCCCGACAGGAAGAAGTTCACCATGTGATGGGTCTGGTCGTAGAGCACGGCCGTCTCGCGCCACGCCTTCTGCTCCCGCCGCCAGTTCGAGAACTCGGTGGGGACGATGGGATAGATATAGGCGCCCAGCTGGGAGTTGCGGAGCATCTGGACGATGTTCCCCTTCTCGTCGAGCAGCTGTTGCAGGTTCTCGGCCATGGGTTCTCCTTCGACGTCTTCGGCGGTGTCCGGTCGGGCTGTCCAGACGGGCTGGTGCCGATCCTACGGAGCGAGGATGCCTATGTCCATAGGTAATTCCGCAGGTAACCAAGATTGTAGACAATTTCTTGACCAATGTCAGCCGGTGTGCTTGTCTGGAAGCGTATGCCGTCGCCGGCGCCCGCGCCGCACACCTGAGGAGCCTCATGGCTGACAGTGCCCCGTCCCTTCTGGTCGTCAGCGCCCACGCGGGCGATTTCGTCTGGCGCGCCGGCGGTGCGATCGCCGCGGCCGCGATGCGTGGCGAGCGGGCGACGGTGGTGTGCCTGTCCTACGGCGAGCGAGGCGAGTCGGCCAGCCAGTGGCTGGCGGGCCGCTCGCTCGATGAGATCAAGGCCACTCGCCGCGACGAGGCGCAGGCCGCGGCGTCCGCCCTCGGCGCCGACGTCGAGTTCCTCGACCTCGGCGACTACCCGCTGCGCGAGAGCGACGAGGCGGTGGCCGCCCTCGTGGACGTGTACCGACGCGCGCAGCCGACGGTCGTGCTCACGCACACGCTGGTCGACCCGTACAACGGCGATCACGCGGCCGCCGCGCGCATGGCACTGCAGGCCCGCGTGCTCGCGCAGGCGATCGGAGTCGCCAACTCCGACGGCTCATATCCGTCGAAGACCGACATCATCGGCGCACCGCCGGTGTTCTTCTTCGAGCCGCACCAACCCGAGCAGTGCGACTTCCGCCCGAACGTGCTGCTGGACATCACGGAGGCGTTCGATCGCAAGCGCGCGGCCATGGAATGCCTGCCCGCGCAGAAGCACATGTGGTCGTACTACACCGATCTTGCGATCCGGCGCGGGGTGCAGGTCAAGCGCAACGCCGGGCCGAACCTCGGGCTGCCGCACGAGACGATGGGCGAGGCCTATATGCGGTACTACCCGCAGGTGACCGGGGTGCTCGCGTGAGCGCCGTGATCGTCACCGACATCGCGCGCGCGGATGCCGCCACCGCCGACGCCCTCGCCGTGCACGGCGTGGCGACCGTGCACGAGGCGATGGGGCGTACCGGCCTGGTCGGAACGTCGCTGCGCCCGATCCAGCAGGACGTGCGGGTGGCAGGCACCGCGGTGACGGTGCTCAGCTGGCCCGGTGACAACCTCATGATCCATGCGGCGGTCGAACAGTGCCGTGCCGGCGACATCCTCGTGGTGGCCACCACATCGCCGTCCGCCGACGGTGCGTTCGGCGAGCTGTTCGCCACCGCCCTGCACGCCCGCGGCGTGCGGGGCCTGGTGACCACGACCGGGGTGCGCGACACCGCCGAGCTGCGCGCGCTCGGGTTCCCGGTGTGGTCGTCGGCGGTGAACGCCCAGGGCACGGTCAAGGCGACCCCGGGGTCGGTGAACGTGCCGGTGGTCGTGGGCGGCGTGCTGGTGCGTCCCGGCGACATCGTCGTGGCCGACGATGACGGCGTGCTGTGCGTGCCGCGGCAGGATGCCGCATCCGCTCTGGCCGCCGCCGATGCACGCTTCGCGAAGGAGGAGAAGGATCGCGCCGCCTACGCGGGCGGCGAGCTCAGCCTCGACCGCAAGGGTCTGCGCGGCGAGCTCACCGATCTCGGCGTCGTGTACATGACCCAGCAGGAATACGATGCCCGCTGATCTGGTGAGAGACGGCGTGCCCTGCATGCTGATGCGCGGCGGCACGTCGAAGGGCGCCTACTTCCTCGCCGCCGACGTGCCCGCCGACCCGACCGCGCGCGACGACCTGATGCTGCGGATCATGGGCTCGCCCGATCCGGCGCAGATCGACGGGATCGGCGGCGCGCATCCGCTGACCAGCAAGGTCGCGATCGTCTCGCGCTCGGCAGAACCCGGCGTGGACCTCGACTACCTGTTCCTGCAGGTGGTCGTCGACGAGCCCGTGGTCAGCCACACGCAGACCTGCGGCAACCTGCTGGCGGGAGTCGGGCCGTTCGCGGTGGAGCGCGGGCTCATCGCCGCGCAGGGGGAGCAGACCTCGGTGCGCATCCGGCTGGTGAACACGGGCGACGTCGCCACGGCATCCTTCGCCACCGCCGACGGAATGCCGGTCTACGACGGCGAGACGAGGATCGACGGCGTGCCGGGCACGGCGTGCCCCATCGACCTGAGTCTTTCCGGCGGCGGCCCGTTGCTGCCCACCGGCGAGGTCGTCGACACCGTCGCCGGCCACCGCGTCACCCTCGTCGACAACGGGATGCCGGTCGTGCTGATGGACGGCGCCGAGTTCGGGGTCACCGGGGCGGAGACCCCCGCCGAGCTGGAAGCGCGCGACGAGGTGCGCGACGAGGTCGAACGGGTTCGCTGCGCCGCCGGCGCGCTGTTCGGCCTGGGCGACGTCTGCGCGCAGACCGTGCCCAAGATGTTCCTGCTCTCGGCCCCCCGCCTCGGTGGGGCGATCGGCACGCGCGCGTTCATCCCGCATCGCGTGCACACCTCGATCGGCGTGCTGATGGCAGCATCGGTGGCCGCCGGCATCCGCATCCCCGGCGCGGTGGGGTCGGAGCTTGCCCGCATCGACGACGCGGAGGCGACCGAGCTCGAGCACCCGACCGGGACGTTCACTGCGCGGGTCTCGGTCGGCCGTGACGTCGACGGAGCCTGGCGGGCGACGTCCGCGTCGCTGCGCACCGCACGCAAACTCTTCGACGGGCGCGTGTTCCCGCGTCCGCGGATCTGAACCGACACTCGTCAAGGAGGACACCATGGCACGCCCGGAGAACTTCGATCTCGCTCACCTGGGCGCGATCGAGCTGTACACGCCGAAGTTCGAGGAGAGTCTGCACTTCTTCCGCGACATCTGCGCGATGCGCGAGGTCGCGCGAGTCGGCGACTCGGCCTACCTGCGCACGTGGGACGAGTACCAGCGGTACTCGTTGAAGCTCACCGCGTCGGATACCAACGGCGTGGGTCGCACGCTGTTCCGCGCGACCAGCGAGGACGCCCTGAACCGCCGCGTGGCGGCCATCGAGCGGGCCGGGCTCGGCCATGGCTGGCGCGACCCGGAGGTGGGCGTGGGCAGGTCGTACGAGTTCGAGGACCCGGACGGGCATCTGATGGCCCTCTACTACGACACCGAGCACTACGTGCCCGACGATGAGGACCGACCGGCGCTGAAGAACCAGGCCTCGGCCTACCCCGGCCGCGGGATCAACGCGCGCCGCCTCGACCACATCAACTACCTCGCCGCCGATGTCGACGCCGCCGGAGAGTTCTGGCGCGACGTGATGTTCGCCCGCGAGTCCGAGCGGGTGCGGATGGACGACGGTCACATGGCGGCCTGGTGGTTCCGGTTCCACCAGAAGTCGTACGACGTCGTGTACTCGGAGGACTGGACGGGCGAGCGCGGGCGCTTCCACCACTTCGCATTCGCGCCGGACTCACGCGAGGACATCCTCAAGGCCGCCGACATCTGCCTGGAGAACGGCGTGTACATCGAGTACGGGCCGTACAAGCATGCGATCAACCAGACGTTCTTCCTGTACGTGTGGGAGCCCGGTGGCAACCGCATCGAGTTCGCCAACGCGCAGGCGCGGCTGCTGCTGGACCCCGACTGGCCGGTCGTGGAGTGGAGCCAGGCCGAGCGCGCGAAGGGGCAGGCCTGGGGCATGAAGACGGTCGGCACGTTCCACACGCACGGCACGCCGTACGTCGAGAACCAGGAGGAGATCGACCGTCAGGCCCTCGCCGGCCACTGACCGGCGCGTCATCGGCCCCGGTCGTTGAGCGCGCGTAGCGAGTCGAAACGACGCGCGGGCTACGCCTTCGCGTTTCGACTCGGTCGCTGCGCTCCCTCGCTCAACGACCGGGAACGGCGCCGCGTCACGGCGTGACGAAGCGACCCGCCTCGGCGTCGGCCGGCGCCTGCTCCTTCAGCTTGAAGTGCTGTTTCTTGCCGGTCGCCGTGTACGGCAGCTCGTCGACGAACGTGTATCGGCGGGGGCGCTTGTAGTCGGCGAGCTTCACGCTGGCGCGCAGGAACCCGTCCAGTTCCGCGGCGGCGGCCGCAGCATCCGTCAGCGCCCCCTCGCGCGGTCGCACGTAGGCGACGACCAGCTCCCCCCACTGCGGGTCGGGCAGCCCGACCACGATCGAGTCGGCGACGCCGGCGTGTCCGGCCAGCACCTCCTCGACCTGGACCGGGTGCACGTTCTCCCCGCCGGAGATGATCATGTCGTCCTTGCGTCCGACCACGGTCACGATCTCGTCCTCGTCCCAGGTGGCGAGGTCCCCCGGGTACACCCAGCCATCGCGGAACTTCTCGGCCTGCTCGCCGGGGTCGCCGAGGTACGCGTATCCGGACTTCACCGAGCGCATGATCACCTCGCCGATCTCCTGGCCGTCCTTGCGCGCGTGCTCGTCGGGGGCCGAGATGCGGCCGGGCTGCACCCTCACGACCGCCACGTCGTCGTCCAGGCACGCCCGTCCGGCCGCGCCCGCGGCGCCGGGCAGGTCATCCGGGCGCAGGTAGGTGTTCCAGAACGCCTCGGTGGTGCCGTACCCGTTCGCGATGCGCGGGGTCAGCACGCGCTGGTAGCGCAGGGCGGCGTCGTGGCTGAGCGGAGCGCCCATCGTGACCATGCCGCGCAGGCTGGACAGATCACGCGGACGTGCCTCCTGTGCGTCGGCGAGCCGCTCCAGGTTCGTCGGCGCGCCGATCACGTAGGTGAGCCGGTGCTCCTGCACGGCGTCGAGCACGACGTCGGGGTCGAACTGGGGGAGCGTGACCGCCTCGGCGCCCACGAAGAACGCGGTGTTCGGTCCCGCGCAGTAGTTGCCGCCGCGGTGGAACCACGGGGACATGTTCATGGTCTTGTCGGTGGGGCCCAGCGGGAAGTGCATCGTGACGTCGTGGGCGGTGAGCACTTCGTTCAGGCTCGTCAGCGGCACGGCCTTCGGCATCCCGGTGGTGCCGCTCGTGTACAGCCGGCTGGTCTCATCCCAGGTGCTCGCGCCCTCGGGCGCGTGGAAGGATGGCGCCTCGGCCGCGAACAGGTCCTCGAACCGGATCGCGCCGTCGATGAGCTCGCCGCCGACGGCCGCCACGATACGCGGACGGTGCGCGGCGATCCGCAGCGCCTCCGCCGCGTTCGCGGCATCCGTACCGTCGTAGACGAACACGACGGGCTTCGCGCCGTCGATGATGTGTGCGGTCTCGGCCGGCGCGAGCCGGAAGTTCATCGGCGAGCTCACCGCGCGCAGGCCCTGGGCGGCGATGTACAGGAACGCGAACTCCGGCGTGTTCTTCAGCTGGTAGCAGACGATGTCGCCGACGCCCACGTCGTGCGTGCGCAGGCCCTCGACGAGGCGCCCGGTGACCTCGCCGAGCTTGTGGTACGTCCATGAGCGGCCCGTCGGCGGGTCGGTCAGGGCGGGCCGGTGCGCGTAGCGATGCGTGTTGCGCTCGAACGCGGCCGCCCAGGTGAAGTGACTCTCGAAGACGCGCTGGAGCTCGCTCGGGTCGTAATCGGTGTTGCGGGTCATCTCTCCTCCTCTTGCGTCGGCGTCTGCGCGCGGCGCACGTCCTTCCAGAACGGCGGTGCGGTGATGGTCAGCCCGCCGTCGACCACGATCGTCTGCCCGGTGATGTAGCCGGCCGCCTCGCCCAGCAGGAACCGGATGGCGTGAGCCATCTCGTCGGGGGTCCCCGCGCGGCCCAGCGGCACGTGCGCGGTGACGTCCTCGAGTGCGGGCATCCCGTCGAGGTCGTAGAAGTGGTGCAGCGACTCGGTGTCGATGAGGCCGCCGTTCACGGCGTTCACCGTGATGCCGCGCGGTCCGAGCTCGGCGGCCAGGTGTCGCACCCAGGCCTCCAGCGCGGCCTTGTCGGCGCCGATCGCCGCGTAGTCCGGGAAGGCCCGGTGTGCGCCGTAGCTGGTCACGGCGATGATGCGGCCGCCACGCGGCATCCGTTCGGCCGCCCGCTGCGCGAGCAGCACGAACGAGCGCACGTTCGTCTCCCAGGAACGCTGCAGGTTGCTTGTCGACAGCTGCGCGATGGGCTTGAACGCGGATGCCGCGGCGTTGGCGACCACGAAGTCGAACGCGGCGTCCCCGGCGAACAGCGCGTCGATGTCGCCGGGGTCCTCGAGCTCGACCCGCGTCGCGTGCGCGGTGCCGCCGCGGCGGCGGATGCCGGCGACCACCTCGGCGGCGGCCTCGGCGCGGCGGCGGTAGGTGATCGTGACGTCGATGCCGTCGGCGGCCAGGAGCGCCGCCAGACGTGCGCCGATTCCGCGGGAGCCGCCTGTGATCAGCGCAGACGGAGCGGTTTCGGGCATGCGTGCTCCTGACGACAGCGTGAGGCAGTGGTCAGCATAGTCCTGCTCGGCGACGCCGGCAGGTGCCCGCAGCGAGTCGAGACGACCGCTCAGCCCCAGACGTCTGCCGCGATCTGCACCACCGAGCGCACCTTCGCCCACTGCTGCTGCTCGGTGAGCACGTTGCCCTCCTCGGTCGAGGCGAACCCGCACTGCGGGCTCAGCGCGAGCTGCTCCAGCGGTGCAAACGCGGATGCCTCGTCGATGCGTCGCTTGATGTCGTCGGGGTTCTCCAGCTCGCCGGTCTTCGTCGTAACCAGGCCTAGCACCACGGTCTTCTGGCCGCGGGGCAGGAACCGCAGCGGCTCGAACCCGCCGGCGCGGTCGCTGTCGTACTCGAGGAAGTAGCCGTCGTACTGCACGACGTCCAGCAGCTGCTCGGCGACCGGCTCGTACCCGCCCGACGAGATCCACGTCGAGCGGAAGTTGCCGCGGCAGACGTGCGTGGTGACGGTCAGGTCGTCGGGCTTTCCCGCGAGCACGCGATTGAGGATGTCGGCATAGCGCTCGGCGATCCCGTCCACGGCGATGCCGCGCGCGGCGGCCTTGGCAAGCTCCGCCTCGCTGCACAGGTAGGCCCATGCGGTGTCGTCGAGCTGCAGGTACCGTGCGCCGGCGTCGTAGAACGCGGCGATCGCATCGCGGTAGGCCTGGACCAGGTCGTCGACGATCGCGTCGCGCCCGTCATAGGCCGAGGCGTCGATGTGCCCGGGCTCGAGGCGGAAATCCAGCACGGTCGGCGAGGGGATCGTGAACTTCACCGTCGCCGACGACGTGCGCTCGGTGATGTCCTTCAGTGCGCGGAAGTGCTCCAGGAACGGATGCCGCGGGTCGAACCGGATGGGGCCGGCGACCTCCACCCCGCGCGGCTTGGTCTGCACGCCCTGGAACTGGATGCCGTGGTCGAGCTCGACGATGTCGACGCCGTCGAGGAACCCGAAGAAGTCGAAGTGCCACCACGAGCGGCGGAACTCGCCGTCGGTCGCGACCCGCAGGCCCGCGGCCGCCTCCTTCTGCACGAGGTCGGCGACGGCGGCATCCTCGGCCTCACGCAGGCCGGCGTCATCGAGGTCCCCGGCGGCATGGCGGGTGCGGGCGGCCTTCACGGCGGTGGGGCGCAGGAAGCTGCCGACGATGTCGGCGCGGTACGGGGGAGTGGTCATCGTGCGATGGTAGCCCGGGCGCGTCGAGGTCGGCATGGCCCGTGTCATCCGGCGTCATGACCGCTGTCTGATGCCGCGGTTAGAGTGGTCCGGTGCCCGCTCCCGTGATCCGCGCAGCGAACCTCGTCAAGACGTACAGGGTGAGGGGCTCTGCGCGCCTCGCGCGCGGAGCGCGGTCGCGCTCTGCGCGCACCCCGTCGGAGTTTCGCGCCGTCGACGGTCTGAGCTTCGAGGTCGCGCCAGGGGAGTCGTTCGGCCTGCTCGGACCCAACGGCGCCGGCAAGTCGACCACGATGAAGATGGTGGGCGCGGTGTCCACACGCACGTCGGGCGATCTGGAGATCCTGGGGCTCGACCCGGATCGGTACGGTCCGGAGATCCGGTCGCGCCTGGGCGTCGTGCCACAGGAGGACAACCTCGACGGCGAGCTCAACGCGCGTGAGAACCTCTACGTGTACGGGCGCTACTTCGGTCTGCCCGGCAGGGTATGTGCCCAGAAAGCCGACCAGCTGCTGGCGTTCGCCCAGCTCGAAGACAAGGCGAAGAGCAAGGTCGACCAGCTCTCCGGCGGCATGAAGCGGCGGTTGACCATCGCGCGTGGTCTCATCAACGATCCGCGCATCCTCCTGCTCGACGAGCCGACCACGGGCCTGGACCCGCAGGCGCGGCACATCCTGTGGGACCGGCTGTTCCGGCTCAAGGAGCGCGGCACCACGCTCGTGCTGACCACGCACTACATGGACGAGGCCGAGCAGCTGTGCGACCGGCTGATCGTCGTGGACAAGGGCCGCATCATGGCCGAGGGCACCCCGGGCGCGCTCATCCGCCAACACGCCAGCCGCGAGGTCGCCGAGGTGCGCTTCGGCTCCGCGCACAACGAGCTGGCCGCGGCGCAGCTGGCCGGGTTCGGCGACCGGGTCGAAGTGCTTCCCGACCGGGTGCTCGTCTACGCGCACGACGGCGAGGCGGTGCTCGCCCGCATCGCCGAGACCGGGCTGCGACCGCTGACCAGTCTCGTGCGTCGTGCAAGCCTCGAGGACGTCTTCCTCCGCCTGACCGGAAGGTCGCTGATCGAATGACCCTTCGGCCGGCTCAGGGGGGATCGGATGCCACGACCCGCGCTCATCCCTCGATCGACGAGCTGCGCGCCGAGGCGCTCGCCGCCGGCCGCAAGCCGCGCCGGTTCGGCTCTTGGTACGCCACCGAGCACATGCTGCGCGCGATGCGCGCATACGGCTGGACGATCGTCGTCGGCGCGCTCGGGCAGCCGTTGGTGTACCTGTTCGGCCTGGCGGTGGGGCTTGCGGCGCTGATCCAGCAGCAGATCCCCACCGGCGACGGCGGATCCGTCTCATACCTCGTCTTCGTCGCACCGGCGTTGCTCATGACGGCGACCATCGCCGTGGCATCCGAGGAGTTCACCTACCCGGTGATGGCGGGATTCAAGTGGCGGCGGTACTTCTACGGCTTCAACGCCTCTGCGCTGTCGTCGCCGCAGATCGCGAACGGCGTGACGCTCGCGGCGTCCGCGCGCATGCTGTTCGCCGGCGGCGCCTACTACCTGTTCATCTGGGCCTTCGGCGAGGTTTTCCCCGTGGTCACCGTGCTCGAGCCCGCCACCGGCTGGATCTCGGTGCCGGTAGGCCTTCTCGCCGGGCTGTCGTTCGGCATGCCGCTGATGGCATATGCTGCCTCGCTCCAAGAGGACAAGGGGCAGTTCGCCCTCGTGCAGCGGTTCGTGTTCATGCCCATGTTCTTGTTCTCGGGCACGTTCTACCCGCTGGGCAACCTGCCGGTCTGGCTTCAGTGGATCGGCTGGATCTCGCCGCTGTGGCACGCCACCGAGCTCGGCCGGATGGCCGGCTTCGGCGCGGGAGCCGACCCGGTCATGCTGGTCGTGCACGTGGCGTACCTGCTCGTGCTCAGCGTCGGCGGCTATCTGCTGGCACGCCGCGTCTTCACCCGTAGGCTCGCGAGGTGACCGCGCAGATGATGCCATCGACCGTCGAGGACGCCGCGCCTCGTGGCGGCGGCGTGAACGCGCTGTGGGCCGGCAACCCCTGGGCGGTCGTGCAGCGCGGGCTGATCGCCGCGCGGTCGTCGAGCTGGGTCGTCATCCTGTCCGGGTTCTTCGAGCCGGTGTTCTACCTGGCCTCGATGGGCCTGGGGCTGCAGAGCCTGGTCGGAGACGTGCAGACCTCCGCCGGCACCACGGTGTCGTACGCCGCGTTCATCGCACCGGCACTGCTGGCGGTCTCGGCGATGAACGGCGCGATCTACGACTCGACCTGGAACGTCTTCTTCAAGCTCAACTACGGCAAGCTCTACGAGGGGATGCTGGCGACCTCGCTGGGCCCGCTCGACGTCGCCTTCGGCGAGATCCTGTACGCGCTGCTGCGCGGGCTGTTGTACGCCTGCGGGTTCATGATCATCATGCAGCTGTTCGGACTGAACCTCGCACCGACCGCGATCCTGGCCCTGCCCGCGGTGCTTCTGGTGGCCTTCGGGTTCGCGAGCCTCGGGATGGCCGTGACCAGCTACATGAAGACGTTCCAACACATGGACTGGATCAACATCGTGCTGCTGCCGATGTTCTTGTTCTCGGCCACGCTGTACCCCATCGCGATCTATCCGCAGTGGATCCAAGGCGTGATCATGGCGTTCCCGCTGTGGCATGGTGTCGAGCTCATCCGGGCGCTGACCACCGGCGCGTACTCGACGGCGATGATCTGGCACGTGCTGTACTACGTCGTCATGATCGTCGTGGGTCTTGTGTTCACCACGACGCGGCTGCGTTCGCTGTTCCTGGACTGAGGGCAGCCGACGCAGGCGAAAGCCCCCACATATGAGGGTTGTCTCATAAATGTGGATCCCCTATGGTGTGAAACACATGTCAGGGGATCCGACCGATCCGCTCGCGACTGTCTCGCCGGCACCGACGGTGCAGCCCACTAGACGGTCGGCCCCGTTCAGATGTCTGGGGACGGGTGGTGCGAGCTTCGACTCACGGGCGACGGCGTCGCCGCCGGCTCCTCTGTCTGATCCTGGGCGCCGCGCTGCTGGGCCCCTTGGCGGTCGGCGTCGCCGCGCCACACGCGTCACCGACGGCTGCGGCGGCATCCGTCGCCCCCGCGGCCTCTGCAGCGCCCACCTGCGGCGCGACGGTGGAGCCGGATGCCGCGACCGCGCGCCAGATCAATCTCGTGATCGACGACTCCGGATCGATGTTCGCGGACTCGGCGGGCAAGCCGTTAACGCGGTGGTCGCAGGCCAAATACGCTCTCGAGGTCTTCGCCGCCATGCTCGGCGCCGACGACAGCCTGAACGTCTATCGGATGAGCGACTTCGCCAACGGACGCATGGCGGGTGCGGTGGTGTCGCTGACCGGCGCCGACCCGGCCAGCTCCCGGGTGGCGCAGATCCACGCCATGCAGATGAAGGGCAGCAACACCCCATACGCGCCTGTGCGCCAGGCATACGCGGACCTGGCGGCGAGCCCGACAGACAACAAGTGGCTCGTGATCCTCACCGACGGCGAGTTCAACGACCGCAGCACGGCCGACGTGCAGAAGGACCTGCGCGGCTTCGTGGAGAAGAACACGAAGGGAGCCCGCACGCTGAAGGTGGCGTTCCTGGCGATCGGCAACGAAGCTCCGGCCATCGTCTCCGACCCGGCCCACGGAATCTACTTCGAGCACGCGGCGTCCGGGGATCTGCTGACCAGGATGACCGGGTTCGCCAACCTCATCTTCGAGCGGAACCTGATCCGGCAGAATGCGCCTGGCAAGATCGCTCCCGACATCGACCTCTCCGAGGTCATCGTGTTCGCGCAGGGGGCCGACGTGTCCGTCGGCGACGCCTCCGGGACGACCACCGTCCCTCCGTCGTCGACCGTGCAGGTCTCGTGGGTGGAGAACACGCCGGTGCGCATGGGCGGACGCTCCGCGGCCCCGGTACCCGATCGCGACCTGCATGGCGAGCTGGCGGTCTACCCCGGGATCGCCCATGGGAACGTGTCCTTCGCGGTGCGCGGCGCGCAGACCGTCGACATCTTCTACAAGCCCAGTGTGAAGTTCGGCATTCAGCTGCGGGATGCCTCGGGCGCACCGGTGGCGGCCGACAAGATCGTCGGCGGCAAGTACACCCTGCGCTACGGATTCATGGACGCGGACTGCACGCTCATCACCTCGCCGCTGCTGGGCGATGTCACGTACTCGGCTCGTGTGGTGCGCGACGGCAAGGTCGTCGTCGACTCGTTCCAGTCCGGTGACCAGATCGAGCTCGATCGAGGCAGCGTGGATCTGCAAGTGCATGCGAGGTACCTGGGCGGCAACACCGCCGATGCCAAGATCGCGCTGACCGTGCTGCAGCCGGCCCGGCCCACCGGATTCGACGTCACCGAGCGCCGCTTCACAGCGCGCGGTCTTGACGGCTACACGCCTCCCGACGGCGCGATCGCGTTGCGCTATGGACTGGGAGCCGCGGGCAAGCTCACTGACTTCACCGCCGACGAATGGGCGGCGGTGACCCCGCAGTCGTTCACGGTGACAAGCTCCTCGAACATCCGGTTCACGGTCTCGCTCGGCGACCAGCCCGGACAGATCTACCTGACTCCGCACGCCCCCGGCGGTGATGTCTTCGCCGCCGACACGGGTCGGATCCACGTGCAGGTCAAGGCCTCGCATGTCTACGACGAGCAGCTGTACACGGCGCAGTTCGCGACGACCACCACCGTCGTCGACGACATCCCATGGGCAGAGCGCGCGATGCACTGGTTCGCCACCGTCGGATGGAAGCTGCTGCTGGTGCTGATCGCCCTCATCATCCTCATCGGCTACATCGTCAAGCCGCGCTTCTCCAAGAAGATCAAGCGCAGTCCGAGCGTGGTCGGTGTGCCGATGGCGATCTCACTGCGGCAGGAGAACGGCAGTGGGAAGTTCCGGATCGCCACCGGGCGCAAGCTGCTGCCGTTCGCGGCGGATGTTGCTACGCTGCGCTGCGTACCCGCAGGCGTCGTCGGCTTCTCGGCCCTGCGGCTGAAGGCGGCCCGTGGCGGCAAGATCCAGTTGACCAACTGGCGTCAGGTCGCTCAGCGCAAGAACATCGCGCTCAACGGCAACGACATTGGCGAAGACACCAGGCGCATGCCGGTGCTCAGCCCCTCCACCCAGATCACCGCCACCGTGCCGCAGCAGATGCGGTACGAGATGTACCTGAACGCCTGAGCCGACCGCGACGTCGCTCGCACCCATGAGAGAGGATCTCTGCAATGCCCATCGCTCCCACACTCATTCTCGGACTCGGCGGCACCGGGTCGAAGATCGTGCAGAACGTCGCTGAGAAGGTCGGCGAGAGCGGGTCGAGCCAGTCCGAGCGCATTGCGTTCGTCGTCTTCGACACCGACATCAACGACCTCGGACGCATCCGTCGTGACAACCCGGAAGTGCACACGGTGCAGACCTCCACGCGCAACACGGTGGGCGAGTATCTGAACATCAACACCAACGCCCGCGACAACTGGTTCCCGGTCAACGAGATGCTCAACCGCAAGACGCTCACGGAGGGTGCCGCGCAGGTGCGGGCGATCTCGCGGCTCGCGTTCGACACCACCTTGAAGGGCGGCAACCTCGATGGGCTGCATCGCGCGATCGAGCAGCTGTTCCGCATCGACAAGGATCAGGAGGAGCAGGCGCTGCGGGTGATCATCACGAGCTCGCTGGCCGGCGGCACCGGCTCGGGCCTGATCCTGTCCGTCGCGATGTACCTCGCGAACTATCTGCGCACCAAGTACCCCAAGGCGAAGGCCATCACGCGCGGATTCTTCGTCCAGCCCGACGTCTTCTACTCGGTCATCAAGGCCACCGAAGAGCAGCAGAACCTGCAGGTGAACGCCTACGCGGCGGTGCGCGAGCTCGACGCGTTCCTGATGAAGGGCGACAACACGCTCTCGGCCGAGTACCACGACTTGAAGTTCGAGTTCCCGCGAGTGGGCTCCGACGGCGTCGAGGCCATCGACGCGATGCCGTACGACTTCTGCTTCCTGTTCGACGCGAAGAACTCGTCGGGCGGCAGCCTCGACTCGTTCTCCACCTATCTCGACCACGCCGCCACCTGCATCTACACGCAGTCGATCGGTCCGATGTCGAAGAAGTCGAACTCGCGTGAGGATAATGTGCTGCGCGAGGTCATCAAGAACGACGGGCGCAACCGCTACGCGGGCGCGGGCGCGTCGCGGCTCGTCTATCCCTGGATGCACGTGCGCGACCTGGTCGGTCTGCAGTGGGCGAACGTGGCGTTGTCGGGGCAGTGGCTGCAGTTCGACGAACAGTACAAGGACCGCCTGGAGGCGCTTGCGCAGCAGCGCGAGCAGGGTTACGCCGCCCGCGACCTCGACATCGCCGCCGAGTTCATCGGCGCCGTGGAGGAGAACGCGAAGAACAAGGCGCCGTTCGCCCGAGCCATCCAGAGCCAGTGTCTGGCCTACGACGAGGATGGCATCTCCGTGGTGGGCAACCGCTGGAGTGAGTATCTGCGGGCGTTGAAGACGCACGTGCTCGGCAACGCTGCCATCCCCGCCCAGGAGACGCTCAAGCGCAACGCGACCGCGCAGGTGACCCAGCTGGCCGAGACCGCCGACGCGGAGGATTACATCGCGACCTACTACGAGCTGAAGAAGTACCACGACATCGTCGAGCGCGACACCGAGGAGACCGCCGGTCTCATCGGCTACACGATGTTCCGCGCCGACCGTCCCGGCATCACCAAGCAGGGCGCCAGTCACCAGCTCGAGACCTATCTGCGCGAGAAGGTCAGCGGCGGCTTCGTGCACCCGGTGTCCGCGCGCTACTTCCTGTACCACACGCTGCGCGGACTGCAGCAGCAGAAGCAGCAGGTGGAGACACAGCTGGCCAGCACCGTGCAGTTCTTCGCGACGTTCGAGAACACCGCATTCGACGATCCGGGCACCGAGGACGTCGAGACGGTGGAGGATCTCTCCCGTCGCAGGCGCTCGCTGGGCGAGCGCCTGCGCAACAAGCCCGGCGCGTCCCTGCAGGAGCTGTCGGACAAGTACCAGAACTACATCCGCAAGGTGGCGGAGCTGCGTGACCACACGGTGTACTCGAAGGTCCTCGCCGAGGCGATTGCCTACGTCGACGGCATCTCCCGCGCCTTCGAGACGTTCTTCGACACGCTGGGCGGGAACCTCAAGCGTCTACGTACCACCGTCGACCTGCAGCGCACGAAGTACGACGACCTGACCGGGTCGACGACGCGGTACGTGCTGGCGGACTCCGAGTGCTTGGACAGCCTGTACAGCTCCATGCCGTACGCGGGCGGCGTCTCCAGTGTCGACTCCGATCTGGCCGAGGCCATCTACAACAAGGTGCGCGACTACCACATGCTCGCCGACGGCAAGGATGGGAACTTCTTCCAGGACCTGTATCAGAACACAATCCTGAAGTACTTCTCGGATCAGGTCATGGCGCGCTATAAGAGCCAGATCCGCGTCGACGTGATCGAGGCTCTGGAACGCGAATGCCGCATCAAGGAGAAGAACTACGAGTCCGACGCCGTGGCGCACTACGTGCGGCGCGAGATCGACAAGGCCAAGCGGCTTGCCGCGCCCTTCCTCGAGCAGCCACTGGGCGAGGAACGTCATCCGATCGAGGCCTGTGCCTACAACCCCGTGCTGGAGGGAGATTCGGACCCCAAGCGCAAGAGCCTCGTCTCCGAGCAGCTGGGCGACTACGGCGGGGAGAAGGACTCCGAGATCAGCCCGCAGGAGATCCTCTTCTACAACGCGATCTACGGCATCCGCGCACGCGATCTGTCCAAGTACTCGCCGGCGCGAAACCACGAGACCGAGCGGCGGCCCGCCGGCCAATACTACTCGTCGTACTATCAGCTGGTCTCCGGCATCAAGCCGTCGGTCGATGAGACGAAGGTCATCACTCCGCACATTGACCGGCGCTGGCA
This sequence comes from uncultured Microbacterium sp., assembly GCA_937988695.1. Classification (GTDB taxonomy): domain Bacteria; phylum Actinomycetota; class Actinomycetes; order Actinomycetales; family Microbacteriaceae; genus Microbacterium. The sequence goes on along the minus strand of CALKHM010000189.1, from coordinate 11,153 downwards.
CTGGATCTCGCAGCTTCCCGATCTCGACGAGGGGAGCCAGGCCGCGCAGTTGCGTGGCATCCACGACGCCCTCCTACGGGGACTCGTGTACCGGCGCATCTTCTGGGTGACGGTACCCGGCGGCAATAAGATCTACCAGTACCGCTCCGACAACCCACTCAACCAGGACTTCATCGTGTCCAACGGCACCCCGTGCGATCACTTCCACGAGGTCGTCGATGCGTTGACCATCAACCCGGTCGCGGTGCGCGAGATCAGCGAGTCCGTGGACCGGTACGCGCAGCGGCGGCGGGAGGAGGCCCGCACCGTCTCGTTCGCCGAGACCGAGTTCCAAGCCGCACTGCGCAAGGGCATAGTGCTGCCCGAGCTCGAGGAAGTCATCCCGGCGCTGGCCGGCGGCACCTTCACGATCTTCGACGTCGTCGCGTTCTACGCCATGACGGTGCCCAAGGAGTACGCCTCGGATCTGCGCCTGCACCAGATGACGGCCGACTTCATCGACCGCATTCGCGCGGAGATCGAGAGTGTGGAGTACGCCGGCGACACGTTGCCGACCGTCCAGGAGGTCATGCTCGACCAGTTCACGACGTTCCAGACGCACGTCGACGCGTTCCTCGCGTCCGAGGGCGACATCTTCTCGACACGCATCCGTGGAGTCATCCGGCCGCTGTCGGACCTGTTCGACCGGCTGCATTTGCGCGAGTCGGCTGAGACCGTGGAGGCGTTGGACGAGAAGCTGCTGCGCGGCTGAGACGAGCGATCCGTGTTCACCGTGATCCTGCTCAGTCAGGCCGCGAAGACCATCTATCCGCGGGCGAAGGCCTTCTTCGACCCGTTCGTCGACGACGGCCGCATCGCCTTCTGTGAATGGAACGAGTCGGACCGGGCGTGCACCCTCGCGCAGGCGATACCCGAACTGCCGGAGGTGATCCGCGGCAAGGGCGCCTGGCGCGCCATCGTCGTGGATCACTCCGCGCGCAGCGCCGACGCGCACCGGCATCCGCAGAACCCGTTCGACTTCACCGACAACACGGCATTCGCCCTGAACCTGCAGGACTCGCCGCATGCGCTGGTGCGGGTCTCGCATGCGCTGCTGGGATACCCCGCGATGTCGGCGCGCTCGTTCGAGCCGGTCATCACCTATCGCGGGGACGACGGCGGCCGTGTGCACGAGGCGGTGAGCATGGGCGAGGGCTGGCGTGCGCGGCTGACCGAGCTGAGCCGGGTGGCCTCCGACGTGCGCGTCGACTATCGGGCCGTGCCATACTCCGACGACGAGCATGCCGTGCACGCCGCCTTGACGGAGCGCTATCGCGTGCGCGAGACCAAACCGGCGGAGGTCGTGTTCGTCTCCACCCGCGCGCATGTCGACCTCGACGATCGCACGCTGCTGGCGCAGGCATGGCGCACCGAGTCCGAGCAGAACGTCTCGCGCTTCGTCGAGCGCAACGACTACCCTCCGACGACCCGCTTCGCCGTCTATGACCTGCTCAACCCAGAGAACTCCGGGTACGAGCAAGACGAGCTGCGCTTCTGGCTGTCGATCCTCACGGTGGCAGTCAACGAGCTGCCACCGAGTGCCTTCCAGGGCGATCGGCTGTATCAGCTGGGCATCGAGTTCAGCGACGCCGATCTGGCGGATCAGCTCAATGAGCACATGAGCAGGCTCACCGCGCTGCGCGAGCATCTGGACGCGTATCTGGATCGCACGCCCCGGGCGCCGGAGACGCAGGTGCGCGACATCCTGGCCGAGGAGACCGTCCTCGTGGAGTTCGACAAGCTCGGCGGCGAGGAGCTCGTCGTCGACACGGCCGGCTACGGGTTCGCCCGTGACGCACCGCGCGACGAGGCGGAGCGGTGGGCGGCCGACTTCCAGCGTGTGTACGACGCTGCGCAGCACTTCATGCGCAGGCCCCGCCGGGTTCTCGCCCGTGCCGTGTACGAGTCTCGTGCCCAGTCCCGGCACCGGTCGGAGGATCCACGTCTGCTCAGCGGGATCGAGCGCGACGAACTGGTCGAGGAGCTGGCCGGGCGGGTGGGAGCGCTCACCGCGCCTGCGACGACCGAGATCCTCGATCGGGATCGGCTCAGCCGTATGTTGGCGCAGCAGAACAGGGCCGTGCGCACTCACATTGCCGGACGCATGCGTCGGCGGACGATCGTGGCGGCCTCGGCGGGAGTGCTTGCGATCTGGGTGGCGGCGTTCGTCCCCTATGTCCTGCAGGGGCTGCGGACCGGGGGAGCGGCCCCTGCCGCAAGCCTGGGCGTCGTGGCCGGGGTGGTGCTGCTCCTGGCCGCGGTCGGCGCGATGACGCTGTGGGTCATGCGGCGTCGGCTGCTGCTGCTGATCGGCGGTGTGAACGATGCGCTGCGCACGTTCGCCGCGGGCGTCGCCGGAGGCGCCGCCGCGTTCGGCGGCTATCTGTCGGAGTTGGCGACCTACCGGCGCGCGCAGGCGGCTCTCATCGACTCCGAGCGTCTCGAGCAGCGCCGACGCGACGGCAACCGGCGGCTGGCGGTCGTGCGTGCCTCGGCGCGTGCGGTTATCGACGCCGAGCGCATGATCGTCGAGTCGCTCGGGCGTCCCGTCGAGGTCCGCAAAGCCGCGGCAGCCCTGGTCGGGGTCGATCTCGACGACGATCGCCGCGTCGCCGCGTTCTTCCATCTGGAGACCAGTGACCGGGTTGCCGCGTTCAACCACTCGGGAGAGCGCGTCGCCGCACCCTACGACTTCGTGCGACGGCTGCGCGTGGAACGGATCGCACTGTTCGAGGAGCGTGGCGGGGAGCCGGCATGATCGACCTCATCCGCCACTTGCTCGCAACCACCCCGGTGGTCGGCGCACTGCTGTTGGCGATCACCGTGAACGTGCCGCGTCCCGCGCGGGTGCGTCAGCTGCCGATGCCCTTCCTCGCGAGCGTGTACGCGGTGGCCGCGCTGGTCGTGCTGTATGTGTTCAATGCCTGGGTCGGTGATCTGCTGGGCCGCCTGTTCCTGCTGGTCCCGCTGGTGCGCGACTGGTATGACACCACCTGGCTGCTGATCATCGAGAACACCGCGGTGGTGCTCGTCTTCGTCGCGATCAAGTGGATGCTGCGCCCTCTGCTGAGCCGCCTGTTCCAGGACGAGGATGCGTTCGGCGCCGATCTGGTGACCGATGTCTACCGCTTCGACCCGGTCCTGGGCATCTGGTGCGTGCGGCCCGGCGGTGCGATGCTGCGGGTATACCTCTGCGTGTTCTTCTGGGCTTCGGTGGCCACGACCGTGCTGCTGATCACGCTCGCAGCCTCGTTCGCGTCGTGGCCCGGCTTCGCCGTAGTCTCGTTCCCGGCGCTGGCGGCGCTGGTCATCGGCGAGTGGTATTTCGCGCTGAACGGCGTCACCGAGCACGAATACCGCCGTGACATCCTCGGCGAGGCCGACGACGCGCAGCGCATCACCAACTACGCGGGACTGCGCGACGTGTTTGCCGCGACCTTCCCCGGCCGCGTCATCGACGTGGTCTCACGGCTGTTTTCACGCGACTCGACGCGCACCTACGACGAGCTGGACACCTTCGCGCACTCGCCCGACGAGACAGACCGCACCGCTGCGGGCTACTTCTCGCGCCTCAAGCGCGGGGGAGGCGTGCTGGATGTGAGCCTGGTCGCCGCTGCCGCGGGGCTGATGGCCGGACGCAGCACCGTGATCGGCACGCCGTTCTACCCCGACCTGACGCCGTATCTCGTCTTCCCCGCCTACGACCAGCTGTTGCGACACGGGCGATGCCTGGTGGTCTGCGGGCGGGATGCCGCAGCCGATGATCTGGTGCGCTGGCTGCGCGACGGGCTGGAGTCGATCTCCGGGATACCGGAGCTCTGGGCCGTGGATCTGCTAACCGCGGACGGGCGCGCTGATCTGGATGTCGGAGTGCTGCGGTTCAGCGACATCCACGACCTCGATCTCATCTCCGCCAACGACGCGTTCTTCCGTGACGTGCGCTACGTGATCCTCGCCGAGCCTTCCCGCGCGATGGCGACCGGGCAGCTCGGCCTGGGGCTCGTGTTCAGCCGATGCGGCGGCGCGCACGCGCCCGTGTTCGCCGTGTTCGACCGGCCGCATGACGGTCTCGTCGATGCACTGTCGCATCTGCTGAAGACGGATCTGACCGACGTCGTGGCCCCTCCCGCCGCACACGGGGTCAGCTCGCAGGCGATCTGGCGCGCTGAGGGCCCGCACATGCAGGCCGATGTGTTGCCGACGGTCTCGCGCTATCTCGGCATGGGCGTCGAGATCGGTGCCTTGGCCATCAAATACGAGGTCTCGCGGGTGGGCTGGGTCGGCTCGGACGCCTTCCCCGTCGTCGACATGATGTGGATCGCGGGCCAGTACTATGCGCCGATCACGGCGTTCGCAGGACTCGAGATGTCACAGCGTGCACTGAACGAGGCGATCACCGCGCACTCGAACCCCTGGGACCTGCCCGTCGCCGAGAACAGCTTCCTGGTCGTTGAGGACGAGATCCACAACGCCTACGAATCGGTGCGTCTGTTCTCGACACGCGCCGAGCAGCAGGGATTCGTCAACGTGATCAGCGATGACTACCTGCTGCGCGACTACATGGTGGACAACAGCGAGATCTTCGCCGTGGACGCGAAGGCGATCCCCTCGTTCGCCCCCGACTACGCACGCACCGAACGCAACCTCGTGCTGCGGCTGATGCTCGCGCTGCATGCCTTCGGCATGGATGAGGCGACCCTGGCGCGCGAGTTCGAGCTGATCGGCCACGCTCTGCCTCCCGTCGCGCCGCGCCGCGACGACGATCGCGATGACGACGACGCCGATCCTCCGGCAGTGGCACTGCTGCGCGAACTGGTTGCCCGGCATACCGGCATCCCGATCATCGTCCTGGACGTCCGGCGCCTGCCGGCCGGGGTCACCGCCGACGGCGTGGCCCTGACCATGCGAGAGTACCGGCTGCGTGCAGACGCCGACGTCGAACGGGTCCTGGTGTCGTTGCGCTCGGTCTACTTCTTCGTCGAGGACGAGGTCGCCGAGCACGAGTACGTCGGTGCCGCCCTGCACGGCCTGGTCCACCAGCGGATGATGCCGGGGCAGTTCGTGGTGCATGCGGGCAAGTACTACGAGGTGCAGAGCATCGGCGACGACGTGCGTCGCAACGCCGTCGTGCTGCGGCGGGCAGCGGAGCACATCCGCGATCGCCGCGTCTACCGTCCCTTGCGCACGTTCGCGCTCTCCGGGCTGCGCGAGGCCGACCGCACGGGCGCGCGCGTGTCGATCGGCGACATCACTCTCGTGCATCTGATCGCCGACGTCCAGGTGCGTGCGCACGGGTTCGTCGAGGCGCAGCGCCGCGGCGACCTCGCACACGCCCGGCAGACGCAGGTCTCCGGCATCCCGTCGCGGCACTACGCGAACAAGGAGGTGCTGGGAATCCGGCTGCCGGGCTCGTCGCCGCAGATCCGCGCGACCATCGCGGTGCTGCTCAACGAGCTGTTCGTGACGGTGTTCCCCGATGCGCACGACTACGTGGTCGCGCTCGCCGCAGATGTGGACCCCGCGTTCGGGGCGGCGCTCGATGTCGTCGCGCCAGGCGCCGGCGACGCGCACGACTCGGGCGGCTCGGGCGAGGACGAGGTCGTGTACATCGTCGAGGACGGCCCGTTCGACATGGGGCTGCTGATCGGCGTCGAACGCAACTGGCGGCGGTTCTTCGAGATCGTCACCGACTACCTGACCTGGCATGAGACGGCGCCGCAGGACGCACAGGAGGAGCCCGCGACAGGGCAGGCGGTCGTGGTCTTCCCCGGCGAGACGGCCGACGACATCGCCCGCCGCGCCCGGGTGGCCGCCGAGCAGGATGCCGCGGGCGGCACACCTGCGCGCCGCCATCGAGGACGCGTCTGGAGCCGGCTGTGGGCCCGGGTGCGGTGGTGGTTCACCCGGCAGCCCGCCCGCCGTCCGGACTCGACGTCGCCGGATGCGGACCGGCCACTCGCGGCGCCGCCACCGATGCCTGTGGCGCCGCCGGCTCCGGTGTCCGACACGGCCCCCCCGGTCGATCTGGCCGCCCCGTCCGTCGCCGTCGACGTCGGCACGGACTCTGAGATCAGTGTCGGCGCCGACGGGACATCGGAGCCCGTGGCATCCGAGACGGCAGGGGAGGCCGAGCGTGGACAAGGCTGATTATCTGGACTTCGGCGGGGCCGAGGCGGCACGGTCGCTGGACGTCCCCGGGGCCCTTGGCTATCTGACCGCGCAGGGCTTCGGCGGTGGGTACCTGGAACAAGCCCGGGCGGCCGTGCAAGCGCACCGCACACGCACGTTCGAGTTCGAGCCGCTGAACGCCGACTACTGCGACTTCTGCTTCGCGAAGCTGATGGGCGGCGAGTTCGACCGGCTCGCCGACGGACGCGAGCGGTGTGTGCACTGCTCGCGCCACGTGCTGCGCACACACGAGCAGTTCGTGGAGACGTTCCTGGCCACCAAGAGCGACTTCGAACTGGGCTTCACGGTGCAGTTGAACGTGCCGATGACAGTGCGCATGGTCAACGCGAATCAGATCGCCCGGCGTAGCGGGGAGGCGTTCGAACCGACTCCCGGAGTCGACGCGCGTGTGCTCGGCTATGCGGAGAAGAAGGCCGATGGCTGCACGCTGTTCATCGAGAACGGCTCGCCGCGTCTGTCGGCGGTCATCACGATCGCCCACGAGCTCACCCACATCTGGCAGTACCTGAACTGGGATGAGACCGAGATCGATCGGCGGTACGGCCCGCAGCACGCGCTGGTCGTGCACGAGGGGATGGCCACCTGGGCGCAGGTGCAGTACCTGCTGCTGATGGGCGAGTTCGACGACGCCGAGCGGCAGGAGGCATATGCACGGCAGCGCACCGACGAGTACGGCGTGGGCTTCCGGCTGTTCTGCCAAAGGTATCCGCTGCGACGTGCAGCCGCTCTCGGCGGCGACACGCCGTTCCGGCACCGTTTTCCGCTGTGATCGGCGGCGAGTGGCCATCACCTTCAGCATGACCTAAGCTTCTGCGCATGGACACCGTCATGATCATCCTGCACGTCGCCACCGCCGTCTTCATCGTCGGCCCGATGGCGATCATCCCGATGACCGGCCTGCGGGCGCTGCGCAGCGGCAACGCGGCGCAGGTGCACGCGCTGGCGAAGTCGACGGCGATCTTCTCCTGGCTCTCGCTGCTCACGTTCGTGCTCGGCTTCGGCGTCATGGGCATGGCCGACCCGAAATACGGCCTGACCTTCGCCACGCCCTGGATCCTGTGGTCGGTCATCGCGTACGTCGTCGCGTTCGTGCTGAGCGCGTTCGTCGTCGTCCCGCAGATGAACAAGGCGGCCGATGCCGCGGACGGCGCGGCCGAGGGTGCCAAGCCGGCCGGCTACGGCGCGATCGCGGGATCCAGCGGCATCGCTGCGCTGCTGCTGCTCGTGGTCGTCGTCCTCATGGTCTGGAAGCCCTAGCGGCCCGGCTGGCGGTGCTGCTCAGCCGAGCTCGCGCAGCACCGCCGCCATCCGCAGGGCGGCCTCGGCGGCCTCGGCCCCCTTGTCCTCCTGCGAGCCGGCGAGCCCCGCGCGGGCCAGGCCCTGCAGCTCGTCGTCGAGGGTGAGCACTCCGAAGCCGACCGGCTTGCCGGCATCCAGTGCCACGCGGTTCAGCCCGTCGGTGGTCGCCTGCGAGACGTATTCGAAGTGCGGGGTGCCGCCGCGGATGATGACGCCGAGCGCCACGACCGCGTCTGCCCCGGCGGCGAACGCCGCCTGCGCGGCCAGTGCCAGCTCGAACGACCCCGGCACCCGTACGAGCCGGTGGGAGGCGCCGGCCCGGTCGAGTGCGCGCTGGGCGCCGGCGATCAGCCCGTCGGTGATCGCCTGGTGCCAGGTGCCGGCGACCACGACGACCTCGACGCCGTGTCCGTCGATGGCATAGGGTGTCCGTGGCGCTCCGGTCCCGCTCACGCGTCTGCTCCTTCGTGCCGGCCTTCGCTGTCACGCATCTCGTGCAGGGCCTCTTCGAGCTCGTCGGCGTCGATGATGTGGCCCATCTTGTCGCGCTTGGTCTGCAGATACTGGTGGTTGTTCGGGCCCACCCCGACCAGCAACGGCACCTGCTCGACGATGTCCAGACCGAACTCCCGCAGCTGGTGCACCTTGTCGGTGTTGTTGGTCAGCAGCCGCACCTTCTGCACGCCGAGGTCGGCGAGGATGCCGGCGGCGGCGGCGTAGTCGCGCGCGTCGGCGGGAAGGCCGAGGGCAAGGTTCGCGTCGACGGTGTCCAGGCCGCGTTCCTGCAGGCTGTAGGCGCGCAGCTTGTTGATCAGGCCGATGCCGCGGCCCTCGTGGCCGCGCATGTAGATGACCACACCGCCCTCGTGGTCGATGGCGTCCAGCGCCGCCTGCAGCTGCGGACCGCACTCGCACTTCAACGAGCCGAACGCCTCGCCGGTCAGGCATTCCGAGTGCACGCGCACGAGCGGCGCCTCGGTGCTGAGGTCACCGGAGATCACCGCGATGTGGTCGGTCCCGGTCATCCGGTCCTTGTACGCGAGAAAGCGGAACCGCCCGTGCGCGGTCGGCACGTTCGCCTCTGCGCGCAGGCTCATCCGCCGGCGGTGGGTGACCGGCTCCGTGCGCGGCTCGTGCTCGTCGAGGTAGGCGATCAGGCTCTCGATCGTGATCACCGGCACGCCCTCGCGCTCGCCCATCTCGATCAGGCCCGGCAGCCGCATCATGCTGCCGTCGTCGGCGACGACCTCGCCGATCGCGCCGACCGGGGCCAGTCCCGCCAGCCGCATCAGCTCGACGGCCGCCTCGGTGTGCCCGCTGCGCTCGCGCACGCCGCCGTCCACCGCGCGCAGCGGCAGCACGTGCCCGGGGCGGATCACCGAGGTCGGCGTGGACTCGGGGTCGGCCAGCACGTTCAGCGTGTGCGTGCGATCGGCGGCGCTGATCCCGGTCGACAGACGGTCGGCGGCGTCGACGCTGACGGTGTACGCGGTGCCGCGCGAGTCCTCGTTGTGCGCGACCATCGGTGGCAGCTCCAGCCGATCGGCCCACTCGGCGGGCATCGGCGCGCACAGGTATCCGCTCGAGTAGCGGATCGTCCACGCCAGCCATTCGGGTGTGGCCAGCTGCGCGGACAGGATGATGTCGCCCTCGTTCTCACGGTTCTCATCGTCTGCGACCAGGACCGGACGTCCCGCACGCAGGCTCTCGAGTGCCTCCGGAATGGTGGACAGGCTCATCGGAGCTTCCCTTCGTTGGAAACGGATGCCTCGCCGCGGCTCGGGACCGTGGTGAAGGCGAGCAGGCGCCGCACGTGCCGCGCCAGGATGTCGGTCTCGAGGTTGACGCGCTCGCCGGGAGCGCGTTCGCCGAGCGTCGTGGACGCCAGCGTCTCCGGGATGAGGGAGACCTCGAACCACGGCTCGGGGTCGCCGGCGGCACTGGCCGCGCTGACGGTGAGCGAGACGCCGTCGACCGCTATCGAGCCCTTGTCGACGACGAGGTCGGCAAGGTCAGCGGGCACGTTGATGCGCAGCACCCGCCACTGGTCGCCCGGGCGCACCTGCAGCACCGTGCCGGTGCCGTCGATGTGGCCCTGCACGATGTGGCCGCCCAGCCGCGCGTGCGCGGTCAGAGCGCGTTCGAGGTTCACCCGGCGCCCGGCGGCCACGTCGTCGAGCGTGGACATGTCGAGGGTCTGTCGCATCACGTCGGCGGCGAACCAGTCGTCGCCGCGGCCGGTGACCGTCAGGCACACGCCTGACACGGCGATCGAGTCGCCATGCGCGGCATCCGAGGCGGCCGCCGGAGCGTGCACGGTCAGTCGGATGCCGTCACCGGCGGCCTCGGTCGCGGTGATGCGTCCGATCTCTTCGACGATTCCGGTGAACATCAGGATCCTTCCGTGTTGTCGGTCGTTGTGCGGGGCAGGGTGCCCGGCCCGGTCGTTGAGCGAGGCGCCGTGCCCGTCTCGCTCGTGGAGCGGGGCGCCGCGCTTAGCTCGGTCGTTGTGCGGGGCAGGGTGCCCGGCCCGGTCGTTGAGCGAGGCGCCGTAGGCGCCGAGTCGAAACGCACCGCCATGGACGCCGGATCGAAACGCGTTGCCGGAATCATCGGATGTGCGACGACGAGCAGGTCGTCGCCGATCTTCTCGACCGTCGCGATCCGCAGCCGGGGCGCGTCGGCGAGCGTTGCCACCCCGATGTCGGTGAGCGCGAGCCGTTCGCCGCCCAGCAGCACCGGTGCGAGGTAGGCGAGCACCTCGTCGGCCAGCCCCGCCTGCATGATGGCGCTGGCGACGGTGGGACCGCCCTCGACGAACAGCCTCTGGATGCCGCGGTCGCGCAGGTCGACGACCGCGTCGCGCAGCTCGGTGTACAACAGCGGGGCATGCGGATGGCGCCGGATCGCGGCATCCGAGGGGATCTCACGTCTGCCCAGCACGACGGGAACAGGCTGATGGTCGTACAGCGTGCCGTCCGGGCGACGGGCAGTCAGCGCGGGATCGTCGGCGAGCACGGTGCCCGTGCCGACGAGGATCGCGTCGGCGGCCGCGCGCCGCTCGTGCACGTCTGCGCGAGCCTCCGGCCCGGTGATCCATCGGCTCGTGCCATCGGGCGCGGCGGCCCGGCCGTCGAGGCTCTGTGCCCATTTCACGGTGATGAACGGGCGCCCCAGCCGCACCGAGACGAGCCAGTCGTCGATGAGCGCGACACCCTCCTCGGCGAGCACGCCGGCCTCGACCTCGACTCCGGCCGCCCGCAGCCGGTCGGCGCCGCCGCCGGAGGCGACGCCGGGGTCCTCCGCGCTGAACACCACCCGCGCCACGCCGGCCTCGATGAGGGCGAGCGCGCAGGGACCGGTGCGTCCGGTGTGGTTGCAGGGCTCGAGGGTGACCACGACGGTGGCGCCGCGCAGCAGGTCGGGTGGCAGCTGTGAGAGCGCATCGACCTCGGCATGCGGGGTGCCCGCGCCGCGGTGCCAGCCCTCGGAGATGACCTCGCCATCGGGAGAGAGGATCACGGCGCCCACCTGCGGGTTCACGCCGCGTGGGCCGCGCCGGGCGAGGTCGAAGGCGCGCCGCATCGCGTCGCGTTCGACCGCCGTCACCGACATCCGCTCTCCTC
>CALKHM010000188.1 GCA_937988695.1 uncultured Microbacterium sp. | reverse complement strand
TCTCCGGCTGATACGGGGTGTACGCGGTGTACCACGACGGGTTCTCGAGCACGTTGCGCGCGATGACCGCGGGTGTGAACGTGTCGTAGTACCCCAGCCCGATCATGGCGCGGGCGGGCCGGTTCTGCGCGGCCAGCGCCCGCAGCTCGGCGAGTGCCTCGGCCTCGGTCGCCGGCTCCGGGATGACGCTGCCCACGCGAGGCGCGGCGTGGATGGATGCCGGGACGGCGGCCTTGACGAGGGCGTCGACGCTGTCGTATCCGAGGCCCGCGAGCATCTGCCGCTGTGCGGCGGCGCCGGTGCCGATGTGGCGGGCGGAGAACCCCCCGCTCACGCCGCGCCGTCCGTGAGCGCCTCGTAGCCGGCACGATCCAGGAGCGGGACCGTCTCGGTGCCGCGGATCTTCAGCAGCCAGCCGTCGCCGAACGCGTCGGTGTTGATCGCGCTCGGGTCGTCGTCGAGCGCGGTGTTGACCTCGACGACCTCGCCGGTGACCGGCGCATACAGCTCGCCCACCGACTTGGTGGACTCGATCTCACCACACACCTCCCCGGCCGTGACGGTGCTGCCGGCGGCGGGCAGATCGACATAGACCACGTCACCGAGCTTGTCGGCGGCGTAGTCGGTGATCCCGACGGTGGCGATCTCGCCGTCGCGGGAGATCCATTCGTGCTCTTCGGTGTAGCTGAGGCTGGTCAGGTCGGTCATTTCGTCCTCCGGTAGAAAGGCAGGCTGGTCACGGTGGCAGGCACGGCGGTGCCGCGCACGTCGATGGCGAGGGCGGTTCCGGGCGCGGCCAGCGCCGGCGGCACGAACGCCATGGCGATGGGATGCCCCAGGGTCGGCGACAGCGCGCCGCTGGTGATCTCGCCGACCGGTGCGCCGTCGGGGCCGAGCACGGGGTAACCCGCGCGGCCAGCGCGACGCCCCTCGGCGGACAGGCCCACGAGCATCGGTGCGTCAGGGAGGTCGCGAGCGGTCAGGCCCGCCTTGCCCACGAAGTCGTCCTTGGCCATCGCCACCACGCGCCCGAGCCCGGCCTGAGCGGGCGCGATCTCGCGCGACAGCTCGTGACCGTACAACGGCATCCCCGCTTCCAGACGCAGGGTGTCGCGGGCGGCCAAGCCTGCCGGCACCAGCCCGCGCGGTCTGCCGGCAGCCAGCAGTGCGTCCCACAGCGCTTCGGCCTGCGCGTTCGGGATCATCAGCTCGAAGCCGTCCTCGCCCGTGTAGCCGGTGCGGGCCACGAGCACCGGCGCCCGGTCGAACGTGCCCTCGCGCCATGCGTAGTAACCGAGGTCGGGAAGGCCGGATGCCGCAAGCCCGGCCGTCTCGCCGAGGATCTGCTCGGCGGCCGGCCCCTGCACGGCGATGAGGGCGAGCTGGTCGGTGACGTCCTCGATGCGTGCCCGGTCGCCGCCGTCCACGTGTGCGAAGGACACGACGCCGGTGGCGGGCGCCTCCAGGAACGCGGCTGCGACCGGTGCGCGCCCGGCGCGCTCGGCGAACGCCGCCGCCACGGCATCGCGGTTGCCGGCGTTGGCGATCACCAGGAAGCGGTCCTCGCCGGTGCGGTAGACGATCACGTCGTCGACGATGCCGCCGTCATCGGCGAGCACGAGCGAGTACTTCGCCTTGCCCACCGGCAGCGCCGACAATCTGCCGGCCAGCGCGTAGTCGAGGAAGGCGCCTGCCGGCACACCGGCGACCAGGAACTCCGCCATGTGCGAGATGTCGAACAGCCCGGCGGCCTCACGCACGGCGCGGTGCTCGGCGAGATCGGAGGTGTAGCGCACCGGCATCGACCATCCGGCGAAGTCGGTGAACGAGGCGCCCAGCGCCTCGTGCCGCTCGTGCAGTGGAGACCGGCGGCCGGGACAGGAGTGATCGGGTGACGAACGATCGGGTGACGAACTGAGTGCGGACATGGGTTCTTTCGAGTCGGCGGCGCCTGTCGGCGCCGGGCGGACTCCCCCTCTGTCATGGGCCTGAGAGCTTCGCCGCTGCGCCCGGGCGTCCCGGGGTCGTGGCTTTCACCGTCGGCGGATCTCGAACTGAGTTCGTTCGAAGACCAGGGTTTCGACTCGGGCGCTGCGCGTCCTCGCTCAACCTGATTTCGAGCGAAGCTCGAAGATCACTTTTCAGAGTGGCCGGACCTGCACGGTATGCGGACCTGAGAGATTGGCGGGGAGGCTTGCTCCTTCGGTGTCCGGCGGACCGGACTCTCCCGTGCGTGTCATGCGGCCTGAATGTGTTCAGTTGGCCGCTCCAGCATACCGGCCCGTGTCACCGCACGCAGTGTCCGGACGACACCGGCGTGGTGAGCGTTCCCAGTCGCGCCACGACCGGCGCGAGGGCACTGCCGGCGATCGCGTAGCCGCGGTCTGCGTTGTCGACTGCGCGCGCGAACACGACGCCGCCGACGGTGCCTCCCGCCGTCAGCAGCGGTCCGCCGGAGTTGCCCGGCCGCACCTGCGCGGCCAGTGCGTACACCGCGCGCTTCTGTGTGCTGCGGCCGTAGATGTCGGGCACCGGCGCAGAGCCGGAGGCCAGCACCTGCGCATCGCCCAGAGTGAGCGGTCCGCCGTACGGATATCCCGCGACCACGGTCGCCGCGCCCGTCGTCACTGCGCCGGACAGGCGCAGCGGCGTCGCGTTCAGCCCCCGCACGTCGATGACCGCCAGATCCTCGTCGGGGTCGAAGTAGACCACGCGCCCCTGGTGCGCGGCCCGCCCGGGCAGTTGCACGACGGGAGCATCCACGCCGGCAACCACGTGCGCGTTGGTCACCACGGCATCCGCGCCGACGGCGAACCCGGAGCCGGTCTGGCTCATGCCGCACGCATACGCGACGCCGGTGATGCGCACCACCGACCGTGCCGCCGCGACGATGTGCGGGTCGTTCAACGGCACCGGCGACGCCGGCGCGGGCGCCGCGGGGCCTAGCAGACCCCGGACCGCGGGCAGGCCGTCGGCGGCCAGCGTGCCGCGGATCTGTGCAAGGGCCTGCTGGATCGGCGCGGGGATGAGGCCGTCGATCGTGCGGACCACGCGAGAGGATGCCACGGCCGGTGAGACCACCGGGATGCCGGTGGCGACGATCCCGGTCGCCGCGAGCGACATGATGAGAGCCCCCACCACGAACGAGACCACACCCCCGGCCACCCGATCGACGATGCGCAGCGGTGTGCGGTCGACGCCACGGCGCAGCCACATCCCGACGGCACCCCCCAGCGCCGCGCCCACGCCCAGCAGCACGGCCCAGGTGGCAAGCTCGGCGACGGGGCGCCAGACCGGCTCGGCGATGAGCCGCCCGATCGCCGGCGCAGCCCAGAGCGCTCCGGCACCTCCGGCGATGAGCCCTGCCAGCACGCCGGCGCTGGCGACGAAGCCGCGGGCGACCCCGGTCACCGCCGCGGCCGCGAGCACGACCAGCAGCACGATGTCGAAGACGGACATGCGACCTCCTGGACGAGTCACGCTACGGGGCGTGGCTGTGTCTGCGCTCTACGCGCTACGGATCGCGGGGCGACGGGGCGTCGTTTCGACTCGCTGCACTCGCGAGGCGACCGGAGGCGGGCGGCGGAGGGCGGGGCGGGGCACAGCCGTCAGCGCCGGCGATGCCGCCACAGCCACACCCGCATCCGGAACCTCCGCGGCAGCCGACGCCACGCCCCCAGCGCAGCCCGCCGCGGGTTCCATCGCGATGCCGCCTCGGCCCCCGGGATCACCCGCACCCCGCCGTGTGCACGCACGCGCAGCCGCGCCCGCGAACGTGTCGCACCGAAGACCACGCGCAGCGTCGCCGCGCGTGCGGGAACCGTCGCGGTGATCACCGCGCGAGCGCCCTCGGCGACCAGCAGGCAGGATGCCACGGTGCGGCCGCTTCCATCCACCAGTCGCCCCGGCACCTCCAGCTCGGAATGCACCGCCACGTGCGGCAGCGCGAGCGTGAGTCGCACCGCGTCACCCTCGCGCACGGCCTCGGCGGTCGTGCGCGGATCGTCGACGACCGTGAACAGGCGCTGACCGATGTCCACGCTCAGACAGCCGTTCTGCGTGCGGTAGGCAGCCGCCAGCCGGCCGCGTACGATCGCCCAGCTGCGTCCGGTCCACGTCGTGCGCACCTGCCGCACCGACCGCGTGCGCATCGCGATGGTGCGCACGTGCAGGTCCCACGGCCCGTCGTGCATCCGGCCGGGGCCGTCCTCGGAGAAGTCCCACATCACGCTGGTATGCGCTCGGGCCCGCACGGCGTCCGCCGCGCTCGGGCCCGCCTCCCCCGCCGGGCTCTTGCTTTCCGGCTCCAGCTCGGCGCCGGTCCCGAAGGCGAGCAGCCAGTCGATCTTCTGCTCGCGCGAGCGCCGGTCGAACGCATACGTGACCGCGACGACGTCGTCGGTCACGTCGGTACGCAACCCGTGCTCGCGCGCGAACGCCGCGACGGCCGGATCGAGGGCGAGCACGGCCCTGCCGTCCTGGCTGCGCACGGTCGCAGCATCCGTGTGCGCGCCGGTCTTGCGGGCGAAGCGCCACACGAGATCGACGTCCACACGCAGGCCGTCGGCGCTCCACTGCGGGCCGT
>CALKHM010000187.1 GCA_937988695.1 uncultured Microbacterium sp. | reverse complement strand
CCCGCCGAACCACAGCGCGAGCATCGCCAGCAGCGGGATCGCCGACGCCCCGAACATGTCGCTGCCGAGGCCCCGGGCGGCGACCGGGTCGGAGACCACCGACGCCAGGCTCTTCGCCTGGTCGTCCGAGAACGTGGGCAGGGAGCCCGCGGCCTTGTGCAGGCCGGATGCCAGCGAGTCGGCACCGCCGGCGAGCGCGGACACGCCGGTGCTCAGCCCGGCGGCACCGTCGGCCGATTCCTGCGCACCGTCGGCCCAGGTGCGTGCGCCGGTCGCCCACTGCGATGCGCCACCTCCGACCTGTGCGGCGCCCGATGCCAGCGATGACGCGCCGTCCGCGAGCCTGCCGACGCCGCCTGCGGCGCTGGTCGCCCCCTTCGCCAGGGAGTCCATGTGGCCTGCGACCTTCGTCATGCCTGCGGAGATCTGCGCGAGCCCCTGACCGAGCTGCGGCAGGCGGCTGAGCCCTTCGACGCCCTGAGCGGTCGCTCCGGATTGGTCGATCACACCGGTCACCTGCGGCAGCGCGTGCGCGGCGCTCGCGGAGATCTGGTGCAGCGTCGTGCACAGTTCGGCCGACCCGCCCTGGTCTGCACACTCCGCCGCCGCCTTGTCGAGCTGCGCGATCGTGCCGGTGATCGCCGACTGGATCTGCGTGCTGTTCGCGGCGAGCTGCTTCGTCGAGTCGATGAGCTGCTGCGGCACCTGTGGCGCCTGCGCGAGGCTTCCCGCGATCTGCGACAGATTGTCGGCGAGCACGCTCGTGCTGCCGGCCAGGGCCGTGGCGCCCCCCGACCACGTGTCCAGCCCGTCGGCGGCCTTGCGCGCGCCTGCCGCCCACGCCGATGCGCCGGTGGACAGCTTCTGCACGCCCGAGGAGATCCCGTCGGCGCCGTCGGCGAGGTCTGTCGCGCCCGAGGAGAGCCGGCGGATGCCGTCGGCGAGCGTGCCGGCGCCGTCGGCAGCCGTGCCGGCGCCGTCGGCGAGCGACGACGCGCCGTCGGCGGCGGTGCCGAGCCTGTCGCCGAGCGTGGTGAAGCTCAGGAACACGTTCTTCAGCGTCGACGACGACAACGTCTGGCCGAGCACGGTGGTCGCCGTCTGCGACACCTGGGCCGTGATCGCGTCGTCGATCACGCGACCGCCCGGTGCTGTCTCGACGTGGATCGTCGCCTGGGTCGCCGTCGTGTCGGTGCCGGAGAGCTCCTTGCCGGGCGACACGGCAGCGGCCGAGAACTGCTTCGGGATCGTCACGACGGCCTGATAGGTGCCGTCCTTCAGCCCCGCCGTGGCGTCCTTCGTGTTGGAGATCGTCCAGGTGAGGTTGCTGTCCGCGTCGTCGGAGCCCTTCACCAGACCGGCGGTCAGCTGTCGGCCCAGGGGGACGGTCTGTCCGTCGAGGGTCACCGGCTCGTCGTTGTTGACGACGGCCGCGTTCATGCTGTCGAGCCGCTGGGTGGGGTTGTACAGTGCGGCCACCAGGATGCCGCCGATCAGCACCGGCAGCAGCAGCACGCCGACGATCGTGAGCCACGTGACGGGCCTGCGTGAGCGGGAGCGCTCGATCGGAAGGGTCATGCGATCACCTCGGGGGATTCTTCGGCCGCCGCGACGACGGGCGCGGTGCCGACGTCGATGACGTCGGCGTGGCGCCCGGCCTCGGCGAGCAGGGTGCGGACCGTGGCGGAGTCCGCCGCGGTCGCGATGACGGTCAGATCGGCGGTGACCGATGCCGCATCCCGCAGCTGTGCGGTCACCTGATCACGGGTGCCGGCGGAGGCGGCGGCATCCAGCCCGTCGACGACGAGCAGCCGCGTGCGGCGGCGCAGCGCCCGGCGGATCTCGGCGGCGGGGTCGGCGGCCCCGGTCAGCAGCGCGACGCCGACATGCGCGCGCACCCAGACCGCCCGCCCGGGCAGCAGATGTCCGTTGACCTTGAGGCGCCCGCCGGTCGGCGCGACGCGCCCGGCGATCGTCAGCGCCAGCGCCCGGGCCGATCGATGGTCGGCCCCGTGCAGCACGAGCGTGCCGGCCGGCTCGACACGCAGCGACACGCCGCGGTACAGCGCCGGCGCGCCGTCGGCACCGACCAGTTCCAGGCCGTCTGCGACGACGGCGGCCGTGGTGCGCGGTTCGGGCCAGTCGGCCAGCGAGATCTCGCGCTCGACAGCCTCGCCCTCGATGTCGAAGTGGGGCAGATGCTGCGCCAGGCGCCGCGGCATCCACCACGCCTTGTCGCCCAGCAGGGCCATGACGGCGGGCACGAGCGTCATCCGCACGAGGAACGCATCGATGGCGACGCCCGAGGCCAGCCCGAGCGCGATGGGCTTGAGGTTCATGTCGCCCTCGGGCACGAACGCCGCGAACACCGCGAACATGATCACCGCGGCGGCGGCGACCACGCGAGCCGACGAGGCATACCCGCTGCGCACGGCGTCCTGTGCGACTGTGCGGTCGGCGCGACCATCCGCGCGTCGCCGGCCGTGCACATAGTCCTCGCGCATGCGCGAGACGAGGAACACCTCGTAGTCCATCGCCAGGCCGAACAGCACCCCCATCAGCACGATGGGCATGAAGCTGATGATCGGGCCGACCTTCGTCACGTGCAGCAGGTCGGCCCCGACGCCGTGGATGAACACCGCCGAGACGATGCCGAACGCCGCGCCCACCGACAGCAGATAGCCGGCCGCCGCCTTCAGCGGCACCCAGATGGAGCGGAAGACGATCGCCAGCAGCACGAGTGACAGGCCGACCACGAAGATGCCGAACGGCAGCAGCGCCGCCCCCAGCCGATCGGAGATGTCGATGGCGACGGCGGTGAACCCGGTCACCTTCATGTCCACGCCGTAGGTGTGCAGGATGTGGTCGTGCTGCGCGCGCAGCTCGCGCACGAGGCCGGCGGTGGCAGGGTCGTCGGGTGCGGTGCCGGGGATGATCTGCACGATGCCGGTGTCGGCGGTCTCGTTGGGGGTGGCCAGGGCGACGGTCTTCACTCCGGGCAGCTTCGCAACGTCGTCGCCGATGCGCTTCATGAGCGTCAACGGGTCGTTCGAGGTCACGATCGTGCCGGTCATGATGAGCGGCCCGTTGAAGCCGGGCCCGAAGTGCTCCGACACCAGGTCGTACGCTTGGCGCGCCTGGCTGTCCTTGGGCAGCATGCCGGCGTTCGGCAGTGCGAGCGCAAGGCTTGCCGCCGGGATCGAGAGCGTGCCCAGGGTCAGCACGACGGCGATCGTGGTGACGATCGGATGCCTGGTGACCAGGCCGACCCAGCGGGCGGCGAACCCCTTCCGCGGGGCATGCGCCTCCCCGGTCGTTGAGCGAGCGCCCGCCTCCCCGGTCGTTGAGCGAGCGGAGCGAGTCGAAACGACGCCGTCGCCCTCCGCCGGTGCGCCCTCGTCCTCCTCCGCGCTGCGAGCCGGCCGTGTGCCGGGAACGCGGCGCCGCCATCCGATGACCCGGCCGTTCGCGAACCCGAGGAAGGCCGGAGTCAGCGTGACCGCCACGGCGACGGCGATCGCCACGGCCACCGACGCGGCGACCCCCATCGTGGTCAGGAACGGGATGTTCGCGAACGAGAGGCCGATCAGGGCGATGAGCACCGTCACGCCGGCGAACACGACCGCAGAGCCGGCGGTGCCGGTCGCACGCGACGCCGACTCCTCGGCATCCATTCCCCCGCGCACTTGGTCCTGATGTCGGGAGATGATGAACAGCGCGTAGTCGATGCCGACGGCCAGGCCCAGCATGAGGGCCAGCAGCGGCGTGGTCGCCGAGATCGTCGAGAAGGCCGTCGCGACGAAGATCAGCGCCATCGACAGGCCGACGCCCAGCAGGGCGGTCAGCAGCGGCATCCCCGCTACCAGGAACGATCGGAACGTGACGATCAGCACCAGCAGGGCGATGACCAGTCCCACTGCCTCGGTGATCGAGACGGTGGGCAGCTCGGTCGCGAACAGGTCGCCGCCGAGGGCGACCGTCGACCCGTGCGGCAGGTCGGCGCGGAGATCGCCGATGACGTTCTCGAGATCGGCCTTCGTGCTGGCGGAGATGTCGGTGACCTGCCCGCGGAACTGCATCTGGATGATGGCGGCCGAGTCGTCGTCGGAGACGAGTCCGTCTATCTGCGGCGAGAACGGGTCGCTGACGGCGAGCACGCCCGGCAGCTTCTGGATGCGGTCGGTCGTGGTGTGGATGTCGGAGGTGAAGGGTGCGGTATCCACCTTCCGGCCCTCGGGAGCGACCACGATCGCCTGCGCGCTCGTGCCGGACACCTGCGGGAAGGTGCGCGAGAGCTGCTGCAGGCCCTCTTGCGACTCGGTTCCGGGAATGGAGAACGTGTTGTCGGTGCCCTGCGCGAACAGTGCCACGCCGCCGCCGGCGAGGCCCAGCAGCAGCAGCCACGCCACCAGCACTCGCCAGGGGTGGCGGAACGACCAGCGTCCGAGTGCGGCGAGCAGTGTGGACACGGGGCCTCCGGTCGGGAAGGGGACGATTCCGATACGACGGCGTATCCAATACAGGAGTGTATCGGATACATTCGTGTATCGTAGTGCCGTCGTCGAGGTCGAAACTGGATACTGGTTGTGAATCGGGAGGGACGACATGACAGATGCCGTGGCCGGCATCCGCCGCCGTGAGAACACGCGTGCGCGGCTGCTGGACGCCGCCTTCGACGTGTTCGCCGACGTCGGTCTGGATGCGGCATCCGTCGAGGCCGTCTGTGAGCGTGCCGGGTTCACGCGTGGGGCGTTCTACTCCAACTTCGAGTCGAAGGACGAGCTGTTCCTCGAGCTGATGACCACGGTGTCGGATCGCAAGCTCGCCGCGATCACGGCGCGAGTGAAGTCGATCACCGGAGCGGGTGCGGAACGCGCCACACCCGCCGAGGTCGTGCAGTCGCTGGTGGACTCGTCGATGGACACGCGACAGGGCGTGCTGCTGATGAGCGAGATCCGCATCCGCGCCATGCGCGACGCGCGCATGGCCTCCGCGTACCGGGAATGGGGCGAGGGCATGACGCGTCGCGTCGCCGACCTCGTCGAGGATCTCGTCGACAGCTATGGGCTGCGGCTGCGGATGCCAGCGCTGGGGTTCGCGCAGACGATGCTCGAGCTCTGGGAGAGCACGTCGGTGGGAGCCGTGATCGCCGGACTCGATGACGCCCAGACGCGGGACGTCATCAGCCAGCGCACGCAGATGTTCGCCGCCGCCGTGGTCGAGGGGTTCGCGGACTGCGATCAGGCCGAGCCCGCCCGCTGAGCGAGCTTCGCGCGGCGCGCGCTGAGCGAGCTTCGCGCGGCGCCCGAGCTTCGCGCGCAGCCCGCCGCCCGAGCTTCGCGCGCCGCGCGCGGCCGCCTCACGCCAGTTGCCGCCGGCTGATGCTGCACTTTTCAGCTGATGCTGCTGCCTTTCTCTGCCGCATCAGCAGAAAGGTGCAGCGCGGGCGCGAACCTGGCGCGCGGGGCGCGAGAACGCCCAGGCGGCGGCCGGGTGTGCCATGCTTGCCGCATGGACCCCCTCACCGGCTTCGCGCTCCTCGTCGTCTTGGCGGGCGTCGCGCTCTACGCGCTGTACTGGGTGATCCGCAAGGCCGTCGCCGCAGGCATCCGCGACGTGGAGGAGAACCGGTCGGCACGGCACTCCCTGGAGCGTTCCGAGCGCTGATCGAGCACGCGTCGGCCGGCTCTCAGCCGGCGAGCAGGCCGTGGCAGCGGGTGAGGCGCGCGATCCACCAGTGCGTGCGGGCAGGGGATGCCGCAACCGCCGCGAGCAGGTCGGGGTCGGGCGCGATCCGCCCGACGGGAAGCACGCCGGCGGACGGCCGCAGCGGCGGGGCCGCGACATCCGTCGTGAACAGCGACGACGTGCCCAGGCCGCAGTCGTGGTCGAGCTCGGGCAGTGCCGCCGCCAGCGCGGTGCCCATCGCGAGGCCGACCGAGGTATCCAGCGCGCTGGAGACCACGGCGGGCAGGCCCGCAGCAGCGACGATCTCGAGCGCGCGGTGCACGCCGCCCAGCGGCTGCGCCTTGACGATCACGATGTCGGCGGCGCCGGCGCGGGCCACCGCGAGCGGATCCGACGCCTTGCGCACGCTCTCGTCGGCGGCGATCGGGATGTCCCAACGGGTGATGCGCCGGCGCAGCTCGGCCAGTTCGTCGATCGTCGTGCACGGCTGCTCGACGTACTCCAGGTCGGCGTCGGCCAGGGCGTGCACGGCGCGCTCGGCCTCGTCGACGTTCCAGCCGCCGTTCGCGTCGATGCGCACGCGGCCTTCTGGACCCATCGCATCCCGCACGGCGTGCACGCGGGCGACGTCGTCGGCGAGGGACTGACCGCGCTCGGCGACCTTGACTTTGGCGGTGCGGCATCCGTCGAAGCGAGCGAGCACGGCAGGCACCTCATCCGGCGTGACGGCGGGGACCGTCGCGTTGACCGGTACCGCATCGCGCACGGGCTCAGGCTGCGGGTTCCAGCCGAAGTCGATCGCCGCGGCCAGCCACGCGGATGCCTCTGCGTCGTCGTACTCGACGAACGGCGAGAACTCCGTCCAGCCGGCGGGACCTTCCAGCAGCAGCGCTTCGCGCACCGTCACGCCGCGGAAACGCGTGGCCATGGGGACCGCCACGGCCCGTGCGGAGCGAACGAGGTCTTCCAGGGGCGGCAGGCTCACGGCATCCATCATCCCGCCCCTGCGTCGAATTCATATGAATTTGGCGAAACCACATCAATCTGCCGGCAGTTCGATGTGCATTCGGCAAATTCATGTGAATTTGGCGCAGGGAGGTGGGTGATTGACAATAGTGTGTGAGACACGGTAACGTGTGAGGTGTGAGCGAGAACGAGATCCTCGAGACGCATCTGCAGGAGCTGCGGCGTGGCACGGTGGTGCTGGCCTGCCTGCGGCTGCTGGTCGAACCCGGGTACGGATACGGCCTGCTCGAAGAGCTCGGCCGCCGAGGCTTCCCCACGGATGCGAACACCCTCTATCCGCTGCTGCGCCGCCTCGAGAAGCAGGGGTACCTCGACAGCGAGTGGAACACCGACGAGGCCCGACCCCGCAAGTTCTATCGCACGAACCGTGCCGGCATCGTCCTCGCCGACGCGCTCACCACCGACTTCCAGGCGATCGCCACGGCGATCGCCGCTCTCTCCGAGGAGGACTGACATGGATGCCGCGACCCTCACCACCCGTTATGTCGAAGCCGCGATGCGCACCGTGCCCGAGAAGCAGCGCGAGGATCTCGCCGCGGAGCTGGAGGCGTCCATCGCCGACCAGGTGGACGCACGGGTGGACGCCGGCCAGACGCAGGATGCCGCCGAGCGCGCCGTGCTCACCGACCTCGGCGACCCCGACAAGCTCGCCGCCGGCTATACCGGGCGCCAGCTGCACCTGATCGGACCCCGCTACTACCTGGACTGGTGGCGACTGCTGAAGATCTTGCTGTGGACGGTGATCCCCTCGGTGGGCGGCGCGGTCGCGCTGGGGCAGATCATCGCGGATGCTCCGGTGGGATCGGTCATCGGCTCGGTCTGGGTGGCGATGCTTACCGCGGGGCTGCACGTGGCCTTCTGGACCACGCTGGTGTTCGTCATCCTGGAGCGCACCGGGCACGAGACGATGACCGGCGAGGCATGGACGCCCGACCGACTCCCCGTGCCCGCACAGGGCGGTGCGACGTTCGCTGACATGCTGGCGACCATCATCATGATGGGGGTGCTCGCGGGGCTCGTCCTGTGGGATCTGTCGCTCGGCTTCGTGCCCGGCCACCGGGTCTCGCTCGTGGATCCCGAACTGTGGCCCACGGCGATCGTCATCCTGTTCGCGATCATGGCGCTGGTCGCGATGCTCGCCGTCGTCGTGCACGTGCAGGGGCGCTGGACGCTGCGGGCGGCGATCACGAACGCGGTGCTGGCCGCCGTCGCCGTGGGCACCCTGGCCTTCAACGGCGGTCACCTGCTGAACCCGGCCTTCTTCGAGGTCGTCATCCCCGACGACCCGGCGAGCGTGCACCGCATCCTCACCGTCATCGTCTGGTTCTTCATCGCC
>CALKHM010000186.1 GCA_937988695.1 uncultured Microbacterium sp. | reverse complement strand
GCCGCGAGCCGCTCGAGGTTCCCGGTCATCGGGAAGATCAGATAGTCAGCGGATGCCGCATCCCACGGCCCGAGCGCGGCGCGCGTGCGCGCGATCAGCTCGAGCGTGGCGATCTGCTCGCCGCCGCGCAGCACGCGGGCGATCTCGTGGTCGATGAGCTCGGTGTAGGCGAGCGAGTCGTCGAGGAACGCCCGCGCGGCGGCGTCCTCGTACACCGGGTAGTGCGCGGTCAGCAGCAGCGTGGCGGGGTACGTGCGCAAGCGGCGGATGCTGTCCACGTACGCCGTCGTGTCGCGGTACGTGGGCGGGAACGCCGCGCGGCCGTCGGCGAACGGCACGGTGCGCCCGAGCACGGCGTCCGAGATGAGCAGCGTCTGGTTGCTGGCATCCCACAGCGCCAGGTGCCCGGGGGAGTGGCCGGGGACCGAGAGCACCTCGATGATGCGACCTCCGCCGAGATCGAACGTCTCGCCGCCGTCCAACGCGGCGTCCACTGGCACAAGGTGCGTCGACGCGCGGATGTCGGCGGTGGTCGCCGGCGGATCATCGAAGCCGTCTCTGGGGGCGAACTGGCCGTAGCGCCCCGCGATGAGCAGGTCGAGATCCTCGGTCATCGGCACGTCGGAGCGTCCGGCGAAGAACCGCGCGTGCGGTGCGATGGCTGCCACGGCCGCGTTTCCGCCGGTGTGGTCGAAGTCGCAGTGCGAGCTGATCACCCAGCGTATCTGGCCGGGATCGACGCCGATCCCGGCCAGATACGGCAGCAGCGTGCCTTCGACGCTGGCAGTGACCCCGGTGTCGAACAGCAGTGCGCCGGCCGGTCCGATGAGCAGGTGCATGGCGATGAAGCGCTCACCGAGGGGAGCGACGATGCGGTGCAGCCCGGGGCGGATCTGCATCAGTCGTCCCACGCGCCGTTGTCGACCAGACGCAGCCCGGCGCGGCGCGAGCGCACATGGGGACTTGCCGGCTCCTGCCAGTCGCTGCCGCCTCGTGCCGTGGCGATGACCGCCTCGTCGACCGTGATGCCGGCGCCGGGCAGGTCGCCCAGGACGATGCCGCCGTCGAGGAACTCCTGGTCCAGGGTGAGCCCCAGTGGCGCGCCCAGGTCCTGCACCTCGGCGGAGAGGTGGTTGGGGACGGCCGCCGCCGCGGCAGTCACGGTGTGATTGGCGGTCAGGCCCACCGGGCTCACCGGCAGGTCGCGGCTGTGGGCGGCGATGGCCACGCGCAGGAAGTGCGTGACCCCCCAGATGGCGCCCGCCTGCACGATGTCGGCACCGCCGGCATCCAGCAGCGGGCGATACATCTCCAGTCCGGTCAGGTTCTCACCGGTGGCCACCGCTGCGCGGACGGCCGCGCTCAGGCGTGCGTGCCCCGGAGCGTCCCATCTGCGCAGCGGCTCCTCCACCCAGGTGAGGTCTACGCGCTCCTCCAGCGCGCTGACGTACCGCACCGCCTGCTTGAGGTTCCAGGACTCGTTGGCGTCGAGCATCAGCGCCGGGGTCGCCGTGCGCCTGCCGAGCTGCTCGCGCAGGATGTCGAGGCGGCGCAGGTCGGCATCGAGGTTGCGCCCGCCCTTGAGCTTGCCGGCCGTGAATCCCCGGTCGCTGAACCCGCGGTACTGCGCGGCCAGCTGCTCGTCGGTCAGGGCAGCATCCAAAGCCGACGCGTACCCCGGCACGAACCGATCGGATGCGCCCAGCAGGCGCCACAGCGGCTCGCCGGCCAGCTTCGCCTTGATGTCCCAGAGCGCGGTGTCGAAGGCGCCGATGCCGCCGAAGGTGGCACCGCCGTGGGACGACTTGAACACCTGCGCGAGCATCGCGTCGTACAGGCTCGACACGGCGCGCGGGTCGCGGCCCTCGAGCGCGGGGAACAGCCGGTCGAGGTCGGCGTGCGAGCCCATCCCGATCCCTTCGACGCCCTCGTCGGTCTCGAGGATGACGAGGGGGACGTCGGTGACGCCGGAGGCGATGTAGCCGTTGACGTCGCCGACCGGCCGTCCCCAGTCGTGGACGGTGCGCAGTGTGCGGAAGCCGGTGATCTTCATGTCGCCCTTGAGTGTGAGACCGAGTTGATGAAAACACCATACATCACATGTCTGGTGTTTTCGGATATTCTGCTGCCGACAGGGGATGGGGTCAATAGAGTGGCACTCATGACGTTGCCTGCCCAGCCCGCGACCGGCCGCACTCGCGCTCCCATCGAGCGCATCGGCGCCACCGTGCTCAACGAGCTCGTCCAGTCGATCGTGTCCGGTGAGGTGGCACCCGGCGACGCGATGCCGCCGGAAAGCGTGCTCAGCACCGAGTTCGGTGTGAGCCGCACGGTCATCCGCGAGTCGATGAAGCGTCTCCAGGAGAAGGGCATGGTCACCGTCGCGCAGGGCCGGGGCACGCACGTGAACCCCACCACGAGCTGGAACGTGCTGGACCCGCTGGTGCTGTCCACGATGATCCGCAACGACTCCACACTCGGTGTGCTGGACGAGCTCAGCGTGGTGCGTGGCGCGCTGGAGGCGGCGATGGCGGCGGCGGCGGCCACGATGGTCGACGACGACGGGCGCGAGCGGCTGCGCCGGGACCTGGCCGCCATGACCGTCAACATCGAGGACTCCGCGGCGTTCCGCGCCGCCGACGTGCAGTTCCACATCTCCGTGATGGAGCTGTCCGACAACGCCCTCGCCGAGAACATCGCCCGGGTGCTCATCACTCATGCCGTCGGCAGCGATCGCTACACCGGTGTGGACCCCGCCCACGCGTTCGAGCGGACGGTCGAAGAGCACGAGCGGATCGTCGCTGCCATCTCGGAGGGCGATCCGGAGGCGGCGCGCACCGCCATGGCAGCGCACATCCTCGGGTCTTGGGAGCGCCGCCGCCTGCCTTCGAAGCGCTCCCCGAAGCACCGCGCGTAGCAGCGGTGCGTGCCCGGTGGGGCTCACGTGCGTCATGGCGACACGCGTGAACCGAGCTTTGTGCTGTGCGCTCGCCGCCGTCGAGCGAAGAACATCGGTCATGTGATGTTTCATTGACGGGTAGTCGTCAGACGTAGTACATTTCCAGGACGAGCCCGCACGAGGTTCACCTGCACACACGCTCATCACTGTTGAGAGGGATCGCAATGAAGCGAAGGATCGCTACTCTGGCCGCCGTCGGCATCGCGGCGCTTGCGCTGACCGGCTGCGGCGGCGCATCGCCGACAGGCACATCCACGGGCAAGAACGCGAGCGACAAGCTCGTGGTGTGGAACTGGGGCGACGCGGACGCCGCGGCCAAGGCCTACACGAAGGACGTCACCGCGGTGTTCAAGAAGGCGCACCCCAACGTCGACGTCGAGATCGTCAACCAGCCGTTCGACCAGTACTACACCCTGCTCGGCAGTGCGGTGGAGGCCGGCACCGGTCCGGACGTTGCCCTGTTCAACGGCGGGACCCAGTTGAAGAGCCGCGCCAACCTGCTCGTTCCGGTCACCGACGAGCTTGCCGCACTGAAGGACAAGCTGGCCGGCTGGCCCGCCTTCCAGACCGATGGGCAGACGTACTCGGCCCCCATGTTCCTGCAGGGCTTCCCGATCTACTACAACAAGGCGCTGTTCACGAAGGCCGGGCTCGACGCGAGCAACCCGCCGAAGACCTGGGACGAGCTGAAGGCGGCCTGCAGCGCGATCCTGGCCAAGACCGACGCCTCCTGCTTCGCCCTGGGCAACAAGGAGGGGCTGGGCATCGAGTTCTTCCTCTCCGGCTTCGGCTCGGGGGTGTTCACGCCGCAGGAGTACGACGACTGGATCAGCGGGAAGCGCGACTGGAAGAGCCCGCATGCGATGCAGATCCTGCAGATGTGGGCGGACAGCGCGAAGGATGGCTGGTACAACAAGGGCGCCAACTCGACGGCCATGTTCAACGACTCGTTCGACATCTTCTCCGGTGGCAAGGCGGCGATGGTCATCGGCTTGATGAGCGGCACTGCACACTGGAAGCAGTTCGACGAGTTCCTCGGCAAGAACCTCGGCTTCATGATGCCGGTCACCGTCAACGACGGCACGACGCTGGGGCTGCCGGCGGAGGGCGGCATCGGCTACGGCATCCTGAACAAGGACAAGAAGGACCTCGGCGTCGACTGGATCAAGGCCACCGTCGACCACGACGCGCTCGCGGCCTACTCGCTGGCCGGCGGTCAGATCACCTCTGACACGACGATCAAGCTCGACACGAAGATCACCTCGGCGAACGAGATCGTGGCCGAACTGCCGGGCAGCAAGCCCCTGCTGCACACCGCCCTGGGCGCCGACACGCTCGACCTGCTGCACCGCCTGGGTCAGCAGCTGCTCAGCGGAAGCGTCACCGTGAAGGATGCCGTCGCCCAGCTGGCGGCCTCGGAGGGCTGATCCTGTGTCGACCGACACCACCTCGACCCGGAGCCTCGTCCTGGAGGGACAGGCTCCGGGTCGGCGGCGCCGGGCCACCGACATCCCGCTGCGGCGCAAGCCGTGGACGGCCGAGCGCATCGCCCCCTACGCGATGGTGCTGCCGGTCATCGTGGTGCTCGTGGTCTTCCGGCTGTATCCGCTGCTGCTCGGGATCAACTTCTCGTTCACCGGCGACAAGGAGCTCAACGGCCAGTTCGTCGGCCTCGGCAACTACCTGACGCTGCTGGGCGACGAACGCTTCCAAGCCTCGGCACGCAATGTGCTGATCGTGCTGCTGTTCGTCCCCATCCAGGTGCTCGTGGCGGGACTGCTCGCCACGTTCATCTTCCTGAAGGTCCCCGGGCACCGCTTCTACCGCAGCGTGTACTTCCTGCCCGTCGTGCTCTCGCCGATTATCATCGGCGCGATCTTCAACATCATCCTGGCTGCCGACGGACCGCTGAACCAGGCGCTCGGCGTCGTGCGCATCCCCGGCGTGGACTGGCTGGGCCTGCCCGGCACGGCGCTGCCCACGGTGTTGATGGTGCACATCTGGGCGACCTTCGGCATGGCGCTCGTGATCTTCCTCGCCGGGTTCGCCACTCTCGACGCCGAGCTGCTGGACGCCGCCAGGATCGATGGCGCGAACCTGCGTCAGCAGATCGTGCACGTGATCATCCCGGGTCTGAGCCAGACCATCCAGTTCGTGTTCGTGACCACCACGATCGGCATGCTCACCGGGCTGTTCGGCCTGCTGTACACGATGACCGCCGGCGGCCCCGGCGCTGCGTCGTACCTGCCCGAGTTCTATATCTGGAAGCTCATCGGCGAAGCCCGTCCGGCGCTGGCCTCGGCGGCGTCCGTGTTCCTGCTGCTGATCGTGCTGGTGATCGGCCTGATCCAGATCCGTGTGCTGCGGCGCGCGACGAAGGAGATCTGATGCGCACGGAGCGGGTGACCCGGTGGGTCATCGCCGTGCCGATGATGGTGCTGGCGATCGCCACCATCTACCCCATGCTGTACGCCTTGAACGTCTCGCTGAAGACGCGCAGGGACTATGTGCTGGACCGGCTCGGGATCACCCAGACGTTCAACGTGCAGAACTTCATCGACGCGTGGACCCAGGCCGACATGGGGCGCTATTTCCTGAACACGATCGTCATCACCGTGGTGTCCGTCGCACTGCTGCTGGTGCTGTCGTCGATGTGCGGCTATGCTCTGAGCCACCTCACGTTCCGCGGCAGCAAGATCGCCTTCCTCGTGATCCTGTCGATGATGATGATCCCGTTCCAGGTGATCATGGTGCCCACGATCAAGGTGCTCAGCGACATCGGCCTGATCAACACGTTCCCTGGCTTGATCGCGGTGTACGTCGCGCAGTTCCTGCCGTTCACGGTCTACTTCATGACCGCGTACTACTCGGGCGTGCCCAAGGAGCTCACCGAGGCCGGGCGCGTCGATGGCAACGGGCTGTTCGGGGTGTGGTGGCGGATCATGGTGCCCGTCGGGCGCCCCGCCCTGATCTCGATGGGCATCCTCAACGCACTGTTCGTCTGGAACGACATCCTGATCGCCCTGCTGATCATGCAGTCGCCGAGCAACCGCACCGTGATGATCGGCGTGAGCGCGCTACGCGGGCAGTACCCCGACAACGTGCCCACCTACGTTGCGGGCGTGATGCTCACGGTGTTGCCGATCGTGCTGGTCTATCTGATCTTCCAACGGCAGATCACCGCGGGCGTGACGGCCGGATCGACGAAGGGCTGACCGGATCGTGACGACCGACCGGATCAAAGAAGGGCTGACCGCAGGATGAGCACCGATCGGATCGAGATCCACGTCGCACCTGACGGCTCGCCGTACGCCGACGGCAGCCGGGGCTACCCGGTGGGCGACCTCGCCCACGCGATGCGGCTGGTGCGCGGCCGACGCGAGCCGGGCCAGCGCGCGGTGATCTGGATGAACGGCGGGGAATACCCGCATCCCGAGCCGGTGGTCTTCGACGCCGCCGACTCGTTCACCTCGGTGGTGGCCGCCGACGCCGCGAACCCCCCGGTGCTGCGCGGGTCGGTGCGCATCACCGACTGGCGTGCGGTGACCGTGAACGGCGTCGCCGCATGGGCGGCGCCCGCTCCGCGGGCGGCCGGTCGCTGCCTGTACGTCGACGGGGTCGCCGCCTCGCGCCCGCGGTACCCGCGCGAGGGCTTCCTGCGGATCGCCGAGCAGGACGGGCTGGATCCGGCCGCCAGCTTCGTCGGCACGCTGTTCGACGGCGCGGCGACGTTCCGCTACACCGAGGGCGACATCCCCGAGCTGCGCGACGAGCAGGCGGTCGAGGTCGTCGTTCCGCATTACTGGGTGCAGGAGCGCATGCCGATCGTGCGCATCGATCGCGCGCAGCACACCGTCACGAGCGCGTTGCGCAGCATCTTCGCGTTGCGCGATGACGCGGCGGCGCTGTTCGCCCGCTACTACCTCGACAACGTCGCGGAGTGCTTCGGCGAGGTGCCCGGCCAGTGGCATCTCGACGCGCGCGGCGAGTTGGCGGGGGCATCCGGCCCGCACGTGCTGTACCTGCCTGAACCCGGTGTCGACATCGCCGGCCTTGACGTGCGGATGCCGGTGACCGACGCGTTCGTCGTGCTCGCGGGAACCGCGCAGGCGCCCGTGCGCGAAGTGCGGTTCGAGGGCATCCGCTTCGCCGAGGCCGATTTCGCCGAGGTGCCGGCGGCGAGGCCGCCGTTCGGCGTGCGCGAGGATCCCCAGCTGCCGGTGGACGGACGGTTCGCCGCCGACGTGCAGGCGGCAAGCACCGTGCCCGCCGCGCTGCGGTTCACGCACGCGCGATCGTGCGCGATCGTGGGGGGTGCGGTGGAGCGGGTCGGTGGATACGGCGTGAGCCTCGGGCCGGGCTCGTGCGGAAACCTGATCAGCGGCGTGCAGCTGCGCGACCTCGGCGCGGGGGCGGTGCGCTCGGGCGGCGGGATCGATGCGCTCGCACCCGACTACAACAAGGCCAACGAGGTCTCGGATTGCCTCATCGAGCGGGGCGGTCGGGTGTACCCGAACGCCGTCGCCGTGCTGTTCCAGCACGGCTCGCACAACGTCATCGCCCACAACGAGATCCGTGGCATGTCGTACACGGGCGTGTCGGTGGGCTGGATGTGGGACTACGAGCACAGCCCCTCGGAGGGCAATCTCGTCGTCGGCAACCACATCCACGATCTCGGTCAGGGACTGCTCAACGACATGGGCGGCGTGTACCTGCTGGGCATCGCGCCGGGCACCGTCATCCGCGGCAACCGGATCCACGACGTGCAGTGCGCGAACTACGGCGGATGGGGCATCTATCTCGACGAGGGCTCGTCGCACGTGGTGGTCGAGCAGAACGTCGTCCACGACGTGTCGAGCCAGGCGTACCACCAGCACTACGGCCGCGAGGTGATCGTGCGCGACAACGTGTGGGCCTACGGGCGCAACGGTCAGGTGTCGATCACGCGGCCCGAGCAGCACGTGTCGTTCACGTTCCAGCGCAACATCGTCGTCGGCGAGGGGATGCCGGCGTTCGTCGGTTACCCGGACCACCGTGACATCCGCAACTTCAGCATCGACAGCGACCTCAACCTGTTCTGGGACGAGGCGCCGCTGCCCGGTGCCGCGCGGGCCGCCAATGCGGCGCGCGAGACGCTGGCCGATGGGACGGTCGGGTTCCGGATCGCCGAGCCGCTCGACGACGAGTGGGAGCGGCTGGGGCACGATCGCCACTCCACGACCGCCGACCCGCTGTTCGTCGACGCGCCGGGCCGGGACTTCCGCGTGCGCACCGGGTCGCCGGCCGAGGCGCTCGGCATCCGCGTGCCAGACGTCGCGTCGGCCGGCCCCCGCCCCGCGGACGAGCGGCGGCACCCCCTGGCCGTGCCCACCCGCGTGGATCCGTTCCCGCCGACCCGGGGGTGAGCCCCCGCCTCGGCCCCGCACTCCGCGTGCGCCTGTTCGCCAAATTCACATGAATTTGGCGAATGCACATCAAACCGCCGGAAATTTGATGTGCACTCGGCCAATTCATGTGAATTTGGCGCACTAGGCGGAACGTAGGATGGAGGCAGACCCCCGACCAGCGAGGAGGCCGCAGTGTGCTGATCCTCCTGGCGGCGTTCGTCCTGGTTCCTCTCGTGCTGCCAGGGATCGTCCGGCTCATCGGGGCCCGGGCCTTCTACGTCGCCGCGGTCCTTCCGGCCGTGGCGTTCGTGCACACCGCGCTGCAGGGGCCGATCGTGCTCAGCGGTGGCATTCCGTTCGAGGCATATGACTGGATCCCCAGCCTGTCGCTGCGGCTGTCGATGCGGATGGACGTGCTCAGCTGGGTGCTCGCGCTCATCGTGACGGGGGTCGGCGCACTGGTGCTGCTGTACTGCCGGTGGTATTTCCAGGGACACCCGGAGGGCACGGGGCAGTTCTCGGCAGTGCTCCTCGGCTTCGCCGGCGCCATGTACGGGCTCGTCCTCATCGACGACATCGTCGTGCTGGTCATGCTGTGGGAGGTCACGAGCGTCCTGAGTTACCTGCTCATCGGCTTCTACCACCGCCGGGGCGCCAGTCGCCGCTCGGCCCTGCAGGCGCTGCTGGTGACCACGGTCGGCGGGCTCGTGATGCTCGTCGGAGTCGTGCTGCTGGTCATCCAGGCCGGGACCACCAGCCTGTCAGCGATCGTCGCGCACGCACCGGGCGGTCCTGTCGTCGACGCGGCGATCGTGCTGATCCTGGTCGGGGCCCTCAGCAAGTCCGCCATCTTCCCGTTCCACTTCTGGCTGCCCGGCGCGATGGCCGCGCCCACCCCGGTCAGCGCCTACCTGCACGCGGCGGCGATGGTCAAGGCCGGCATCTACCTCATCGCCCGCCTTGCGCCGGCGTTCGCCATGACCGGGCCGTGGCGGCCGGTGCTGCTGGGGCTGGGTGCGCTCACGATGCTGCTCGGCGGCGTGCAGGCGCTGCGCGAGACCGACCTGAAGCGCATCCTCGCCTACGGCACGGTCAGCCAGCTCGGATTCCTCACGATCGTGCTCGGCTACGGCACGCGCGACGCCGCGCTTGCCGGGCTCGCGCTGCTGATCAGCCATGCGCTGTTCAAATCATGCCTGTTCCTCGTGGTCGGCATCATCGACCGCCAGCTGGCCACTCGCGACATCCGCGAGCTGTCCGGCGTCGGGCGTCAGGCGAAGGTGCTGGCCGCGTCGTCGATCCTCGCCGTCTGCTCGATGGCCGGGGTCATCCCGACCGTCGGATTCGTCGCTAAGGAGAGCGTGCTGGGCGCGATCGGGCGCCCGTCCGACGGCTGGGACGTCATCGCCCTCCTCGCGGTGATCGCCGGGTCGGCGCTGACCGCCGCCTACGGCATCCGGTTCGTGTGGGGCGCGTTCTGGACGAAGACCGTCACACGGCAGGATGCCGCCGGGTCGGAGGCGACCCCGCGCCGCTCGGCGACGCAGGCGAAGCCCCGGACGACGTGGCCCGTCCCGCCAGCCGGCTTCGCCATGCCCGCGGTGCTGCTGGCGGGCCTGTCGCTGATCGCCGGGTTCGCAGCACCCGCGTTGGACAGCGCGCTGACCGGCTACGCGGACACCGTGCCTGGCGCCGGCGTATCCGCTCACCTCGCGCTCTGGCACGGATTCGCTCCGGCGCTGTGGATGTCGCTTGCCACGCTCGCCGGCGGCGTGCTGATCTTCTGGGCCGCGCGCGTCGTGCGCTGGGACGAGCGGCGGCGCCTCATCCCGTTCACCGCCGCCGAGGCGTACAACGCCGCGCTGCGCGGCGTCGCGCGACTGTCGGTGGTCGTGACCCGGGTGACCCAGCGCGGCTCGCTGCCCATCTACGTCGGCACGATCTTCGCCGTGTTCGTCGCCGCGGAGGGCACGGCGCTGCTGGCGAGCCCGCACTGGCGCGCACAGCTGGACGCCTGGCAGTCGCCCATGCAGGTCTTGGTCGCGCCGCTCATGATCGTCGCCGCGCTGATCGCGGTGCGCGCGCGCAAGCGCTACACCGGGGTCGTGCTGGTCTCGGTGACGGGCCTGGGGATGATCGTGCTGTTCGCCACCAGCGGCGCGCCCGACCTGGCTCTCACGCAGGTGCTCGTCGAGACCGTCACGATGGTCGCGTTCGCACTCGTGCTGCGCCGTATCCCGTCGCGGATGGGCGCCCACAACGCCTCGGTGTGGCCGGTGGCGCGGGCGCTGCTGGGAGCGGCGGTGGGCATCGTCATGGCAGCGGTCGCCGTCGTCGCGACCGGTGCCCGCATGGCGGTCCCCATCTCGGAGAGCTTCCCGGAGCTCGCCTACCGGATCGGGCACGGCCGCAACGTCGTCAACGTGGCGCTGGTCGACCTGCGCGGCTGGGACACCATGGGCGAGCTGTCGGTGCTGATCCTGGCCGCCACCGGCGTGGCATCCCTCGTGTTCGTCACGCATCGTGCGGATCTGCTCTCGTCGCTGTCGGCGCTGCCACCGGGGGTCGGCCGCAGTCGCCGGCCGCTCATCGAGACCGCCGACGGGCTGCGGCGGCAGTCGGCCGGCGCCGAGGGCCAGCGGGCGTGGCTCGTGGGCAGCCGTCGTGTGCGTCCGGCGGAGCGCTCGATCATGCTGGAGGTGATCGTGCGCATCCTGTTCCACACGATCATGGTCGCCTCGCTGTATCTGCTGTTCGCCGGACACAATCTGCCCGGCGGAGGGTTCGCCGGCGGCCTCGTGGCGGGCATGGCCCTGGTGATGCGGTACATCGCCGGGGGCCGGTTCGAGCTGGGCGCCGCCGCCCCCGCCGACGCGGGGAGGCTGCTGGGCGCAGGCATGATCCTGGCGGTGGCCACGGCGCTCGTGCCGATCTTCTTCGGCGCGGCGCCGCTGACCAGCGCGGTGCTCGAGGCCGACATCCCCGTGCTCGGCCACGTCGAGTTCGTCACCTCGACGATCTTCGACGTCGGCGTGTACCTGGTCGTCATCGGACTCGTGCTCGACGTGCTGCGCAGCCTCGGCGCGGAGGCCGACCGGCAGCTGCTCGAGCAGACGCAGGATGCCGCTCCCACCGCGGAGGTCGCCTCGTGACGGCCAGCGGCATCCTCATCGTGATCATGGCGGTGCTGTTCGCGTGCGGCGTGTACGCGATGCTCGAACGCAGCCTCACCCGTGTGCTCATCGGGTTCCTGCTGCTGGGCAATGCCGCCAACCTGCTGCTGTTGATCGTCATGGGCGCACCGGGCCTGCCGCCGTTCTTCGGCGACGGCGACAAGGCCGACTTCAGCGATCCGCTGCCGCAGGCACTCACCCTCACCGCCATCGTGATCACGTTCGCGGTCTCGGCCTTCCTGCTGGCCCTCATCTACCGCTCGTGGCAGCTCGGCCAAGCCGACACCGTCACCGACGACGAAGAGGATGTCGCGCTGCGCACCCCCGACCACGCCGCCGACGAGGACGCTCTGGACGACGAGGTCGAGGTCGAAGACGCCGACGAGGAGATCTCGTCCGACTTCGTCGACGTCAGCACGGCACCCATCACCGTGCTGTACCACGCCGACCACTCCGCGATCGACGACGACGCACCGCGCGACACGCCCCTCGACAGCGCCGCGCCGACCGGCGCTCCCGACGGCGGCAAGGGCGATGGTACCCGTACCGACGGCACGGCCGACGATGGCGATGGCGACAAGGGGGGCGGCGCATGAGCGCGCTCATCCCGCTGCTGGTGATGCTCCCGCTGCTGGGTGCGGCCACCGCGCTCGTGGCCGGCCGGCACCGGCGCGTGCAGATCGCGGCGTCGGTGATCACCCTCTCGGCGGTCGTGGTGATCGCCGCGATCCTGCTGATGGCTGTGGATGCCTCGGACACGCCGGTCGCCGTCTCGGTGGGCGGCTGGCCGATCCCGTTCGGGATCGTGCTGTACGTCGACCGGCTCTCGGCGCTGCTCGTGGGCGTCTCGGCCGTGGTGCTGCTGGCGGTGCTGCTGTTCTCGGTGGGCCAGGGCTACGCGGACGGCGACGACGACACCCCGGTCACGATCTTCCATCCCACCTACCTGATCCTGTCGGCCGGGATCTTCAACGCGTTCGTCGCCGGCGACCTGTTCAACCTGTACGTCGGGTTCGAGATCTTGCTGGTGGCCTCCTACGTGCTGATCACCCTGGGCGGCACCGAGTCGCGCATCCGCACCGGCGTCGTCTACATCGTGGTGTCACTGGTGTCGTCGGTCCTGTTCCTGGCCGCCATCGCGATGATCTATGCGGCGGTGGGGACGGTGAACATGGCGCAGATCGCCGAGCGGATGGCGCAGCTGCCGGCGTCCACTCAGCTCGTGCTGCACCTCATGCTGCTGATCGCGTTCGCGATCAAGGCGGCCGTTTTCCCGCTGTCGTTCTGGCTGCCCGACTCGTATCCGACGGCGCCCGCGCCGGTCACGGCGGTGTTCGCCGGCCTGCTCACGAAGGTCGGCGTGTACGCGATGATCCGCACCGAGACGCAGCTGTTCCCGACCAGCGACGTGAACACGCTGCTGCTGATCGTGGGCCTTGCGACCATGGTGATCGGCATCCTCGGCGCGCTCGCGCAGGCCGAGCTCAAGCGCATCCTGTCGTTCACCCTGGTCAGCCACATCGGCTACATGGTGTTCGGGCTGGCCATCGCCACCCCGGCGGGGTTCGGCGCCGTCGCGTACTACATCGTGCACCACATCGTCGTGCAGACGACGTTGTTCCTCGCGGTCGGACTCATCGAGCGGCGTGCGGGATCGACGTCGATCCTGCGGGTGAAGGGGCTCATGCGCGCGGCCCCGGTGCTGGCGGTGCTGTTCTTCATCCCGGCGATCAACCTGGGCGGGCTGCCGCCGTTCTCGGGGTTCATCGGCAAGTACGCGCTGTTCGCCGCGGCGGCTCAGGTGGGCACGCCGCTGATGATCGTGCTGATCGTCGGCGGCATCGTGACCTCGCTGCTGACCCTGTACGCGCTGATGCGCGCGTGGAACCTGTCGTTCTGGCGCGAGAACGACGAGCCCGACGAGGCCGAGCTGGAGACGCTCGACCGCGTCGCCTACCTGCACGCCGCGCCTGCGGCGACGGTGCAGTCCGAGCGGCGCGCCATCCCCCGGATCATGACCGCGGCCACCGCCGGCATGGTCGCGGTCACCGTCGCCTTGACCGTGTTCGCCGGTCCGCTCTACGATCTGTGCGCACGGATCGGCGAGGGCATCTCGCATCCCGTGTACCTCGTGCAGCTCGACGAGGAGGCCGGACAGTGAACGCGCTGAAGACGCTGTGGCGCCAGTTGCCGTTCTTCGTCTGGCTGATCGCGCTGTGGATGCTGCTGTGGGGCCAGTTCACGGTGCTGGCAGCGCTCAGCGGCCTGGTCGTCGCGCTCGTGGTGACCCGGGTGTTCCGGCTGCCGCCGGTGGAGCTTTCCGGTCGGATCAACCTCTGGTGGGGCCTGGCCTACATCGTCCAGTTCCTCGGGAACGTCGTGCTCGGCTCGCTCACCGTGGCCTGGCAGGCCATCGACTGGCGCCGCCAGCCCGGGTCGGCGATCATCGCCGTTCGGCTGGGCACGGACGATGACCTCATCATGACGCACGTCGGGGTCACGGCATCCCTCATTCCGGGATCGCTCGTCGTGCACACCGACCGTGACAATCACATCCTCTATCTGCACTTCATCGGCGTGCGCTCGCAGGACGACGTGGAGAAGCACCGCCGCGGCGTGCTGCGGTGGGAGGAGCGCATCGTGCGGGCCGTCGGATCCCGCGCGCAGGTCGAGGCGCTGAAGAAGGTGAGTCGATGACCGTTGTGCTCTGGATCGTCACCGTGGTGTTCGCCGTCGCTGCGCTGCTGGCGCTGTGGCGCATCGTGCGCGGACCGTCGATCCTCGATCGCGCCGTCGCGGCCGACGTGCTGCTGACCGAGGTGCTGTGCATCCTCGGCGCCGACATGGTGCTCGGGCACCATACCCGCACGCTGCCGGTGCTGCTGATCATCGCGGCCGTCGGGGTGTTCGGCTCGATCGCGATCGCGCGGTTCGTGGCGCGCAAGGACGGGCAGTGATGGATGCCGCCGCGTTCGGCGCCGTGCTCGATGCGACAGCGGTCGTGCTGGTGGTCGTCGGCGCGCTGCTGTGCCTGACTGCCGCGATCGGTGTGGCACGGTTCAAGGACGTGCCCACCCGGCTGCACGCCGCCACGAAGCCGCAGGTGCTCGGCCTCCTGCTGATCTGCGTCGCGATCGCGCTGTCGTCGCGGTCGTGGCAGGTCGTGGCGTTCCTCGTGCCGGTGGTGCTCATCCAGCTGGCGACCGCGCCGCTGTCGGCGCACATGCTGGGCAGACAGGCCTATCGCAACGGCCGCATCGACAGGCCGTCGATGCTGGTCGACGAGCTCGCCGCCGCCGACCCGGGCCCGGGCGCGGCTACCCCGGGCCCGGGCCCGGGTGTCGCGGGCTCGGCCGGGGGCCCGGCGGGCTCGGACGCGGGCCCGGGCGGGGGTGCCGCAGGCCCGGGCGGGGGCCTGGTCGACCGGTCCCACCCCTAACCGCGAGGGTGCAGCTGACGGCCGAGGGTGTGGGTAACACCCGCTCCCTCGTCGGTCAGCTGCACCCTCGGGGGTCCGCCACCTGTGGATCAGTACCAGCCGGTGGACTGGGAATGGCCCCAGGCGCCGCACGGGGTGCCGTACTGGGCCTTGATGTAGCGCAGGCCCCAGTTGATCTGCACGGTCGCGCTGCTCTGCCAGCCCGCGCCCATCTTCGAGCCGGGAAGCGCCTGCGGGATGCCGTAGGCGCCCGACGGGTTTGCAGCGTTCACGCGCCAGCCCGACTCGCGGTTCCACAGCGAGTTCAGGCACTGGAACTGGTCCGCGCCCCAGCCGTAGCTGCTGGCCATGACGCTGCGTGCGTATGCCCTGGCGGCCGACGGGGAGTTGCCGCCGGCGGCCGAGACGCTGCCGGTGGAGGCAGGCATCGCCGACTGCTGCGAGCTGTGCGCAGCCTGGCGGGCCTGCTCGGCCTTCGCCGCGGCCAGTCGGCGGGCCTTCTCGGCGGCCGCCTTCTTCGCGGCGGCCTTGCGGGCCTGCTCCTTGTCGTAGGAGACGACCTCTGCGGCCACGTCGGCGGTGATCGTGCGCAGCTGCGCGGTCATCGCCTGGACGGTGGCGGGCGAGGCATCCGCGGAGTGCTGGATGTCGGCGATCTGCGCATCCAGCGATGCCGTGCTGACCTTGCCGTGTGCAAGGTTCACGGTGCCGCGCGCGACGTTCGCGTAATACGCGGCGTTCTCATCGATCGGGCGGGGG
The DNA here is from genome assembly GCA_937988695.1 of uncultured Microbacterium sp. Lineage (GTDB taxonomy): Bacteria > Actinomycetota > Actinomycetes > Actinomycetales > Microbacteriaceae > Microbacterium. The sequence goes on along the minus strand of CALKHM010000186.1, from coordinate 15,184 downwards.
CCGGTCTGAATGGTGGTGGGGGTGTCTTCGCGCGGCGGAAGGCCGGTAGCACTGGCGGGGACGGCCACGACACCGAGCGCTGCCGTCGCGATGACGGCGAGGAGGAGGGACTTCTTCGGGTGGGTGAGGGTGCGAAGGCGCACGGGGCTCCGATGTTCGTGCTGTCCCGTCTGCGTGGGGTGGCTCCTGCGGGGCCGCCGGCTACGGGGGCATCTCCAGCAGGATGCCGCCCGGACGGGCTGGTCGCCTCGGCCCGGCATGTGCCGGGCAACGGGATCGCGCGGCACGACCCGGCGCTGTGCCGGGGTGCTGAACCGGCCGGCCGAACGACCGAACCGAGGCATCCGCCGTCTCGATCGGGTGCCGGGACGGGGACCGGACCACGGTAGGTGCCGTTTCTGGACGCTTCCTCCGAGAACCCTGACCGGGCGGTGATAACGGTCATATAACGATTGAGGCATACCGGTCGAGTAACGATCGCCGCGCGTCACGCCGACGTTCCCGATAATGAGCGCATGAGGCGACGTCGGGTCGGAGCGCTGGCGGCGAGTGCGCTGCTTGCGGGATCGCTGACGGGATGCGCGGGCGGTCCGTTCGTCACGGCGGGGACCTGCGTCGACTGGGTCGCGTTCGACACGCCCGCCGACGCGCTGGCGGATGCCTCGTCGGCCGTGGTCGGCACGGTCGGCGCGCAACAGGGCACGACCGATCTGTACGGCTACACGGTGTCGGTGTGGACGGTGCACGTCGAGCGCTGGGTCAAGGGGACCGGCGGCGCCGACATCCGTGTGGTCTCGGCGCCGGAGACCTGCAGCGAGGGCTCGCCGTATCCGAGCGGCGATCCGTTGGCGGACGCGTCGGGGCCGCAGCTGATCCTGCTGCACGACGAGAACGGCGCGCTGCGCACGATCACGCCGTGGCAGGGGATCGTTCCGGCCGACGCGCACGGCGCCCTGCCGAACGCCTGGCCGCCGGGCACGATGGGCAGCCCGGCGCCGGTGTCGTGACTCGCGCATCGCGGACCCGCGCGACGCCGTCTCACGAGGTCGCTTCAGCTTCGCGAAGCGGCACTTCCGGACGGCGGGTGGCTGGCGCGGGCGCTACGGCTTCAGCACAAGCGTGTGCGCGGCGGCTGCCTGCACGGCCTTGGCCGAGAACGCCCAGGGGAGCGGCCGCGCGTGCTGCCACGCGTCCACCTGGTCGTCGTAGTTCGGGTGGAACGCGTGCCCGCTCTGGCCGGTGAGGTTCGTCCAGGTGGAGTCGTCGAAGTCCGCCAGATCGACGACCATGCGCATCGACGGGACCGTCGTGACGTCGAAGCCGTGGCCGATGGCCCAGCCCGTGGCATCCACCACACTCGATCCCCCGCCGACGGAGACGGGCCCGCGGTTGAACAGCCACTCGATCGGTGCGATCCCGCTCGAGCCGAATGTGCTGCTGGCCAGCTCCAGGGTGTGGATGCCGCCCCAGGTCCACGACCCGGGGTTCGGGCCCTCGAGCTCGACCAGGCGGTGGTACGCGTCGGTGGCCGCTTTGGCGAGCATCTGCTGCTGTCCGCGCACGCCGATCTTCTCGTTCGTCCACCACGCCGAGTCGGGTTGGTCGAGCAGGTTCGCGACGACGAGGAACAGCCGGCTCTGGCTGCCGGTGGGTGCGGGGATGTCCCGACGCGTGAAGAGATCCTGCACGAGCTCGTCCCACACGACGTTCGCGTAGGCGGCGGCGGCTGAGTCGACCGTGCTCTGGCTGTCCCACAAGTCGAACAGGTGCAGGGCGGTCTGCACGTTCTTGTCGTCGACCGTGACGTCTTGGTAGGCCGTGATGAGCTTCTTGCCGATCCAGAAGGCGGTGTCCGCCTGGATGTCGCGCATGTCCTGCACGGTGAGCTTGTGGTCGGCCGACTTGCGCTCGATGAGATCGGTGATGCGCGCGGCGCGCCACCCGTAGTCCCAGTCGTCAGTGAGGAAGTACGGGTAGTCGTCGCCCACGATCGCGTTGTTGGCGGTGACGATATAGCCCTCGGCGGGGTTGTACGACACCGGCAGCTTGTCGAACGGGATGTAGCCCTTCCAGTCGTAGGCGAAATCCCATCCCGGCTGAGGCATGGACCCGTCGCCGTCACCGCGGATCGGCAGCTTGCCCGGCGCCTGGTATCCGATGTTGCCGTCAACGTCGGCGTAGACGAGGTTCTGCGCGGGCACGTCGAACTGCTCCGCGGCGGCGCGGAATCCGGCGAAGTCGTGCGCCACGTCGAGGGTGAAGATCGCCTCGGCCGTCGTGCCGGGGCTCAGCGCGGTCCACTTCAGCGCGACGGCGGTCTGACCGTCGGGCATCTTCGCCGGCTCGGTGACCTTGCCGTCGGTGCCGGTGACCGGATGCCGCGCGATCGATGCGTCGTCGTCATTGACGCTGGAGATGATCGGCCCGTTGTTCGTCGAGCGGATCTCAAGATCGACATCGTCGCCGCCTGCGACCTTGATCGTCTGGTGCGAGATCTCCAGCGGCACGAGCTTCCCGTCGCGCCAGTACTGGTCGCCCTGCACGCGCTCCAGGTACAGGTCGGTCACGTCGGTGGTGAGGTTCGTGAATCCCCACGCGATCTTCGCGTTGTGCCCGATGATCACCCCCGGGACGCCGGAGAAGCCGAATCCGGCGACATCGAACGGACAGGCATCCGACACCGTCGCGCAGCGCAGCCCGATCTGATGCCAGATGCTCGGCATGGCCGCGCCCAGGTGCGGGTCGTTCGACAGCAGCGGCTTGCCCGACGCGGTGAGGTCGCCGGAGACCACCCACGAGTTCGAGCCGATGCCCTCGCCCACCGGACCGATGAGGGCGCTGGCAGCCTCGATCACGTCGTCGACCTGCGTCCACTGGATCGATGCCGGCGCACTGCGTTGTGCGTCGGAGGCGGGCTTCTCGCTGACGTCACCGGCGGCTTTGGCCGCAGGCTGCGCCGCAGGCCCCGGGGCATCCGTCGACAGCTGGGGCACGATCACCGGATTGTCATCGAACGGATAGGGCGGGTAGAGGTCGCCGATCTGCTCTTGTGTGTAGCCGGCGCCGGCCAGCAGTGCGCGGTCGGTCTCGTCCCCGAGGTTCGCGCGCAGGTCCCAGGCCATCGCCTTCAGCCACGCCAGCGAGTCGGCGATCGTCCACTTCTGGATCGTGTAGCCGGGGTTCTGCAGGTTCAGCACGGCGTACTCGAGCGAGACCGCCGCCGCGTGGTGGTCGGTCAGATAGGCGTTCACGCCGTCGGCATAGGCCTGGTAGTACGCCTTCGCGTCGTCGGAGAGCAGGTCCACCTCCTTCTCGGCGACGGTGCGCCAGCCGAGCGTGCGCAGGAACCGGTCGGTGGGCAGCTGCGACGCGCCGAACAGCTCGGACAGACGGCCGCTGGTCACATGTCGCCGGAAGTCCATCTCCCAGAAGCGGTCCTGCGCGTGCACGTAGCCCTGCGCGAAGAACAGGTCGTGAGTGTCGTCCGCGGTGATGGTCGGGATGCCGCGGTCGTCGCGCAGCACGGTGACCTTGTCGTGCAGACCGGCGGCGGTGATCTCGCCGTCGAGCACCGGGAACGAGCGCTGGATCGTGAACGCGAGCAGGCCCGCGGCCACGACGCCGATCACGACGATGCCGGCGAGCACGCTGAACGCGGTGACGCCGATCTTCCGGCCGACGGACATCTTCTTCGTGGCGGCGGGTGCGGGTGGCTCTGACACGGGTGGACTCTTCAGCGGTGAACGTCTGACGGGGTGAATCGGCCCGCGCGTCGGGTACGCGGGGCGTCCTGGCATCGTATCGTCCGCCGGAATGGAACCCGAATCCCGCTCGCGTTCCGCCCCGCGCCGCGTGCGCCCCTGCGCCGCTGCGCCGTGTGCGCCAAATTCACATGAATTCGACGAATGCACATCAAACCGCCGGCAATTCGATGTGCATTCGCGAAATTCATATGAATTTGACGCACGAGGGGGCGGGATGTCTGGGCCGGCGGCGCGCATATCGCCGGTGTATCGAGAACCGCATACGCGCGGGCAACACCCCGGTCGCTTGGCTGGGAGGCGTGGCAGACACCATCTTCATCTACGGCTGCGAACGCGACGAGGCCGCGCTGTTCCGGCGCGTCGCGCCCCGGTTCAGCCTCACTGTGCGCATGAGCGAGACGGCGGTGTCCGTGCACAACGTCGACCTCGCGCGCGGAAGCCGCTGCGTGAGCGTCGACCACAAGAGCCGGGTGAGCGCACCCGCCCTTCGCGCGCTGCGCGACGTCGGCGTCGAGTACCTCTCCACGCGCAGCGCCGGCTGCAACCACATCGACCTGGATGCCGCGCACCGCGTGGGCATCCAGGTGGAGCCCGTGGCCTACTCGCCCGACAGCGTCGCCGACTACACGCTGATGCTCATGCTGATGGCCGCGCGCGATGCGCGATCGATCGTCACCCGCGCCGAGTCCGGCGACTTCCGGTTGAATCCGGTGCGCGGCAGGGAACTGCGCGACATGACCGTCGGAGTAATCGGCACGGGCCGCATCGGATCGGCCGTCATCGACCGGCTGCGCGGATTCGGATGCCGCGTGCTTGCGCACGATCGCACACCCAAGACCGTGGCGACCTACGTCGGACTGGACGATCTGCTGATGTGCAGCGACCTCGTGACGCTGCACACGCCCCTGACCGCGCAGACCCATCACCTGCTGGACGCCGCACGCATCGCGCGGCTGAAGCCCGGCGCCATCGTCGTGAACACCGGCCGCGGCGGGCTCATCGACACCGCCGCTCTGGCCGAGGCGCTGGCCGAGGGCACGTTGGGAGCCGTGGCGCTGGACGTCGTCGAGGGCGAGGAGGGCATCTTCTACACCGACCGTGCCTCCGGCCGCGCCCGCGCCTCCGACCGCGACCGCGCCCGCGCCTCCGACCGTGCCTCCGGCCGCGCCCGCGCCTCCGACCGCGACCGCGCTGCCGCCCCTCTCGAGCGGTTGCGGCAGCTGCCGAACGCGCTCATCACGCCGCACACCGCGTACTACACCACGCACGCCCTGCGCGACGTCGTACAGGCCACCATCGTGAACTGCCGCGAGTTCGAGAGAAGGTCACATGTCCCCGGTGAAGATCGCCTCCCCAGTGGAGGTCCCGGCCCCCGAGAAGATCGCCTCCCCCGCGGAGGCCTCCGCCCCCGTGAGGATCGCCGTCCTGTTCGGCGGAGTCGGTGAAGAGCACCCGGTCTCGGTGAAGTCCGCCCAGGAGGTCGCGCGCAGCCTCGACCCCGACGCGTACGAGCCGCTGTACATCGGGATCACGCGCGCCGGCCGATGGCGGTTGTGTGCGCGGCCGCACGCCGAGTGGGAGCAGGACGAGAGCCGACCCGTGACGCTGTCGCCGGACTGCGGCATCCACGGCCTGCTCGTGCAGGATCCGGACGGATACCGGCCCGTCCCGATCGACGTGGTGCTGCCTGTCCTGCATGGCCGATTCGGCGAGGACGGGTCCGTGCAGGGGCTGCTGGAGCTGTCCGGCATCCCCTACGTGGGCTGCGACATCCCGAGCTCCGCACTGTGCATGGACAAGTCCCTCGCCTACCTCGTGGCCCGCAGCGCGGGCATCCCGACCCCGACGTTTTGGACGGTCACCGCCGACGGGCACGTGGATGCCGCACGCCTGACGTATCCGGTCTTCGTGAAGCCGGCACGCTCGGGCTCGTCGTTCGGCGTAAGTCGAGTGGAGCGCGCGGACGACCTGCACGATGCGGTGGATGCCGCGCGGCAGTACGACACGAAGGTGCTGATCGAGGCGGCCGTCACCGGCCGGGAGGTCGGCTGCGCCGTCTTGGAGGATGCGGCCGGCCTCGTCGTCGGCGAGGTCGACGAGATCCGGCTCACGCACGGCTTCTTCCGGATCCATCAGGAGGAGGCCCCCGAGGTGCGCTCGGAGAACTCCGCGATGGTGGTGCCGGCCGGCATCCCCGCCGACGCGCGTGCGCGCGTGCAGCAGACCGCGCGTGCGGTCTATCGGGTGCTGGGATGCCGCGGCCTCGCGCGTGTGGACATGTTCCTGACCGCCGACGGCGAGGTCGTGCTCAACGAGGTGAACACGTTCCCTGGCATGACCTCGTACAGCCGGTATCCGCGGATGATGGCCGCCGCCGGGCTCGGACTGCCCGAGGTGCTCGATCGTCTCGTGTCGTTCGCGATGAGCGCGACACGCCGATGAACGCGGACTTCGTCTTCGTCGACGAGCTGGTCGGCGGCATCCGATGGGACGCGAAGTACGCCACGTGGGACAACTTCACCGGCCGGCCCGTGGACGGGTACCTCGTCAACCGCATCGTCGGAACCCGGGCGCTGTGCGATGCCCTGGCCGGAGCTCGCGATGCCGCGGCATCCGACGGCTTCGGCCTGCTGCTGTGGGACGGTTACCGCCCGCAGCGCGCGGTGGACGACTTCGTGCGCTGGTCGTGCCGGCCGGAGGACGGCCGGACCAAGCTCCGGCACTACCCGAACATCGACAGACAGGAGATGTTCACCCGCGGGTACGTCGCGGCACGGTCGGGCCACAGCCGCGGCAGCACCGTCGACATCACGCTCTATCACCTGGCGACGGGGGAGCAGACGGGGATGGGCGGCGGCCACGATCTGATGGATGCCGTCTCGCACCACGACGCCGATGGGATCGGGAGGGATGCCGCGTGCAACCGCGACCATCTGCGGTCGATCATGCAGGCCGCGGGCTTCGACGCGTATCCGTGCGAGTGGTGGCATTACACGCTGCGCGACGAACCGTACCCCGACACGTACTTCGACTTCCCGGTGGGCTGAGCTCATGCGGGAGGTGTCGTGGCGGGCAGGTGCACGCTCACGCGCAGCCCGCCGGCCGGCAGCGGTGCGAGCGTGAGGGTGCCGTCGTGGGCGCGGGTGATGCTCTTCGCGATGGCCAGGCCCAGGCCCACCCCGACGTGGTCGTCGCGGATGCGGCCGGTGCCGCGCTGGAACGGCTCGGTGAGGGTCGCAACCAGCGCCGGCGACAGCTGTGTGCCGGTGTTCTCGACGGTGAGGGCGACCGTCGTGCGAGCGGTGGCGGTGGTCACCCGCACGTGCCCGTGGGCGGGAAGGTTGTGCACGATCGCGTTGTGCACCAGGTTGGTGGTCAGCTGCAGCAGCAAGGCGCGTGATCCGATCGTGCCGGCGGCCTCCGCGGCCGTGGAGACGGACACGCCCCGCTCTTCGGCCAGCGGAAGCAGCGTCTCGGTGGCCTCCTCCGCCAACAGGGACAGGTCGATGTGCTCGGTCGCGAACGAGCGGTTGTCGGCGCGGCTGAGCATCAGCAGCGCCTCCGTGAGCTCGATGGCGCGGTCGTTGATGACACGCAGGCGCTCGATGAGCTCACCGCTGTCGCGCTCGGGATCGCGCCGAGCGACGTCGAGCAGGATCTGGGTGACTGCCAGCGGGGTGCGCAGCTCATGCGAGGCGTTGGCGGCGAACCTGCGCTGCTCTGCATCGTGCGCCTCTATCTGCGTGAGCATCGCGTCGAACCCGTCGGCGAGCTCACGGAACTCGTCGCGACGGCCCGGCAGGTCGATGCGGTGCGAGAGCGATCCGCTGGCCGCCTTGCGGGTGGCCTCGGCGATACGGGCGAGCGGAGCCAGCATCCGGCCGGCCAGCACCCATCCGGCGGCCAACCCGAACAGCAGCACGGCCACGAGCGCCCACGCCGCCTTCGGCACGAACGCCTCGACGAGGTCTTCCCGGCCGGGGAAGAAGCCGCTGTCGACGTAGACGGCCTTCCGGGGCACGTATCGCAGCAGGTACGCCCAGACCACGGTCAGCAGCAGCGCGCCGGCCAGCACGAGGAATCCGGCGTAGCTGAGGGTGAGCTTCAGCCGCACGCTCAGCCCCGGCGCCCTACGCATGGCGGCCCAGCTCCTGCGCGGCGGCATCCTGTGGGGCGGCATCCTGTGGGGCGGCATCCTGCCCCGCGGCATCCGGTCCGGTGTCGATGCGATATCCCACGCCGGGCACGGTGGCGATGAGCCAGGGCTCGCCGAGGCGTTTGCGCAGCGCCGAGACCGTGATGCGCACCGCGTTCGTGAACGGGTCGGCGTTCTCGTCCCAGGCGCGCTCGAGCAGCTCCTCGGCGCTGATGACGCCGCCGGCGGCTGTCATCAGCACCTCGAGCACGGCGAACTGCTTGCGGGTCAGGGCGATGTACCGGCCATCGCGATACACCTCGCGGCGAAACGGATCCAGGCGCAGGCCCGCGATCTCCTGGACGGGCGGCCGGCTGTGCACGCGTCGCCGGTCGAGGGCGCGCAGCCGCAGCACCAGCTCGCGCAGTGCGAACGGTTTCGTGAGGTAGTCGTCGGCGCCGAGCTCGAAGCCGGTCTCCTTGTCGTCGATCCGGTCGGCCGCGGTGAGCATGAGAATGGGGATGCCGCTGCCGGAGTCCACGATCCGGGCGGCCACCTCGTCGCCGCTCGGGCCCGGGATGTCGCGGTCGAGCACGGCGATGTCGTAGGCATTGATGCCGAGCAGCTCAAGCGCGGTGTCGCCGTCACCGGCGATGTCGGCGGCGATGGCCTCCAGGCGCAGTCCGTCGCGGATGGCCTCTGCCATGTACAGCTCATCCTCGACCACCAACACGCGCATGATGTCGATGGTACGAGTCGGCGCATATCGTCGGCGTACGCAAACCACGGGCGGCGCGGCGTCCCGCGGTGGGGCAGCACCCGCCTCCCCAGGGGACGTCACCCGATCAGGCTGGGCTGCAGGTCGCGCAGGGTGCGGCGGTGGGTCATGCGGGTCACCCCCAGGGCCGCCAGCGCGAGGGCCGCCACGAGCCAGCCGGCCAGCACCAGCAGGTCGGACCCGGCCCGGCCGAGGTCACCGCCGTACATGAGCTGACGCATGGCATCGACCACGAAGCCCATCGGCAGCACGTGGTGCAGCGCGGCCAGCGGCGCCGGCAGCGTCTGCCAGGGGAACGTGCCGCCGGCGACGACCAGCTGCAGCACCATCAGCACGAGACCGAGGAACTGCCCGACGGAACCGAGCCAGACGTTCAGCGCCAGGATGATGGCCGCGTAGGTGAAGGATGCCGCGACCATGACGCCGAGCGTTCCCCACGGGTTGGCGAACCCGAACCCGAGCGCCAGCGCGAGCACACCGAACAGCCCGACCATCTGCACGCCGCCTAGCAGCGCCGGGGTCAGCCAGCCCGCCATCGTGACCCGCACCGGCTTGCGCAGCGCCGTGACCGCCCGTTTGGACACCGGCTTGACGATGAGGAACAGCGCGTAGATGCCGATCCATCCGGCCAGCGCGGCGAAGAACGGCGCCAGGCCCGCGCCGTAGTCCTCGGCGGCGGCCACCTTTCCCGATGCGGTCTGGACGGGATCGGCGATGGTCTTCGCCTGGGCCGCGCGGAGGTCCTTCGTGGATGCCGGGATCTGCGCGGCGCCGTCAGCGAGGCCGTCGCGTAGCTGGGTCACTCCGTCGTGCAGGGTGCCCAGCCCCTGCTGAAGCGACGCGGCGCCGCCCCGTAGCTGTACCGCGCCGCTCACCGCGGCGTCCGTCCCGTCGGCGACCTGCGCCGCTCCCGACGACACGCGTGTCGCGCCCGTCGCGAGCTGATCGGCGCCGCTCGCGACCTGCGCAGCGCCCGCCGCGAGCCGGTCGATCCTGCCGACGGCATCGTGCACCTTCGCGTCGCCGGTGCGCAGCTTGTCGGCGACGGGGTCGAGGGCGGTCAGCACCTCGTCGATCTGGTCCTGCGCGAGCCCCTGGTCGCGCATCGCCTGCGCGATGTCGCGCCGAGCTCCGGGTAGCGCGTCGGTGACCGCCTGCACGGCTCTGCCGGCCTCGTCGGCGTAGCCCGCGATCTCGCTCGTGCCGGCGGCTACCTGGTGCGCCCCGTCGGCGACCTTCTTCGCACCCCGTGCGAGCTGCGCCGCGCCGTCGGCGACCTGGTGGGCGCCCGCGGACAGCTTCTTCGCGCCGGTCGCCAGCTGGGATGCGCCGTCGCGCAGCGTGCCGGCACCGTCGGAGGCGGCCTGCGCGCCGTCGTTGATCCGGCCGGCACCGTCTGCGGCGGTGAGGAGATCTCCGCGGATGTCGGACAATGCGGTGAGCATGCGACCGGCCGCCTCACGGCCGACGAGCTGGGCGACGGACGAGCGGATCTTCTCGACCGCCTGGTCGCCGATCGTCGAGGCGAGGTAGTTGTTCGCGTCGTTGGTCTCCAGCTCGATCCGCGCCTGACGGGGATCGCCGCTTGAGACGCTGGTGAGGGCGTCGGAGAAGTCCTTCGGGATCGTCACCGAGAAGTCGACCTCGCCGCGGTGCAGTGCGTCCGCGGCCTCGGTCGCCGTCATCCGGTGCCACGCGAACGCCTTGCCCTCGAGCAGCTCGTCGGCGATCTTGTCGCCGTAGTTCACCTCGCCCGAGCCCTGGTCGTCGTCGACGAGCGCCACGGGCACCTCGCTGAACTTGCCATACGGGTCCTGGTTCGCCCAGAGGTACAGTCCGCCGTAGAGGATCGGCACGGCCACCAGGGCGATCAGGGCCAGAACGCCCATCTTCGTGGAGGTCAGCCGCCGCAGCTCGGCGGCGATCATGGCGGGGATCTTCACCGCTGGTCCTCCTCTGCGGCGTCGGGGTCTGCGGCGCCTGCGTCGTCGTCTGCGTCGTCGGGGTCTGCGTCGTCTGCTGCGTCTGCGGCGTCGTCGTGCTCTGCGGCGTCGGCGCGGGCGTCAGACACCGACCCGCCCGCCCCGTCGCCCGGGTCGTCGTAGATGAGGAAGTCGTCGTGGATGACGGGATCGTGCCGTCCCGTCGTGCCGAGCGCGACCGGCGGCCGCTGCTGGCCCGCCGTGTCGTCGGGCTCGTCGAAGACGTCCTTCGGCCGGGGCAGTTCATCGCATGCCGCATCCGGAATGTTCTCTTGGCCGCGCGTGTGGCCGAGCGTGGAGCCGCGCGTGTGGCCGAGCGTGGAGCCGACGGCATCGCCCTCGTCGGCGACCGCGCCGAGGTCGGCCGCGACGTCCGTGCCGCGCAGCACCGTCGCCGATGCGCGACCGGCGACCACGAGCATGGCGTAGCCACGAGCAGCGAAGTCCTCGACGACTCGCCACCAGTCGCGGGGGTCGCCGCCGTGCCGGTCGGGCGAGACGAGCACCATCGCCTCGACGCGCGTGCGCAAGGCGGTCAGCTCGAGCAGCAGCGAGATGCGTTCGCGCGGGGCGACGGCCGAGATCGGCATCCGGCCGAGCGCGCCGAAGCCGTTCTCGTCGAGCCATCGGCGAGCCGAGATGAGGTTCGCCGGGCGTCCGGCGAACATGAGCTCTTCTTCGACGAGGCCGTACACGGTGACATCCGGGGCGGGATCGCAGACGTCCGGCGCGTCCACGAGGGCGGTGCGCACACGGATGCGGCGCGCGTCGGAGAGGCCGTCGACGAGGACCGCGCCGGCGTCGGGCCTCATCCGCCCCGACGCGATCAGCCCCAGCACGGTGGGGCGCTGCTCGGTCTCCGCTTCGACGAGCACGGCGGTGCCGGTCTCGAACGCCGTCGAGGTGGGCTCGAGGGCGCGAGCGCGCGCGGGGCCCTTCGCCACATCGTGCAACTCGATCCTCATGCCCGCTCCTGGTCGATCAGGTCGTCGATCTCGCTCCAGTCCACTCCGGCGACGCTGAGCACCGCCCGCGTCGCCAACCGGTGCTCGCGCGTCGTCTGCGGGTCGATGTGCGTGATCACCCCGCGCGCGGCCTCCTCGACCAGACGTGCAGTGACCGCGGGCGGGATGTCGCGGCGCAGCACCTCGCGCTCGTAGCCGCTCCGGCAGATCTCGCCGAGTCGCGCACGCACGGGGGCAAGGGCCTCGGCCGTCCTGCGCACGAGTCGGTCGTTCAAGGCGATCGCGGCTGCCGCATGCACGTGCTCGGCCTCGCCCCACAGCGCGGTCGCGAGGTGCGCGAGCGCGATCCGCGGGTCGTCGTCGGTGACCGCTGCCGCGATCGCGTTGAAGCGCTCGGCTCCCTCGGCGATGACCGCGGTGATCAGCGCGTCGCGATCCTCGAAGTGGCCGTAGAAGGCTCGACGGGACAGGCCGGCGGCCTTCGTGATCGTGTCGACCGAGGCCAGCGGATCATCGGCGAGCACAGCGACGGCGGCGATGAGGATGGCTGCGCGGTTGTGCGCGGCATCCTTACGGCGGGGAAGCGGAACGGACATGCGTCCAGCGTAGAACTTGCACAAGCGTGTGTACAAACGAGTTTGCACAATGCTGTGCAAACTCTCAGCAGTCTGTGCCGTCGCCTTCGGCTGGCCGCGTGTCCCTGTCGAGCGGTGGCATCCGTCATTCGAGGATCGCGATCCCGGCCGGGGATCCGTGCGACGCGAGGACTCTCAGCCGGGATCCGTGCGACGCGAGGACTCTCAGCCGGGATGCCGCTTCTCGACGAAGATCCGGCACACCCGACATGCCGCCGGCGCCGTCAGTCGGTGCCGGCGTCGAACGCCGCTCCTTCGACGGCCTCATCGACCGCGGCCACCGCCTGCTGCGTCTCGGCCGTGCCCTCGGCGATCTCGTCGGCGGCGCCCTGCTCGAGCCGGCCCACGAGCTCCCCGGTCGCGCCGCCAATCAGTCCCTTCGCCGCGTACTGCTCGAGCCGCGCCCGCGAGTCGGCGATGTCGAGGTTGCGCATCGTCAGCTGGCCGATCCGGTCGGTCGGGCCGAACGCGGCGTCTCCCACTCTCTCCATCGACAGCTTCTCGGGCGCGTACGACATGCCGGCCGCGACGGTGTCGAGGATCGTGTAGTCCTCGCCACGGCGCAGTCGCAGCGTGACGGTGCCGGTGATCGACGAGCCCACCCACTTCTGCACCGACTCACGCAGCATGAGCGCCTGCGGCTCGAGCCAGCGGCCCTCGTACATCAGCCGGCCCAGGCGCCGCCCCTGCTCGTGGTACGTCGCGAGGGTGTCCTCGTTGAGGATGCTGTTGACCAGGCGCTCGTACGCGATGAACAGCAGCGCCATGCCGGGCGCCTCGTAGATCCCTCGTGACTTCGCCTCGATGATGCGGTTCTCGATCTGGTCGCTCATCCCCAGCCCGTGCCGTCCTCCGATGCGGTTGGCCTCGAGCACGAGCGCGACGGGGTCGTCGAACCCGACGCCGTCCAGCGCGACCGGCCGACCCTCGTCGAACGTGACGGTGACATCCTCCGTGGCGATCTCGACGGCCGGATCCCAGAACCGCACGCCCATGATCGGCTCGACGGTCTCCAGCGACACGTCGAGGTGCTCGAGGGTCTTCGCCTCGTGTGTGGCGCCCCAGATGTTGGCGTCCGTGGAGTACGCCTTCTCGGCCGCGTCGCGATAGGGGAAGCCGTGCTCGACGAGCCACGCCGACATCTCGGCCCGGCCGCCGAGCTCGCCCACGAAGTCGGGGTCGAGCCATGGCTTGTAGATGCGCAGCGCGGGGTTGGCCAGCAGCCCGTAACGGTAGAACCGCTCGATGTCGTTGCCCTTGTAGGTGGAGCCGTCGCCCCAGATGTCCACGCCGTCCTCCTTCATCGCGCGCACCAGCAGCGTGCCGGTGACGGCGCGGCCGATGGGCGTCGTGTTGAAGTAGGTGCGGCCGGCGGAACGGATGTGGAAGGCGCCGCATGCCAGGGCGCCGAAGCCCTCTTCGACGAGCGCGCGCTTGCAGTCGACCAGGCGTGAGACCTCCGCGCCGTATTGAGCGGCCCGGCCCGGGATCGCGTCGATGTCGGTCTCGTCGGGCTGCCCCAGATCCCCGGTGTACGTGCACGGGATCGCACCCTTGTCGCGCATCCAGGCGACGGCGACCGAGGTGTCAAGACCACCCGAGAAGGCGATGCCGACGCGCTCGCCGACGGGGAGGGACTGCAGGACCTTCGACATGCGCTCAAGTCTACTGAGGGTGCCCGGCCGCTCCCGGCCGCCGGTCGCTGCCGCCGGGGGCCCTCGCCGCGCTCGTCACTCGCTTTCCGGGAGTGCGCGCATGCCCTGACGCCCTCGCCGCCGCCCCACCCCCACGACGCCGCCCGCGACGGCGGCGATGACGATCGCGATGCCGATGATGTACAGCACGACAGTGCCGTAGCCGTTCGCGAAGGTGTGCGGGTTCAGGAACGGGTAGGGGTACCACCAGGCATCGCCGGTGATCGGATTCACGGTGACCGGCCCGCGCACGAGCGTGTAGGCCAGCCACACGATGGGAAAGGCGAGCACGGCGCCGACCGCGCCCCAGCCGAGGAGCCGTCGCCGCGGTGCGAGCAGCAGGTCGACCAGCAGGAACAGGGGCCCTGCCACGTGCAGCACCTCGTTGGCCCACTCCACGGTGGTGCCCTGCGGGAGCGGGATGCCGCGCAACAGCGTGTTGTAGACGATCCCGGTGACGATCATGTAGGTCGTGACACACGCCAGCGCTATCGCGAGTCCGCGTGGGTCGCCCGCCCGCGCGCGCCCGGCGGTCAGCGCCCAGCCTGCCGCCCACGCCAGCACGATGGCGGCCAGCAGGTTCGAGAGCACAGTGAAGAAGCTGAAGAAGTTCACCGTCGTCGTCGCGACATCCCGATGCGCATCCACCGCACCGCCGATGCTCACCGACGCCTGCGCGACGAGCGCCGCGATGATCAGCGCTGCCACGGCGACGCGCGCCCACGGCCACCAGGACAGGCCGGTCGCCTCGACGGAACGAGTCGCGGCCTCGGTGGCGGGCGTGGTCATGGCGCCACACTACTGGGCGCGGCAGCTCGCGGCCACGGGCGCGGCAGCTCGCGGCCACGGGCGCGGTGGGCCGGGACCACGGGTGCGGTGGGCTGCGGCCACGGGCGTGGTGGGCCGGAGCCACGGGCGTGGTGGGCTGCGACCACGGGTGCGGTGGGCCGGGACATCCATCCCGAGCGGGTTTCGTCGGCGCTGTCGGGCGGCCCGATAGGATGGGGCGTAACCCGTTCCCACACCTTCCGGGGGTCGTCTCATGCCAGGAATCGTCATCGTCGGAGTGCAATGGGGAGACGAGGGGAAGGGCAAGGCGACCGACCTGCTCGCCGACCGCACGGACTGGGTCGTGAAGTTCAACGGCGGCAACAACGCCGGGCACACCGTGGTGGTCGGTGATGAGAAGTACGCTCTGCACCTGCTGCCTTCCGGCATCCTGACCCCGGGC